>JADDPP010000257.1 GCA_016781845.1 Rubrobacter sp.
TCTAGGATGTCATGAGACCGTCTGTGCTGCCACCGACATAAGCCCTGCAGCCTTTCAACCTCCAGCCACAACCAGTTCACTGCATGCGGTCGTGCAGGTGACCCAGGACGCTCCCCTCTTCCAGCCGACGATTTTCCTCACCTTTATCGAATAGTTTTGGCAATGATGTGCAGCGACGTGGCTGGTTCCCGTCGGGGCGATGTAGTTCGCCAGGTTGCCCATCGTATAGGAGTATCGCTGGCCATCATCGATGGATCACGGCAGTGGGTCGAGCTGGGTGAACCTGCCTGTATTCGGCTGGTAGTACCTCGCCCCCATCTGGTACATCCCCGTCGCCCCGTCCAGGTACGTGCCGGTGTAGCGGAACGGATTGTACCACCCACTGCCGGTGCTGCCTATCTGCTCACCCCACGGGTCGTAGGCACCATCTGTCCCAACCTGCGGCGTGAATGGACCTAACCAAGGATGATCTCGAATCTACATTGCCGAGTGTCAGCTGCCTCAGGTCTGGTGTAGGGTCCCGAGTAAAACCTGAGCCGCCGCGCTTCCCGAGCCGGCGGAGCAAGCCAACACAATCCCTGCGTGCGCAGGCCGTCCTCGGACTGCTCCAAGAAGATCTCGCCGTCGTAATACACGTTGGCAAGGTCGTCCTCAGCCCAGATTGTCAGTGCAACCATCCAGGGAATCCCGGGCGTTGGGTCTACGGGCGGGACCGGTGGGCAACGGTAAACGGGATGTGGATGCCCTGCTCGTCGAGTTGCACCTCCTCGATGCGAAGTACGTGCCCCGGAATGACGTCAAGGCATTCTACGCCGACCGGGATACGCCGCTCCGGTGACCTTACATCTCTATGCCACCCTTCAGGAGGCTGATCTGCGGTTGGTCTGATCTCACGCAGGACCAGATGCACCTCGAAGTCACACAGCAGCTCCCGCTCATGCTCCGATTCGGGGAGTGGGGCCAGAAAGACACGCAGCATCCTAGCCCCAGGTGCCAGCGGTGGAGTGAGGGCGAGCACACCCTCAGTCCTCTCCCCATTCTCAGATAGTCTCTGGGCGTGGTCGGCCAGGGCGAATACGTTGCTCACGTCATCCTCTGCTGAGCACTCCCACTCGAGCATCGCCTCCCTTCCGCTCTCCAGATCCACTTCTGGCAAGGGTGGAGTAATTGTGTACTCGACCTGGATGGACTGTTCGGTGAGGAGGAGCCCTGTCACGTACAGCAGGTGCCCAGGAATCGTGTGAGGGCATTCATAATAGCCCGGAATGTGTTGTTCTACTCTCATATTCTCGCAAGCTTCCGATGTGCCAGTGCGGATACACCCTATCGCGCTACATAATACGTGCTCGCGGTCGCCGCGCCGCCTACCGTACCGGACGTTGTGCATTGTAGCAGCGGTCAGATTGGCTGAGTCTGTTTCCAGGGCGAAGCGCACGTAACATGTCGGAGGAGCCTATGTGGACGAGTGAGATTCGGGTTAAGTCCTGGGGTTTCGGGCTTTCCTCCGAGCCCGCTAGCGGCTCAGGCTAGTGCAATCACTTGCGCCCTTGCCCGTTCGCGAGCCCGTCCAGGCACGTGCCGAGAACGGCCTGCTCCGATACCGGTCAAATGTTCCTGGTGTTCGCCAGGTCGAAGGGGTCTGGTTGGGGTTCCACCTTGCCAATGCGACACGTCGGCGTGGAGGGGATATTATAGCCGCCCTGACGTGAACAGGAAGTGGCTGGCGCGAGTCAGTACATTGATGACCGTGCGACCCCGCACGGCGACGTGAAGGTGGGTGTTACTGGGGGTGGACAGGTCGGGCAGCAGTTGCGCAGACGTTGCGTGCAACGTCTCTACACGCGCTTGTATCACCTCCACGCAGTTGCCGGAGGTGGAAGTCGCAGGCCTTCCACGCCGCCCGTGCAATCAGCCTGTTTCCGCTGCCTTTGCACGGGAATGAGTGTGCTATACTTTACCGAATAGAAAAGATAAGTAGAGGTTACAGGAGGAAGAATGGCTATAGGGGCTGCCGAGAAGGCGCCGGTGGTGGAGCAGTACCGCCAGCACGAGAACGACACGGGCTCGGCTGATGTGCAGGTTGCGCTGCTGACGCAGCGGATCGTACACCTGACGGATCACCTGCGCCAGAACAAGCACGACCACCACACGCGGCGCGGGCTTCTCAAGCTAGTGGGAAGGCGTCGACGACTGCTCGCTTACATTCAGAGGCACGACCGTGAGCGGTACCGCCAGCTCATCCAGAGCCTCGGGCTTCGCCGCTAGGATGAAGTGTAGGGCTGCAAATGGCGGTGGGGAAGCTATCCTAAGCCGCCGATCTTGTGCTGCCCAGCGAATATAGAACGATCATTAGGCCCAGGGAAGTGTCCTGGGCCTTTTGCATGAGGAGAATGATACCAGGTCATGGTAAGTAGATTTGAGACTACGTGGGCAGGACGCCCACTGAGCATAGAGAGCGGCAGGCTCGCCGGGCAGGCCGATGGAGCGGTCCTCGTCCGCTACGGCGACACCGTTGTGCTCGCGACGGTGACCCGCTCCGAGCAGCCGAGCTCGCTCGATTTCTTCCCGCTCACCGTACAGTACGAAGAGCGGATGTACGCCGCAGGCAAGATACCCGGTGGCTGGATCCGACGGGAGGGCCGTCCTTCCGAGAGCGCAACGCTCACTGCGCGGCTCACGGACCGGCCCCTGCGCCCGCTCTTTCCAAAGGGCTATAAGTACGAGGTGCAGATTGTCAACACCGTGATGAGCACGGACCAGCACAACGAGCCCGACCTGCTCTCGGTTATTGGGGCGAGCGCGGCGCTCTGCATCTCTGACATACCGTTCTCAGGGCCCGTCAGCTCTGCGCGTGTCGGCTACATAAATGGTGAGTACGTGCTGACCCCGGACGCGGACCAGCGCGAAGAGAGCGAGATGGACCTCACCGTCGCGGGCACCGCGGAGGCCGTGCTGATGGTGGAGGGCTCCGCGAAGCAGCTGCCGGAGCCGGTGATGCTCGGTGCGATCCGCTTCGCGCATGAGCAGATGCAGCCCGTTATCGAGCTGCAGAGGCAGCTGATGGAGCAGGCCGGCAAGCCGAAGCATGAGTACCAGCTGCCCCAGGTGGACGAGGAGTTCAGGGACCGCGTGCGCTCGCTGGTAGGCGACGCCCTTCGTCAGGCTGTGTACAACGCGGACAAGGCTACGCGCGAGGACGCGATCGCGGCTGCCCGCAGCCAGCTCTACGAGGCGCTGGTATCGCAGGATGGCGAGAACGCCGACGACCTGCTCAAGCGCGCCGGACAGGAGTTCGAGGCGCTTGTGAAGGAACAGGTACGCACGCGCATCCTCGACGAGGGCATCCGCCCCGACAACAGGCGCACGAACGAGGTCCGGCCCGTGAGCGCGGAGGTAGGACTTCTGCCCCGCACGCACGGCTCCGCTGTGTTCACCCGCGGGCAGACCCAGGTGGTGAGCGTGGTCACACTAGGCACGCGGCGTGAGGAGCAGCGGCTCGATGATATCGGGCTGGAAGAGACCAAGCGCTTCATGCACCACTACAACTTCCCGCCCTACAGCACAGGTGAGACGAAGCCCATGCGCGGTCCCAGCCGCCGCGACATAGGCCACGGCGCGCTTGTGGAGCGCTCGCTGCTACAGGTGATGCCGGAGGAGGACGAGTTCGCGTACACGGTAAGGGTCGTCTCCGAGGTAGTAAGCTCCAACGGGTCGAGCTCGATGGGCAGCGTTTGCGGCTCCACTCTCGCGCTGATGGACGCGGGCGTGCCCATCAAGGCGCCTGTATCCGGCGTCGCGATGGGTCTGGTGACGGACGACCAGGGCCGGCACGCGGTTCTCACGGACATCCAGGGCATCGAGGATGCGCTGGGCGACATGGACCTCAAGCTGGCCGGCACTGAGAACGGCATCACCGGCTTCCAGATGGATCTCAAGCTAGGCGGCATCTCGTACGAGATCCTCCAGGAAGCGTTCGAGCAGGCAGCGGAGGCGAGGGCCTTCATACTCAACCGGATGCTGGAGGCGATTCCGCAGGTACGTGTCAACCTCTCAGGCTACGCGCCGCGCATCCTCACCCTCAGGATCAATCCTGAGAAGATAGGCGCTGTGATCGGCCCCGGCGGCAAGGTGATCCGCGGCATTACCGACGCGACAGGCGCGCAGATTGACATCGAGGACGATGGCTCCGTCCTGATCTATTCCGCGGATGCTTCCAGCGCCGAGGAAGCCCGGCGCCGCATCGAGGCGATCACGAAGGATGTCGAGGTCGGACAGACGTACAACGGCAAGGTTGTACGGATAATGCCGTACGGCGCGTTCGTCGAGCTGCTACCGGGCAAGGACGGCCTTGTTCACATCAGCGAGCTGGCCGAAGGCAGGGTGGAGCGCGTCGAGGACGTGGTCAAGGAGGGTGACCCCCTTGAGGTCATCGTGACAGAGATTGATCGCAACGGTAAGGTGAGTCTCTCACACCGCGCCGTCCTCACGGGCGAGATGCCAGCGCCGAAGGAACCGCGCCCGACCATGGGGCCTGGGCCGGGTGGACCGCCCCGAGGGGGGGGCCGTGGAGATCGCGGTGGCGACAGGGGGCCGCGCCCGGAGCAGCGAGCTGAACGTCCGGAGCCGCGCGGGGAGCGTCCGCCGCGTGAGCCTCGCGGCCCTGTTCAGGGATTTCAGCCGAGCGGACGCGGCCAGATGGATAGCCGGGGGCTGCCGCGGCGCGACGAGTAGCATCCGCGGCTGGAACTCGCTATCCGTAGTGGAGGGGGGAGCGTATGCTTCCCTCTCCACGTTTTGTTTTTCGGCGGATTTCACCGGGTACTGTGCCCGCTTGCAACACCTCGGCCGGTACAGCGCCGTACCGAAGTGCAGGCATCCGTGGCTGCGTGTCAGTCCAACTGCGCGACCGGTCTAGGTCGGCCATCCGCGTCAACGGCTACCATGGTGAAGTATCCAACCGTGCATAGCTCGCGTGATCCATCCATGGGATCTTCACGGCTGACCTCTACACGCACCCTCATGCTCGTGCGTCCCACCTTCTCAACGCGGGCGTACAACTCCACGAGCTCACCCTGTCTGATAGGTACCTCGAAAGCTATGCTGTCAATGGCCGCGGTAACGACCGCGCTGCGGGCACAGCGGATCGCCGCGTACGCCGCGGCCTTGTCCATCCAGGCGACGAGTGTGCCGCCGAAGATAGTTCCGTGCGTGTTCGTGTCGTTCGGGAACACGAGCTCAAGTGTCCTTGCTTCCAATCGCTTCTCCTGTGGTGCGTATTCCGATGGACGAGTAGCACCTGCCATTCTGAATGTGCGAGGGCCGTACTTCAGTGCCGGGAGACGCCTGATAAGACCGGGCGCCTGTGCTCACAGTGACACGCTATGTAGCGGACCGACGAGGGCGGGGCAACAGAGCGCGTTCCCACGCACAAGTCACCTGCCGCCGGGTCTCTTCCTCCGTGCCCGAGTTGTCAATTATCACGTCCGCCAGTCGCACCTTCGCTTCCTGGGGCGGCTGCGCCCGTATCCTCATCAGGGCCTCCTCGCGGGAGTAGTTGTTGCGCCGGATTAGCCGCTCCACCTGTTGTTCGGGACGGCAGACCACGACCCATACCTCGTCACACCTTTCTGCAAGGCCACCCTCGAAGAGCTTGATGGCGTCAATCACTACGGGCGACGATGCGGACGCGAGCAGCTTGTTGATCTGTGCGCGCACGTGTGGTTGTACGAGGGCCTCCAGCCTCGCAAGCTCTGCGGGGTCCGAGAAGACGATCCGGCCCAGCGCCCCGCGATCTATCTCACCGGCCTCGGTCAAGACGCCGGGGCCAAATGCGAGAACTACGCCGTCGTAGGCCGCTCCGTCGGGCGCGAGCGCACGATGCGTCAGTTCGTCCGCGTCTATCGTCTGGGCGCCCAACTCGCGGAGAACGCGCAGCACGGTGGACTTGCCGCAAGCGATATTGCCCGTCAATCCGATGATCGGGCCAGGGGGCAGGTCCGCCAATGAAAC
>JADDPP010000361.1 GCA_016781845.1 Rubrobacter sp.
ACTAAGAGGCTATAGCCGCGGCGGGCTTCGCACTTCACTCCGTAACCGACGTTGCGCTCGGCGAGGTCCCTGAGGGATACCTGCCCTGGCCCCTGGAGCCTGAGGACGCCGGGAAGCCGTGGTGCCTCATTGTCCTCTCGCGAAAGCGGGGCGGCCCAGAAGTACCAGGCAGCCAGCAAGCCTAGAAACACCAGGACCGGAGGCCGCGCGTGGAGCGCGGCCTCCACTGATAGACACGCGAGTCCCAGTCAGGGGGCGAGTACATCACCCACCGAGGGCATTGGCGGATGCAGAGCCGCGGCACAGAACGACTGCGCAGTGTCTGTACAACGGTCCGCCCCATCCATAACAACCTTGACCTTATCCAGCGTCTTGCTCCCGTGGCTCTACCACCTCCGGACGTTTGGGTATATAATCTACCCCCACAATAGCAGTGCGGCGTCTGAAGGAAGGAGACCTCCATGAAGACTTATCCTGCGGCACAGATACGCAACGTTGGCCTCTTCTCGCACGGTGGCATCGGCAAGACAACGCTCGCGGAGGCGATGCTGTATGCAAGCGGCGCGACCTCCCGGTTGGGGAAGGTGCTGGACGGGACCACGGTAAGCGACTACGATCCGGATGAGATCAAGCGTCACTCCTCGATAAGCGCGACTGTCATCCCCGTCGAGCACAACGGCTGCAAGCTCAACGTGGTGGACTGTCCGGGATACTCGGAGTTCGTGGGAGAGATGACATCCGCGATGCGCGTCGTCGACTGCGCCGTCATACTTGTAGACGCGCACTCGAGCATCGAGGTCGGCTCCGACCTGAAGTACAGGGAAGCCGCGAAGGCGGGCATCCCCCGTGTGGTAGTCGTGAACAAGATGGACCGCGAGAACGCGGACTTCCACGGCGTGGTCGAGCAGATGCGTTCGCAGTGGGGCAACAACGTCGTGCCGCTCCTGCTGCCTATCGGACAGGAGCAGAGCTTCCAGGGTGTGGCGGACGTTCTGACTGGCAAGGCGTATATGTACCCGACGAAGGGAGACCGGGCCTTCGAGGAACGTCCTATGCCCGAGGAGCTGACCAACGATGCAGAGCGCTACAAGGAGATGCTCACCGAGCTCGTTGCCGAAACGGACGATGAGTTGACGATGAAGTACCTGGACGGCGGGGAGCTCACGCCCGAGGAGATGGCGGCGGGTCTGCGCGCCGGCATCCTCGCTGGAACGATAGTGCCCGTGCTCGCGGCGAGCGCCGGTTGCCTCGTAGGCGCGGCGCAGCTGATGGACTTCCTGGCTGACCTCGCGCCCTCTCCCCTCGACAGGCCCGAGGTGGCGCAGGCCCAGGATGGTGCGGCGGTAGAGGAGTTCAAGGCAGACCCGGATGGGCCCCTGGGAACCCTCGTGTTCAAGACAGTGGCTGATCCGTTCGTAGGCAAGCTGAGCCTGTTCCGCGTGTATAGCGGGACCCTCACGAGCGACAGCCACGTGAGGAACGCTCGCACCGATCACGACGAGCGAATAGGCCAGCTCTACTTCGTTCGGGGCAAGGAGCAGAAACTTACCGACCGTGTAGGCGCGGGCGACATCGGGGCCGTCGCGAAGCTGTCGGAAACCTCCACCGGCGACACTCTTGCGTCCCCCACACGGCCCGTCCTCCTGCGGGGGATAGAGTTTCCGCAGCCCAGCTATACTGCGGCGCTGCGACCGAAGACGAAGGCTGACCTGGACAAGATGGGCACCGCCCTGCACCGCATGGCAGAGGAAGACCCAACACTGAAGATCAGCAGAGACCCGATAACGGGCGAGACGCTCGTCAGCGGTATGGGCGAGTCTCACATACAGATCATGGCGGAGCGCATGCAGCGCAAGTTTGGGGTGGGCGTGGAGATCGCGCTGCCCACTGTGCCGTACCGGGAGACCATCACGGCCGCAGCACGCGCCGAGTACAAGCACAAGAAGCAGACCGGCGGTCACGGGCAGTACGGCCACGTGGTGCTCAACATCGAGCCGAACGCGGAACAGGAGTTTGAGTTCGCATCAACGGTGGTAGGAGGAGCTGTGCCGCGGAACTACTTCCCGGCGGTGGAGAAGGGCGTACACCAGGCGATGGTCGAGGGCGTCGTCGCGGGCTTCCCCATCGTGAACGTGCGGGTGACGCTGACGGACGGCAGCTACCACAACGTTGATTCCTCCGAGATGGCGTTCATGCTCGCCGCCTCGCAGGCCTTCAAGAAAGGTGTGAGCGAGGCCCGCCCCGTCCTTCTGGAGCCGATGATGGAAGTGTCCATCACGGTGCCCGACCAGCTCGTTGGCGACGTGATGAGCGACCTCAATGGCAGACGGGCGAGGGTCGAGGGCATGGACCCCTCAGAAGACGGGATGACGACGGTACGCGCGCAGGCGCCGCTGGCGGAGATGCAGCGCTACAGCAGTGATCTGCGCGCGATCACCCAGGGCAGGGGGCTCTTCTCTATGGAGTTCTCCCACTATGACGAGGTACCCGCGCACCTGACTGCGCAGGTCGTCCAGCACGCTAAAGAGCAGAGAGAGGCCGCCGCAACTCACTAATCCCACCGCCGCATACAACAGGTCAGGGGCATAGCGCGCTATGCCCCTACGCCGTTCCTCGCTCCCACATCTCGATCATCTGCGGGAGGTCCTCGAAGATGTAGTCGGGCTTGATAGCTCCTGACTCCGCCTCCTCGCGCGTTGAGACCCCGGTGAGCACGAGCACGGTCCTGGCGCCCAGCCGCTTGCCCGCCAGAATGTCTGTGTCGAGCCGGTCGCCCACAACCACCACATCTCCCTGCGGTGGCAGCAGCCGTAGCGCCATCTCCAGGATGCCCGGCTCGGGCTTGCCGATGACCACCGGCGTTGCCCCCGTCACAAGCGTGATTACCGCACTCCAGGCGCCCGCGCCCGGAGTTAGTCCAAGCTCAGTTGGAAGCGAGGTGTCAGGGTTCGTCAGGACGACGCGCGCACCCCGCTGCACCGCGAGACACGCGCCAGCCAGCTTCTGATACGTTATGTCCAGGTCCTGACCAACGGCGAGCCACTCGGGCCACTGCCAGTCAGGGATGAACGGGGAACCCGGCGAGAACATGGCCTGCATCAGACCGCTCCCGCCGAGCACCTGAACGCGCGCGCCGTGCGGCGCCTGGGTCCGCAGCCACTCGACCGTCGCGACGGCGGAAGTCACTATCTGCTCTGGCTCGACGCGCAGCCCTATCGCTCCCAGCTTCGCCGCGACCTCGGACTGAGTGCGCACGGAGTTGTTCGTCACCAGCATGTACGCGTGTCCCCGCGCGCGCGCCCACTCGAAAAACTCCACCACACCCGGCAGGGCGGCGTCACCCCGGTACAGCACACCGTCCAAATCCATAAGCAGCCGCAGCTTCCCGCCCTCCGCCAACCTGACCTCCCCTCGGCGTGTGCTGCATCCAGCACACCCGTTCACACTCTGCTATAGCGCTGCAAACAGCCATCCGTTATGAAACTCCGGCCCCGATGTGAAGGGCCGGAGGGCTACTGGGGAGGCGCGGGCTTGGCGAGAGGCGCCTTGTATAGGGCGCCGTCAACGACGAGGTAGAGCTGTCCCGCCGCCTCGTCCGGATAAACAGCCGCTATGCGCTCCGCCCCCTTGAACTCTCGAGGCAGATGTATCTGGGAATGAAGCTGCCCGTTGGGTGCTATCTTGAGGACGCGCTCCTGCTTCTTGTCGAGCATGTACAGGTACTTGTTCGTGTCGAGCGTGACCAGCCCGAAGGCGCCCTCGATGCGAGGCTCTGCGTCCACCCATATCCGGCGGGTGACACGGTCGTCCGAGAGCTTCCAGATGCTGTCGTCGCGGCTCTGGATAAGCCACAGATTGCCGTCCGCGCTCAGACTCGCGGGCATCAGTGGCTGCCCCTTGATGTTGCTACGCAAGACCTTCGGCTGCGACGGTGCGCTCAGGGAGTACGCGAGGACTTCCTTGCGCCCCTTTACAGCAACGAAGGCGCGCGTGCCATACGTGTCGAATCCTACCACGTCCGCCCACCTGACGTTGCCCCCCAACTTGACGGAGTTCCACTCCTTCGATGAGTGGTCGTAGTCCCAGACCCGGCCCGTCCGGTCAAGGCCCAGCACACCACCCTCGCGCCACGACAGCCCGACAAAGCGGACCGACGCGTTCGGCGCGAGCACGGACGCGCGCTTGCCCCCCAGGTCGTACATCCGAATCGTGCCCGTTGCGCCATCGAGCAGCAGGGCGTTCTTCGCGACGACGATGAGCTTCGTGTTCGTCGCCCGCTTTGAAACTGGCAGCTTACCGAGACTGGTCAGGCGGGAGAGGCGCTCCACCTTGTTCATCGCGTCGCGATCCGCCTGGAGGCGTGCCAGCTCGGCACGCGTGCGCCGGTCCTCCGGCAAGAGCCGCTGCGCCTGCGTCAGGTTCTGCTCGGCTGCCTCCAGGTGACGCATGGCTTCCTGGGTGGACTTGCCTCGCGCCTGCTGGCGCTCGGTCTGCGCGGCAGCGACGAGGGACTCAAACTGTGTGGTCTGTCTGTATCCTTTGTAAGCTCGCGTGCCGAGTCCGACGGCGAGGAGCAGCAGCAGCGCCACACCGATCAGCGTCGAGACCACCTGGAGTTTGGACGGGTTGCCGCGTGCGAGCTGCGCCGACGCCGTTGGAAGCGAGAACGGAAGCTTCGGTGCGTCCGCCTGCTTCTGGCGTATCCACGAGACGGCCCCCTGCGAGCTTGCTTTAGCTTCGGCGCC
This sequence comes from Rubrobacter sp., assembly GCA_016781845.1. Taxonomy (GTDB): domain Bacteria; phylum Chloroflexota; class Chloroflexia; order Thermobaculales; family Thermobaculaceae; genus JADDPP01. The sequence goes on from JADDPP010000361.1 coordinate 4,746, forward strand.
GCTCTTGCCAAGACGGGAGGCGACCTGCCGCAGCGGCCCTGCACTCCTCTCAACCTTTCCGCGCACCCACTCGCGTCCTAACTTCTCAAGGGAGCCGCCCGACGGTCTTCGCGCGGGCTCCTCTACCACGAGCGCGTGCTCGTCGAGCAGGTTCTCGCGCGCCGCGAGGTGGGAGAGGTAGGCGGTGGCTCCGGCATGGTCCTTGTACGACAGGCCGTACTCGTCCTCCGCTCGTCCTATCAGCCTGGCGAGGCCCGCGGAGAGGAGAGTTACGGTGTCCCCCGGTGTGAACGGGCTGCGGTACAGCTCAACCTCAACCCTGGAGTCCAGCCCGAGCGGGGTGAGGTCCTCTTCCTGACGCGGGGGACCATCCGGGAATGTTCGTGGGGAGCCCTGGTGTACGACTATCGCGCGGGCCGGCTGCACCTGCGCTACGTACAAGTCCTTGCCGTGTGTCACCGCGCACGTCACGCCGAGGTACGCCTGCTTATGCAGGGGCGCCCCCGCGTTGTAGTCGTGCAGCAGTCGGTTAGCCGCCTGTATCGCATCCTCCAGTGCGGTGGTGATGCTCGGCGCGGGGCTGTTGTAGTACTCGTCCTCGATGGTCTCCATGACTAGCTTCGCCGCCGCGCTCGCGCCCCCGGTGGAGGACGCAGGCTCGGTGAGTATCCAGAGCTTGCCGCGTCGTCCACCCCTGCGGGCACGCTCCGGGGCGGACATCGCGATGAACTCGCTGGTCTCGCGGTGTATGCCGCTGGTAAGTCCTAGTTGCGAACTTCTCGTGCTCTCCCGCTGCATGTTCTCCCCTCCGTTACTCTCCCTGGACTAAGGGAAGGTTATGCAGCGCGGGCCGGGGTCACAACACACCGTAAACGTTTGTTTCGACTTTCCGGAACTCGCATCGCAACCTCTGGCAGCCTCACTAGAAACCTCATACGCTGCCTACAGTTACACCGTTACCAACCGACTGGAGAGAAGCCATGCCGCGCCAAATCGCTCGTAAACGCACGATAACTTTCCCGCTCTCGGGCTGGATCGACAGCTACCTGCTCTCCGTTGAGTCGGGGCTGCCGAGCGGGGGGACCGTCCCTCACTACAGGGGTGTCCTCACTCGCTGGAGCGAATGGGCAGAGGAGCAGGGCTACGAGGAGCTGGCCGCACTCGAGACGCGGGCGCTGCAGATGTACATCAAGCACCTGCAGGAGAAGCCGGTTCGCCCCTACCGGCCCGATGAGCGCCTCTCCGTCGGAACGATTAT
>JADDPP010000200.1 GCA_016781845.1 Rubrobacter sp.
CTCTATGTCCGACACTTTCCCAGATCCCCTCTATGTCCGACACTTTCCCAGATCCCTGCTCCGCGTAACCCCTGAGTAGTTGTTACCTGTCCGGCACGCAGCGTGCAGCGCTTACGCCGTCGGAAGCGTTGTGCGGCAGGTAACGCGGGAACCGGTCAATGGAGCCGGGCGGCTTTGCTACGGATCGCTACGCTCCTGTCACTCTGTAGCTTCACGTGCCGCCACGTTGAACACATCCGGGCGGAAGTAGTGGCCGGAGACATCCAGCGTCATCTTCTCCCTGTCTATGTCCGCCATGTCGAGTTCGGCCAGTAGAATCGTTTCCTCGTCGTAGACGGGGCCTGCCAGGTAGCTGCCGTCCGGTCCTATGATCGCGCTGCCACCCCTTAGCAGCAGCTGGTCCGGATCATCGGCCAACTGCGGAGGTCGCGAGAGCTGAGGTGGCAGATCGCTCGCCCGCATCAGGAGTCCCGCCGCCAGCACAAAACACCTGCCCTCGAACGCGTAGTGACGGCTGGCCACTTGGTGCATCTCGTGGGCGGTGGGCCACACCGAGACGTGTATGTGCTCGCCCGAGGTGTGCAGGGCCTGTCTCGCCATTGGCATCCAGTGCTCCCAGCACACCAGTCCGCCCACCCGGCCCACTGGCGTGTCTACGGCCTTCAACCCCTCACCGTCACCCGGTCCCCACACCAGACGCTCTGTATACGTGGGCACCAGCTTCCGGTGGTGATTTGCAAGCTCGCCGTCCGGAGAGAAGACGAGGAGGCTGTTGTAGAGGGTGCCGTTACCCGGGCCTCGGTCCACCCGCTCGTTGACCCCCAGCACCAGCGTGATACCTAGCTCGCCCGTTAACGTGGCCAACCGTTCAGTCTCCTTGCCCGGTACAACCACGCTGTTCTGGCGCAGCAGTGCAAAGACCTCCTTGGTTGGCTGGTGGTTCCACAAGGCTACCTCTGGGCAGTGATCGAGCCAGGCAGGATAGCCGGGGAGCCACGTCTCGCCGAACGTGACGAGCCGAGCTCCCTTATCCGCGGCTTGCCGGATCAGCCCCACCGCCTTGTCCACACTTGCCTGCAGATCCATATACACAGGGCTCGCCTGTATGATCCCTACGGTAACTCGATCTGACATGAAGTGTACGACCTCCAATCCAGGAAGGGCAGGTATCGGTTGCCGACGCGCGTTATGACAGTCGCCGCCAAGAGGCACCCCGCTCAGCCGGACGCCCGCCCGCTAACGCTACTCCCGCGTCATTCCTAGCGTCTGTTGGACCGCCTCGCCTTGCTCGTGTACCATCCTCTGGTACGCGCTCACCTGCCTGATGGCGCTCCTGCCCTCAGGGCCAAGCCCGGCAAGTCGTTGCTTCAGCGCGACCGTCGCGTAGTAGGCTCCCCGATAGTACGGCTGCAACTGCTCCAGAGACACAGCCGACGCCTCCCGCCGAATGCTGTGGCTGGCTTCCTCCGCCGTCACCCTTAGCTCCGGCGCGCTCGCTCGGGGCTGCCCCTCATCGCCAATCTCGTCAATGGCTCGTAGCAGCGTCTGATCCTCGGGCCTGTCCGCGAAGTCACGTCCTGCGTACAGCCACCGGACGGTCCCCGTCTTGTCCAGCAGGACGATGGCGGGTATTGCCATGCGACCTTGCTCGTCCCACACGCCGTACGCTCGGCTCAGGTCGCCCCGAGGATCGCACAGCAGTGGGAACGGCAAGGCCAGCTTCTCGACCATCGCGGCATTGTGGTCTGGAGGATCAACGCTGATGCCGACCACGTGCGCGCCACGGCGCTGGAACTCTTCATACTTCCTGGCATAGCTCACGAGCTGCCCGTTGCAGTATGGTCACCAGTCTCCTCTGTAGAATACAAGCACGACCGGCCCCTCGGCGAGGTGCTGATCGAGCACCCATGGACTGCCTTGCTCATCCGGCAGTTCAAAAGCCTGCACCTCCTGCCCGACAGTAAGCTCCGCCAAATCACACCCCCTACACTACTGCTGGGTGAGGTCCCAGGCAGGACTCGTGCCAGATATAGCAACGCCAGATGTTGGGGGTAATTTGCCCCGGACACGGGCTGGCTCCGGCCAGGCATCCGAGGCACGCTAGTTGCGCCTGCGACACGGACAGCCGCAAGTGTGGAGCCCGTCTTTGTCACTCAAGTACCTCAAGGATGCCGTTGCCGCGGGCGATACCGAGAAGCTGATCCGCTACGTGCGGTTGCACCTGGGCGACGGCAACGAGGAGGCGGGCCGCAGAGAGATCGACAATGCCTGGGTGGAGGCGCTCAAGCCGCTGCTTGACGTGCCGCCCACGGACCGGGAGTTCATCCACGAGACGCTCTCGACCAAGGATCACGCCACCCTCGCCCACCTCTTCTTCGACCTGCACTTCTACCTCGTAAAGCGATCGGGAGAGTGGATCCATGATGGAAACCTCTAAGCAGCTTCATCCGGGCCTGTGGGACACGATCAACGAGCGCTACCCCGGCTCTATGATCACCAAGGACGACTATGTGCCGCTAGCAAAGCTCGGCAAGCCGGTGGCGGAGTCGCGCCTGGCGTTCGTGAGCTCGGCCGGCGTGCAGCCCAAGGGGACGCTGCCGTTCGACGTCGCGCACCCCGTGGGCGACTACAACTTCAGGCGCGTGCCGTCCTCCTCCGAACCCTCAGAGCTGGAGATCCACCAGCTGAAGTATCCGACGGTGGGCGCCAACAGGGATAGGAACGTGATCTTGCCCATCGAGCGGCTGCAAGAGCTTGCGCGGGAGGGGGTGATCGGCGGGCTGACGCCGAACTTCTACTCGTTCATCGGGTACAACATGGACCCCGAGCGCCTGGAGCGCACGCTCGCCGAGGAGATAGCCGAAGCGGTCGCGGACGACGGCACGGAGATCGCGCTGCTCGCACCCGCCTGACCGATATGACACCAGTCGGTCGCGCTCGTGCAGCGCGCTATCGAGCAGAGGGGTGCACCTACGGTCTCCATCACAGTCGCCAGAGACATCACTGAGCGTGCCAAGCCCCCGCGCGCGGTGTTCGTACCCTTTATGATGGGTCACCACTTTGGGGTGCCCTTCCACAGCCGGCTCCAGCGCCGGATCATTCTCGAGGCGCTAAGCAGGCTGCAGAAGGTGGGGGAGAGCGGGGAAATCTATGATCTGCCCCTCTCTTGGGCGCAGGCCCGGCGGGAGGGCATCGAGATCGAGCGAGCAATGGGTCTCAGGCATTGAGATCATAGTGATGAACAAGGAGGTCGGCAAGCGATGACTACAGAGGCTAGTAGTGTGCCGGCGGTAGGCGACCGCTTTCCGAATGTGTCGCTTCCCCTGTTGGATGGCGGGGAACTCCGGTTCACAGGACTGCAGGGTAAGAAGGTGCTGATCTTTATGTGGGGCTCGTGGTGAAGGTGCCGCGAGCAGCTGCCAGGCTGGCAGCGTTTCTATGAGGCGAACCGCGACCGGAACTTCGAGCTCGTAGCAGTGGCAGTTGAGACCCAAGGTGCGGACGCCGCCCGCCCGTGGGTCGAGAAGGCAGGAGCTACTTGTCCGGTCGTCGTGGACCGGAACAACCTGCTTGGCCGAATGCTGGAGTTCAAGCTGGTTCCTAACGGCGTGTTCCTGGACGAGCACGGAACGATTCGGTACGCCAAGTATGGCGGATTCAGCGTGGACCGGCCCGAGGATGTTGAGACGATCCGAAAACTGATCAATGGAGAGTTCGACCAACAATCGCCCGAGGGCACGCCACCTCCTTATGTTCTCTCGGCGATCGAGCGGGAGCTCGTCGAGACGAGGTTGCGGCTCGGCAGCGAGCTCCTGGCCAGGGGGAACAGGGACGCCGCGCTCGCCGAATGGCAGAGGGCGCTGGAGATGGATCCCGAGAACTTCGTCATTCGCAAGCAGATCTGGGCGCTGAAGTACCCGGAGAGGTTCTACCCGACGATCGACTTTGACTGGCAACAGGCACAGCTGCGGATCGAGCGCGACGCCGAGGTTGCCCGAGGGGTGTGCGGCCCGGACGGCTGCCCAATACCGCAGAAGCCCAGACAGTAGCCGTTCTGAATGCACGCAGACGGTTTGGGCTCGGCTTTAGTTTCTACGGACGGCAGCCTAGTAGATCCCTTGGAAATGAACCTGACCTGCGCCCCTGGTCGGTGACCTTCGGGAGAATCAGCTCGAATGCGGCGCCCGGCGCGGGCTGATGCGGGAGTACGAAGATTTCGGTCTGCGCAATTGGCAGGTTCTGGGTTACAGACCCGGGTCTCGCAGGTTGATCTGTAAGATAGCAAGCCATAGCGGCTCATTGAGGAGTACCATACCCTCCGTCTAACCGTTCGTGGGTGGATGGCGAGCGAGAGCCGTACAGCTTCTCGACGTCTTGGCCACGAGGACCAAGCTTTGCCTGCCGGTTGCTCCGGGAAGGAGACTCAGTCCAGGGCATCTCGCCCACGATCAGCTTGGGCACGTTGATGAACACCTCAGTGCCGGTCCGCCTGACCACAGCATCCAGCGGGATATACGTGTCCTGCTTGAGGATCAGCCCACGTGGCACCAGCATGTACGCTTCCGTCTCCTGCGTCGCCTCGACCACCTCCTCGACCGTGCCTATCTCCCCCCGATCGGAACCGCAGACCGTATCCCCCGGCTGCACCGCATGGCGAATGTCAGTCGAGGCTCCCACGGCAGCGAGAAACTCCCCAACCTCCATTACGGCGTTGCCTACCAGCGGGTAGCTCAGGCGGATCGCCGCCTCGTAGGCGGGGATGCTCTCCGCACCGATGGCGTCGGAGAGATACGTGACGTCGTACCCCTCCTCCATCGCGTGCCGCCCCGTGGACTCGCAGCACAGGCCAGCCGTCATCCCGGCGATCACCAGGTGCGTGATCCCCATTCTCTGGAGGTGGTCCGGCAGGTCGGTCTCAAATACGTCGATCCCCTTGTGCGGCAGGAGCACTGTCTCCTCCTCCCGCGGCCTAAGGTCAGGATGGAAGTCGGCGCCCCAGCTGCCGGCGAGGAACATCTTCCGCTCGAACATGAGCCGGTTGATCCCGCTGCGGCGGTGCAGTTGCTTGTCCGTGTAGTCCTGCTCGGTGTACGCCATAGGTCCGAAAAGGACAGGGACGCCACGCTCCCGCGCGCCCTCGATCGCGCACCTTAGGTTACCGACCACGTCGTGCAGCCGGACGGTGTTCTTCACCAGGTCCCAGCCGGCCCCTCCCTCGGAAAGGAAGTCGTTTACGGGGTCTATCACCAGCAAGGCGGTCCGCTGCGGCGATAACCCGAGCCCAGCGTCCCTTCCTGGCAGGTAGACTGCGCGGCCATCCCCATCGTGCCCCAGCCGACCGGTATTCGTAGTGCTCACACGCGTCCTCCCCTTCTACTGGTGACTCGCGTATGTTATGGTGGCCGACAGCCCATCCTCGGCGGTCGTAAGTCGAGCCGAGCGTAGCGGGCGACTACGGGCTGGTACGATTCGATGCCATGGACTTACCTGGGCGACTTTTCCACTCGCCTCTCGCCGCGGTCGCCTGGGTCATTGTACCTCCTTCAAACTCTCCGGGGTCGAGATAGCCCGAAGCGCAGCGCCGATGAGCCGGGGTTCCAGAAGCAGCAGAACATTAATCGCCGCCAAGGGCGGGGTACCTCCCGGTGACCCCTGCCCGGGCGAAGTAGCGCTTTCTTCGCCACACGCGCGGTCTCTCACCGCCACTGATTGGAGCGATAGCCGCCCGCGGCGAATACCCGCAGGGCGTACCGGTCGCGCGTAGCGGACTACTGCTGCTACATCTCCTCCAGTCCCTCCGCGTACGGTGACCCGCTCTCGGACACCCACATCCGCGACCACGCCGCGCAGGACTACGAGGCCATGATCCGCGGTCACAATGCCGGTGACGACTGGGAATGATGCTCATAGGCATATGCAGCGAGGAAGCTGACGAGTTGCGTGGTCTTTGCAGTTCACATGACA
>JADDPP010000325.1 GCA_016781845.1 Rubrobacter sp.
TGCTTGAGCGGCTCGACCTGGAACTTGATATGTAATGCAGTACCGATCATCCGGGGTATGTCTAATACGGCCGCGCCTTCTTGAAGTCTCGCACTACCCCCGACAGGGGACATTAGGGTCTCCACTCCTGTGTCTGGGGAGCACGCCAGGCTGAGGGGACGATGCGAGTACATCCAGTAGGGGACTACTTCCTCGTATCCCAGGCCTCTCGCTGGCTGCAAGCTGTTCTGTGCCCGCTACACACCCTGTGTCAGGTCTAGGCACCGTGGCACTTCTTGTACTTCTTGCCGCTGCCACACGGGCACGGCTCGTTGCGTCCAACCTTCCTCCCTGCCCGAGCGGGCTGCTGTGAGTGCACGTGGTCACCAGGGCTCGCACTGGGCAGCACCAACACCGGCCCGTCCTCAGTGTGCAGGTGCCGACTCCCTGACCGCACTCCCAGCTCGGCTAGTGCTTCCCGTGCGGCTGCCACTATCTTCCCGCGCTTACCCTTGAACAATCCCCAGCCGGCGCCGAGCTCGAGTACGCGCTCATACCGCTGGCGTGCCTCCGCCGGGTCACCCATCTCCTCGGCAAGTGCGGCCAGGTTGTAGTGCGCCTCAATGTCCTGGGGATCGAGCCGGGCAGCCTCCTCGTACTGCTTCCTCGCCTCGTCGTGGTACCCCAGCACACGCAGGATGTTGCCAAGCCGTAGCCGCAGCGTGCCGTTCTCGGGTCGCGCCTCCACCTCTGTGCGGTACATCTGCAGCGCGGCGTGCGGATGCATCTCCCGACCGTCCTCAAGCGCGAAGTGGAGGAGGGTTACCCGGCTCTCCCCATCGGTATCAACCTCGGCAGGCAACTGGATGCCCTCCTGGTGTGCCAACTGCTTGAGCATCTCGGCGGTGATGGCTGCGTGAGCCATCAGGGTCAGCTCGTACTGGTCCACCGATCCACACTTCGGGCACTTTATGCGCTCAGGGATGATCACCGCGCTCCGCTCCGTATCCTTCCCCCGCTTCTGGCGCTCCGCCGTACCCAGATCGTAGTACACTCGCTGAATAACGTGCTCCCGCTCGTAGTTGCAGCAGGTGCAGCGCAAACGAAGGTTCACCCCCTGGTCCGGTTTGGTCCTCCTGGGGCTCTCAACCGCCAGTCCCAAGTCCTCCTGCACGTCTCCGAGCTCACCCACAATCGAGGTGTCTACCCGGTCCTGCTCGTACGCCTCACGGATCGCAGGCATCGCCTCCGTCGCCTTCAGATCCACCAGGTAGCCGATGATGAAGCCGTTGAGGACCTCATCGTCGGGCTCCTGCGAGTGCTCAGGGGCGAGGCGCGAGGCCAAAGCATCCACCACGCGGGGACGTGTCTGAGGATGGTACTGCCCGATCTGCTTCAGCGCCCGCGCCGCGGTAACACGCCCCCAGACGCCCTGGGTGCGGTCGAACAGATACGCTCGGAGCGGCTCGAGCGCAGGTTCTCCGATCTTGCCGTAGACCTCCGGTAGCGCGTCCGCCAGCCAGTCATCGTCCATCTGAAGCAGCGGTA
>JADDPP010000112.1 GCA_016781845.1 Rubrobacter sp.
CGCCACCCCGGAAACGAACTCATCAATCGCGGATGAGTCCACCGGCCGTCCCTGCTCGTCGAAACGTACCTCCCAGAACGGGAACCCCGCTACCTGTTGTGCCATTATCACCCTCCCAAGAAGACAGGACTGAGCGAAGCGACCCAATACTCGGTCCTTAGCACTGAGCGCCCGGTCACACAGACTGTATTGCCCGCATCAGATCAACAAGCCCGTGTCCCTGGAAGTATCGCTCCCGGCCGAGGCACGTGGCGCTGTCCAGGAACACACGCTTGACCTCGTCCGGCCTGCCGATGAACTCGTGGCGAATGGAGAGGAACGCGGCGATTGCGCCGGAGACGTGCGGCGCAGCCTGGCTGGTGCCACTCTTATCCGTGTAAGTCGCCACATCCGCTGCTGGCTCTTCCGCACCGTATATCTCCAGCAGGTCCTTGCCAGCGGCACACGAGGTAATGCGCTCGCCCGGAGCCACCAGGTCCGGCTTCAGGCGCCCGTCACCCGTTGGGCCCTTAGAGGAGAAGAACGACACCCCGTACGTGTGTGGCATGTCCCTATGTGTCGCTCCCACGGTGATAGCCAGCGCCGCGTTGCCAGGGTCATTGATCGTCAGGTCCATCCCAGTCCGCGTGTACCGCCCGGAGAAGGCCCTAGAATCCAGCTTGCCGTAGCCGGTGTTTCCGGCTGACACCACCACCACGACACCTGAGCGTACGAGACGATCCACCTCGACGCAGAGTGGACTCTGTCCACACGCGAACCAGTCCGCGTCGAACTCGTACCCGAAGCTGATGTTCACTCCGTGGACCCGCAGCACCTTGCGGTTGCCGTTGAGGCGCTCGCGGACGTACGCCAACGCCTTGATCATATTGCTCGAGAGGTCCGCGCATTCGGAGTCGCTGTCATCGTCGTACACCTTCAAGCTGATCAGCTTGCACTGAGGCGCAACCCCCGCGAGCTCATCTCCGTCGGCTAGCTGCCTCGGCTTGACGGGTTCCACGCTGAACTGATCATCGGTGTGCTGCACGATGTGCACCTTCTCGACCGACTCGGGCATACAGCCGGCGATGATGCCGGCAACGTGTGTGCCGTGGCCGTAACTGTCAGTAAGCGCGTTCGCTATACTCAAGTCCCTCGCGTCAGGGTCATCTCGATCGTAATCCCGAGTGAAATCCCTGTGCAGCTTCTTCACGTCGCCGCCAAGCGTATCGTACTTCGCGAAGTGGGGATGGTCGCCCTGGATACCAGTGTCGAGCACCGCCCAGGTGATGTTGTTACCAGCCGCCGCGAAGGAGCGCCGGGCGGCGTCAGCCTTGACGGTCGTGACCGAGCGGTCGGTCAAGGGCCTGATTGGGAAATCGGGCCACACCCTGTAGATAGCGTGCTTCTTCCTATCAGGGTACTTTGCGTCTTCTCTTATTAGCTCGCGCACCTCGTTCATGCTCAACTGGCAGCTGACGTACGTGTTCGAGATGACCGTGAAGTCGCCCCGCGTGGGGCCGCCCTTGGTCACGTCCTTATACAGCTCTCGAAAACGCTCCTCCGCGCCGTCGAGTCCTTCCTCGTGCTGCAGGTTGAGGTCAACGATAACCGGGAATGGTTTCTCGTCCTCCGCGGGAAAGCCGTTGCGCTCACGCCACTCCGCGTCGTCGAGTGGACCCGCAACCGAGCTGGCTCGCACCAGATGCTTCCCGTTAGCCTGCTCTCTTTCACGCCTGCGGGCGCGCCCAGTTCGCGCAGGCGCGGGCTCATCTCTCTTCTGGTCAGTGGGCTGCTCCGACATGGTCCTCACGCTCCTGTTGCTCTGCGAGGCGGCTCCGCTTCTGGTCAGATGCACGATACACCCAAGCGCGGGCACCGTCAAGCGTTTTCGGCGGGGACCCAGAAAACGCCCCGGTCGAAAAACTTGACAATCATTGTTAGATTTGCTATAGTCTAGCCGTGAGAAACAGTGAGGACATATTCGACTGCTATCGAGACGACTGCTTCCCAAAGTACTCCATCAGCGTCGTGGTGGTGATGACCGGGGTGCATGCCCATACGCTGCGGCAGTACGAGCAGCACGGCCTGCTCGACCCGGCGCGCACGGAAGGGCGTACGCGCCGGTACTCCGACCGCGACCTGGAGACAATACGGGAGATAGCACGTCTGGCACGCAAGGGCGTCAATTACGCGGGCATTCAGGAAGTGCTCAGGCTCCGGCGGCAGTGGCACGAGATGAAGCGGTGGCCGGGAGAGGACGAAGACCACCAGGCAGCGGGCGACTAATACGCCGTCCTGGCACGCTCGATGCCCCTGTTACATCGCTCTGCGATGAAGACCACGAGTAGAGGATAGAAAGTGAAAGGAGGATACATAGATATGTCTCTTCAGCGTTTCGATCCGTTCCGTGAGGTCCTGACTCTGCGCGACGCGATGGACCGGCTCTTCCAGGAGTCTTTCGTGCGCCCGGGCGGCATGGTGGCCGCGGGCCAGCCCGGCTCTGGCTATGGCCTCGCGCTCGATCTCGATGAGTCGCCCGAAGGGTACACCGTGCGTGCCTCGCTGCCTGGATTCAAGCCCGAGGACGTGAACGTCCAGATCGTTGGCGACACTCTCTCGATCAGCGCGCAGTACAACCAGGAGCAGGAGAAGAAGCAGGAGGGCCGCAACTACCTGCTCAGGGAGCGCCGCATGGGCGCCGTATCGCGCACCGTCACGCTGCCGCAGCGGGTGCAGGCGGATCAGGCGCAGGCCCGCTTCGAGAACGGCGAGCTTGTCCTGACGCTGCCGAAGGCCCCGGAGGTGCGGCCGCGCCAGATCAAGATTGATGTCCAGGGCCGGCAGGAACTCGCTGGCGGCACCGCTCCTCGCACCGAGGAGACCGGCCAGGCCGCTCGCGAGAGCCTGACATCCGAACCGGGTACGCTCGAGACGAACCGCGAGTCCAGCGGTACCGTCGAGCAGTCGCAGGAGCAGACGCAGTAACCCCTGCTGCCCCTCGCCAACACGCACGACGGGACCCAGAAGGCAGGTGGCAAGCGTGTCACCTGCCTTCTTTCTACTCTGATAGTTGTTCACAAAAGGCGCATTCGGGAGCGGGCACAGGACCTGTCCCTATGACTGTTACTTATTCGCAAACCTTTTGGGGTCGGACGTAAGACCCGACCCGGCAGATAGACACTCTATTGCAAAACGAGATTCAACTGATTTTTGGTAGGAGATTGTAACGATGAGCACAGAGAAGTGGACCGAGAAAGCGCGTCAAGCACTTGTTGACGCCCAGTCCGAGGCGCAGGAGCACCACCACAGCCAGATTGAGCCGGAGCACTTGTTGCTCGCGCTGCTGACACAGCCGGAGGGGATAGTCCCCGCGGTCGTACAGGCGGCGGGCGTGCAGCCTCAGGGACTGGTCTCCACCCTGCGCGGGGAGCTTGACCGGCTGCCCCGCGTACACGGGACGGACGTGCAGGTGTACGTCTCGCCTCGGCTCTCGCGCATCCTCAGCGCCGCGCAGACGGAGGCCGGGCAGCTCAAGGACGAGTACCTGAGCACGGAGCACCTGCTGCTCGCGCTCTGTGACGACACGGGAGCCGCCGGAAGGCTGCTCAAGAACCAGGGCGTCACGCGCGAGGCGGTGCTGTCGGCGCTTGCGAGCGTGCGGGGCAGCCAGCGCGTCACCGACCCCAACCCGGAGGAGAAGTACCAGGCCCTGGAAAAGTACGGGCGTGACCTCACCGCAGCCGCCGCCGAGGGCAAGCTGGACCCCGTCATCGGGCGCGACGAGGAGATACGCCGGGTAATCCAGGTGCTATCGAGGCGAACGAAGAACAACCCTGTACTGATAGGTGAGCCGGGGGTCGGTAAGACCGCGATCGTCGAGGGTCTGGCTCAGCGCATCGTGCGGGGCGACGTACCGGAGAGCCTCAAGGACCGCAAGGTCGTGGCGCTTGACCTGGGCGCGCTTGTAGCGGGCGCGAAGTTCCGCGGCGAGTTTGAAGAGCGCCTTAAGGCCGTCCTCAAGGAAGTGACCGAGGGGGAGGGGCGAATCATCCTCTTCATAGATGAGCTGCACACGGTCGTCGGCGCGGGTGCTGCAGAGGGCTCCATGGACGCCTCGAATATGCTCAAGCCGATGCTCGCTCGTGGGGAGCTGCATGCAATAGGCGCGACGACTCTGGACGAGTACCGTAAGCACATAGAAAAGGACGCCGCCCTCGAGCGCAGGTTCCAGCCCGTGTTCGTGAACGAGCCGAGTGTGGAGGATACCATCTCGATCCTGCGCGGCCTGCGGGAACGCTACGAGGTACACCACGGCGTGCGCATCAAGGACTCCGCGCTCGTGGCGGCGGCAGTGCTCTCCCACCGCTACATCACGGACCGCTTCCTGCCCGACAAGGCGATTGACCTTGTGGACGAGGCAGCGAGCCGCATCCGTATGGAGATAGACTCCATGCCGGTTGAGCTCGACGAGATAGAGCGGCGCATCCTGCAGCTGGAGATCGAGCGCGAGGCTCTTCGCAAGGAGACGGACGAGGCGTCTCGCCAGAGGCTGGAGAGCCTCGAAAGGGAGCTCGCGGACCTCAAGGAGCAGAGCGCGGGGCTCAAGGCACGGTGGGAGCAGGAGAAAGCCGCGCTAACCGAGGTCAGCGCCATCAAGGAGCAGATTGACCGGGTGCGTACGGAGATAGAGCAGGCGGAGCGCGCGTACGACTACAACCGCGCGGCCCAGCTGCGCTACTCGGAGCTTGCCAGCCTGCAGCAGCGCCTTGCGGAGGCCGAGGGGCGGCTGGCCGCAGGGCAGGCGGAAGCGCTCGTCAAGGAGGAAGTGGACGAGGACGACATCGCTGAAGTCGTGAGCCGGTGGACTGGCGTGCCCGTAAGCAGGCTCATGGAGGGTGAGGTCCAGAAGCTGCTGCGGATGGAGGACCGTCTGCGCCTGCGCGTGGTCGGCCAGGACGACGCCCTGAAGGCCGTCGCCAACTCCATCCGACGCGCGCGTGCCGGGCTGCAGGACCCGAACCGTCCGCTCGGCTCCTTCATCTTCCTCGGCCCGACGGGCGTGGGCAAGACCGAGACCGCGCGGGCGCTCGCCGAGTTCCTGTTCGATGATGAACAGGCGATGGTGCGCATCGACATGAGCGAGTACATGGAGAAGTACAGCGTCTCGCGGCTCATAGGCGCGCCCCCCGGCTATGTGGGCTACGAGGAGGGCGGCCAGCTAACGGAGGCCGTGCGGAGGCGACCGTACAGCGTGATCCTGCTCGATGAGATCGAGAAGGCGCACTCGGATGTGTTCAACGTGCTGCTGCAGGTGCTCGATGATGGCAGGCTCACGGACGGCCAGGGGCGCACGGTGGACTTCAGGAACACTGTGATAATCATGACGAGCAACGTGGGCAGCGCGTACATCACGGAGCTGGGCGAGGACCAGGATGAGCTGATGCAGGAGCGGGTGATGGACGCTCTGCGCTCGCAGTTCCGTCCGGAGTTCCTCAACCGCATAGACGAGGTGATAGTGTTCCACTCGCTCGGCCTGGAGCAGACGAAGAAGATAGTGGACATCCAGCTCGAAGGTCTGCGCAAGCGGCTCGCGGAGCGGCGAGTTGGGCTGGAGCTGACCGAGAGCGCGAAGGAGCTGCTCGCCGCGCAGGGCTACGACCCCGCGTACGGCGCGCGCCCCCTGAAGCGCACGATCCAGCACAGGTTGGTGGATCCACTCGCCCTGAAGCTGCTCTCCGGTGAGTACCGCGAGGGCGACACGATAGTAGTAGACGCGCTCGACGGCGAGTTCCTGTTCGCTCACGAGCCCGCTGCGGAGCCAGTCACCGTCTAGCGGACGAATGTCACCACCCAGGTATCAGGGGCAGGGTATTACC
>JADDPP010000208.1 GCA_016781845.1 Rubrobacter sp.
CTACGGATATACGGTAAGAGAGGTCTGCACACTCTCTCACTTCCGAGAATCGAGATTATGCTCTAATCAAAGCTCATCGCCGTACCCAGTTCACTCGAACACGAGGTGTACGATCGTCCGTCCGCGATCCGGCTCTGTTGTGACCCACAAGATCTCCCCGTCATCTAGCACGTAGGCGCTTCGGACTGGACCCCTAGATCGGAGTGCCTGCTCATTCTCCTCGCCGTCCTCATCGGTGACGTCACCCCAGTCTCCGTGCTGGTGACGTGTTATGAAATTCTCCACTACTTGGCCGTTCTCATCGAGGGCCTCAGCGGCAGCAGGCGTTACAGATAGCCGTCCTAGTTCCAGTTTCGAGCCACGATCCATCGTCCGTGTTCTCCCTGTACAGCGGTGCCTTCTTACTCTTCATACCCAACCTGTGGAGATATTCAAGGCGCGATAATCCCGGTTACGTTTGTCTGCCCAACGTCCGAGGTACGGCGCCTACCGCTCTAAGATGTACCGCTCGTTCGGCTCCTCCCCCTCGAAGTAGCCGAACTTCCCGGGGATACAGGACAGGAAGTTCCCGAACGATCTGCCCACGATCTCTTCCAGTGCCCCACGCAGATCGACCGCGCGGCCGTCGAGTTCGCTGTACCCCATCACGTAGCACGTCTCGGGAGCACCCTTCCGCCTGAGCATGCGGTATATCTCCTCGACCGTCTGCTCGGAAGGGGGGTATACGGTGGGCGAAGCGCGGGTCGAGGTCGTAGAAGTGGGCAAGCTGACCGATGAGCTTCCTCCGCCCCTTCAGGCTCGCCAGCAGCTTCAGGAACCGCTCCCGTTTACCCGGAGCCACGAAGGCCCGGATGAGAATCTCTTCGTACCGAGAGTTCTGCTCGTAGGCACGTGTCACGTCTGTCACCTTGCTCTCCCCATGCCACGTCCCTCCCCCCACACAGAGCGACCTCAACCCGACAATCTGGGGTATGGCGCAGGAGGTACGTAATCCCAATCCCCCGGTTCCGGCATCCAGATCGCCCGGCGCTGATCGATCCAGGCCCAGAGCTTGTTGGACCAGAAGCTGGCCATCGTCATCGTGACCCTGTATCCAGTCGCGGCAACGACTATATCCCACTGTCCCGCCTCGTTCACCCCCGAGACGTCGAAACACAGGTCGTGCCGCCCGTCCACCACGGCGAAGCGGAGGCGGTCGCGGTGGACGAATGCCAACCGCTCCAGTGGGAACACCTCCAGGGGCGGATCAGCGGCACTCAGGCCATCGTAGTACCGGTAGAACCGCTCGACCTGTGTGGGCAGCGCGACGCCCAGGCGCCGCTGCGCCTGCTGGATCGCGGACTCGGGGGCCGGCGCTCCCAACGAGTACTCCAGTCCCCATTCCCGCTCCCGCCGCCGCAGGTGCCTCGCCACGTGCTCCAACTGCATCTGGTACTCCCCGATAAGCAGGTCCATCGACATGGTTCCGATAGTACAGGG
>JADDPP010000235.1 GCA_016781845.1 Rubrobacter sp.
CTTCGCTACGAGTCAAGAGTGCTCCAGGCCGGGATGATCATATCGGGTCTTGGCTACGCTTTACTCATTCTACTTGGGGTCGCCTCTGCAATGAGACGCAGGTATCAGCGCCCATTCACCTGGCTCCAGGCGTGGGCTAGTGATGCACGTATCTACGTGTGCCGATCACGGAGAAAGGTGACACAGTAGCACTCAATCAAGGGTAGTTGCCTCGTCTGACACAACCAGCCGACGTCCGGCGCATACTTCTATTGGTTGTGTTGCCCTCGATAATCCTCACCGTGATACTCTACGTGTCCTGGCTGGTCTGTCCAAGCTTTGCACCCAGAGGAGATGCTCCCACACTGGCTGCTGATTCCATTACCGACTGCGTTGGTCCTGCTATGGGCAGTCGCGCACGTCGGCGCCGCGTCGCGGGAAACGACCTAAACGGCTCCTAAGTCGCTACGGGCTTCCCTCTCACGGGTCGCTCTGATGCAGATGGTGAAGCTGAACCAGAGAGCTACTATTATGGGTCCCACATACAGGGGCACCAGACTGTACAGTCCCAGCCATTGCAATGATCCGAGTGTGTGGTGCGGGTATCCCACCCAAAATAGCAAGGCTCCGAGTGTGACCGTGCCAACCATTGCAGCGGACCTCCCAGGCCCTCGTATGGCTGCAACAGGTACCACCGGCACGAAATACCACGGCCAGGAGTACGCCAACCAGTAGCAGTACACGAACCACCCCCACACCCAAACGTCGCGCAGATCCCATCCCCTCCAGACGGCTCGCAGCAACAGTAACAACGCGAGTGCGAACATCAGGTGACGAACCGGGTTCAGCACGACGATAATGTCGGCGGGGCGCACACGGTCTATCACCGACCATATCTGCATCATCAGAAACCACCAAGGGGAGTTGATATAGGTGCGAGCAGCGGGATTGTCTGCCAGGTTGTTTATGAGAGCCATACCTCCCCATAGAGGAGCGTACAGCAGAAGAGCGGTCACCGCCGCCGCCAGGGTCATACTCGCCAGCGCCCTGATCCTGCTAGCCAGATCAGGAAGTTCACGAAGTCGGGCAAGCACGAGCAGAGGCAGAAGCAGCAGCACGGGCAACTTGACGAGTGCGCCAGCAGCTACACATGCTGCCGCAAGCAACCACCAATGCCTCGTCACAGCCACCATGCTCGCGGCGAGCAACACGCAGATCATGATGTCACTGTGTCCATGTCCTATGACCTCGAGAAGGACATACGGATTCCAGCCATAGTACACTGCGGCCCAAGCGGCGGCTTCTGGCCGGATAGCCTTGAGCGCTGTCCAGACAAGTGCGATGGTCGAAACATGAAGCAGCAAGTCTGCTGCCTTGTACAGGAGCAGGTTTGCGAGCATAGAATCACCGGCCATAGCCGTTAGAGCTCCCAGCATCAGGAGCCAGAGTGGACCCTGGGTGGACGTCGTTTCGGTCCAATACAACCCCACCAGATTAGGATCACCTGTGAACCGTGCCGGAGGCACGAGCAAGGGGTTCGCTCCATACGTATCTATCATGCGGCCGTAGAACGCGTAGACGTACAGGTCATCAGACCACATAGCGGGAAGCAGTATGAGTGGGAGGCTGAAGAGCAGCACCGGTAACAGTATCCAGCGCAACTGGAGGCTGTAGACTCCAGGTCGGACCAACCACAGTGCAATCGTCCACAGTGCGACTAGCCCAATAGCTGTGACTACGTAGATCACTCGGTTGGTAATGGCCTGCTCACTCCCGGGGCCAGCCGTTATCAGGCTGTTGGGTGTGATATAGTCCGCAACCTGGCGCAGCCAAGTCCACCTCTCGAGCACCAGTGTCGGACGGAGATCGAAGCTCCTGGCCCGCGTTAGGAGGAAGAGCACCCAGTACAGTGTCATCGAACCGAGGATGGTCAGGAGCAGCAATCTGCTGGAACGAGAGTAGTGTTGGGTGATCGCGTAGTCTCGCGAAGGTTTCACAGATAGTCTTCTGCTTGTCTCGGACCGAGACTGATACTGACTGCGTGTGAGCATTGGGACCTCGGCGTTCTGAGCGTTAGCCAAGTATCCCACACGCGCGCTGATACGCGTTGAGAAGATTTTTCGCAAGCAATGAATAACAGGCGCCACACTTCAATCGGATGCCGTACGAAAGGCTACCACAAAAGCGACCAGCGGATGACTGCTGCCCGAGGGAGCGGTCCTGCCGAACCCACTGCTGAGATAACCAGTGCGTTGAGCTATCTCAGACCGGGGAAACATCACGTTCGCCTTGCGTCCTGGTCCCGCGTCAGAGACTTGAGGGCGTCGCCCAGGCGTTGCCATCGGGAGCGCGCCTGGCCCGCCTCCTCCATCTCCACCTCATGTGGGCTGTAGCGCGCCTCGATGAACGCCCTCGTGAGCCCCTCTATATCCGGCTGCCCCTCCGGCAGGTTGGGCTCCAGAGAGGCCCTGTATTCCTGCGGAGTCTGGTTGCTGCGGCGAGGAAAGCCCTGCTTCCCAGCGCGGCGCACGGTGTCTATGTAGTAGTACAACACCTGCTCCCTGGGCGGCAGCGAGCCGGGGCGGCGGAAGAACGAGCGTCGAGGGGTGGGCGTCCGCTCGGGCAGGGCTACAGGAGTGCCGCGGCGAGGCAGGTTCTGGGCAACGACGCGGGCGTACCCCCGGAGCCGCCCCCACAGCGCATTCCACAGCCGCAGCAGCAGGCGAACGGGCGCGAGCCCGGCCAGCCAGCGCAGGATGCTCGAGCCGCCACCGTGCCGCAGGAAGCTCCGCGTGAAGTACACGGCGATGCCCAGCGCGACCGCCCAGAACAGCAGGCTCCTTAGCAGCTCGAAGAAGTCATTGCCGCCGGAGGCCGGCGGTGGGGGTGGCATGTCGAGCTGCGTCAGTGCGCGCCTGTCACCAACCTCACCCGTGCCGATGCCCAGGAGCGAGAGCAGCCACATAATCGGAAGGAGGAGCAAGGAGATCACCAGTACGATCAGGGCGAAGAGCACCGTGAGTACGTAGCGGCCCACGTCTAGCAAGCCGACCGTGTACCCCGTAGGCAGCATGAACGCGACGAGCGCGACCGCCACAAGGAGGACGGCGGTATATCGCACCCAACGGCCCGCGAGCCCCTCTGCGACACGGGTACCCTGGCTGCGCCACCTCTGGTTGAGCACGGCGTACTGCATCTGCCCGAGCATCATCACGCCGAGTAGGAAATAGAGAGCCACGTTGAGCACCAGTCCCGGAGCGCCGGGGCGCGAGAGATCGAAGACGGTCGCGACGTTGATATACGATATCCCCGTACCCGTGAGCAGGATCGCGGCGCCGACAAAAAATCGGGCGTAGAGGCTCTCGGCGGGCGGCCTGTAGCTCTGGTAGTCCTCCGGCGCACGTCCCAGGTCCTCCAGCTCGCTCGCGGTCCACGTCGCGGCCGCCCAACACCCCATCACCAGGAAAAAGGCAAAGAGGGTCTCCGGCTCGAAGTTGGGGATGTTCGCGAATATGTTCGCCCGCCCGGCGCCGATGTTGACGGCAACCTGCATCAGGAAGTACAGCGAGAATATCTCAGCCGCCCTGTAGCGCCACCTCGCATCGAGCCGGTCCAGCCGCGTGCGCAACAGCCGGTGGGATATGAACGCCTCCATCGCCGCCAGGAAGCAGAGCGCGATCAGGTAGCCGCCGTTCCAGTCGGGCAGCATGATCCTGAGCAGCCAGGCCCAGGACGCGGCGACGCAGGAGATGAGGACCGCCACGATTAGCGGGCGGAGCAGCTGCTCCAGCCAGGGTTTGTCTTCTGTTCTCACGTCCATGTCTCCAGCTCCCGCTCCGTGCGCACGCGGTGCACCGCTACGCCCAGGCTCTCCAAACGCCCCTGCAGCGCGATGGAAGCAGGCTGCGGATGCACCAGCACTACCGTGATAGAAAAGCCGCCGCGCCGAAGGAAGACCAGCGTGTCGTAAAGCTCCTCGCTCTCGCGGCCGGTGATCACTACGATTGTAGCGCCCCACGACAGGCGGACGCTCTCCGCGCGCAGCAGTTCCGCCAGGGGCGCCTCGTCCACGACCTGCACGCGGGCAAGCGTCTCCAGGATACCGGTCATCAGGTGGGACCGCTCCGAGCGCGGGGGGACGAGGATGCGCCGGGCTCCCTCGTGCAGTGGGTCAAGCGCTTCCGTGGCGAGTCCCACCGGCAACCCCTCACGCACGACGATATGGTTCGCTAGCGAGGCCGCGACCGTAATCGCCAGCTCCGTGGCCTCGTACAGGCGTCGGGGGTCATAGCCGGTCTGTGACATGTCCAGGCAGAGAAGCGTCTCACGTGCGATGGCAGGCTGGTACTGCTTGACGACGAGCTGCCCGGTACGGGCGGTCGCGCGCCAGTGGATGCGGCGCGGGGAGTCGCCCCGCCGGTAGTCGCGCACGCCCATAAGCCGGCTCGGGTCCTCGAACAGAGGCGAGCGCGCGGGCAGCACGACGAGCGGGGAGCGTGCCGGTATCCCCAGCTCGTGCAGGGACACAATGCGCGGATATACAAGCATGCGCTCCGGCGATACCCGCAGCAGCGTGCGCCGCTCTATCCCAAGCAAATCGCCCGTGGTTATCGAGAGCGGACCGAGCGAGTAATAGCCCCGCCTGCGGCACGAGAGGGTGTACGAGGCGCGCCACGTCTCCCGCGGGCCCAGGCTCACTGCGTAGGTGCCGAACGGAGCAGACTGCAGGGGCAGCGGCACGGACTCGTGGACCTCCAGCCACGGCACCGGCAACCAGCCGAGGTTTCGAACGGAGTATCGGACCTCTACCTGGTCGCCGGTGAACGCGCGGTCTACGAACTCGCGCCGGATGCGTAACCGCTCCGCAGTACGCCGCGTCCACACACGCACCAGTATGTAGATGCCCACGAGGAAGTAGACGACCGTGAAGAAGAAATCAACGCGCAACAGCACAGCTGCGCCGATTACGACGAGCAGGAACGGAGCAAAGTTCCTCACGGGTTACGGCTAATAAGGACCGATGGGGTCCACATCGCAGCATGGCCGACGAGTACCCGAACCACGAAACAATCCTCCCTCACATCGTCAGCAGACGTTGCGGCGGAAACCCAGTACTCATCACTCATGCCTCGTTACTGCCAATGTCCAGAGGGGCGTTACGCACAACCTCCTCGAGGATGGACCGGGCATCACGACCGCGCAGTTGGCTCTCGGGCTTGACGATGAGGCGGTGGGGCAGCGTGAGCGATGCCATACGGCGCACGTCCTCCGGCACCACGTAGTCGCGGCCGGAGAGCGCGGCGAACGCCTGCGAGGTCTTGTACAGCGCGAGCGAGCCGCGCGGGCTGGCGCCCACGGCGATGTCGGGATGCGAGCGCGTTGCGCGCACTATTCCCGCTATGTACCGCTCAAGCGACTCGTCAACGTGTACGTCTGTCACAGCGTCGTACAGCGCGACGAGCTCCGAGCCGTCAACCACCTGCCCTACGTGGTCTATTGGGTGGGACTTTCGCAGGTTCCGCAGCATCTGGATCTCGTCCGTCTCCCCTGGGTAGCCAAGGGGGAGCTGGATGAGGAAGCGGTCGAGCTGCGCTTCGGGCAGGGGGAAGGTGCCTTCGTACTCGACGGGGTTCTGGGTGGCGAGCACGAGGAAGGGCTGCGGGAGGGGGTGGGTGACGCCGTCAATGGTAACCTGGTGCTCCTGCATCGCCTCCAGCAGCGCGGCCTGGGTGCGGGGGGTAGCGCGGTTGATTTCATCCGCCAGCAGGATGTTTACGAAGACAGGTCCGGGCTGGAACTCGAAGCCTTGCGTCTGCTGGTTGTATACGGAGACCCCGGTGACATCGTTCGGGAGCAGGTCGGGCGTGCACTGCAGGCGCTTGAAGGAGAGTCCCATGCTTGCGGCAACCGCGCGGGCGAGCATCGTCTTGCCGGTACCGGGCACATCCTCGAGCAGCACGTGGCCCTGGCAGAGAAGCGCGACGAGCATGTAGCTGATTTGCTCCCGCTTGCCGATGATGACCGTCTCTACGTTCGAGACCACGCGCTCCGCGAAGCCGGTGATGCTACGAGTGTCTACCCTCGTCGCCATCTCTCACGCTCTCTTTCTATTCCTACCATACCTGCACCTGGCACGATAGCGCCATTCTACCACTGATGGCGGGAGCAGGTGGTCGCAACGCAGAGGTTGCGTGCAACGTCTCTACGGACGTTTGCTCCTGCGCGCTGATATAAGCGCCACCCAGTTGGCGGAAGTGGGAGGCATGAGGTCTCCCACGCCGACTTTGAAATCGCCCTGCCCCATCGCAACTGCCAGTAGCGTACCCTGTTACGGTGGGTTACCATGTAATAGAAAGCAAGGTTGTCCATCTCATTGTGCCGACCCGCCTGACTCGCGGGCCGGGGAGGAAACATGACAGTTACCGAGACAAAGATACAGACGATGACCGGGGAGGAGCGTATGCTCGCAGCGTGCAGGCGCGAGCCGGTGGACGCAACGCCCGTGTGGTACATGCGCCAGGCCGGGCGCTGCCTCATGGAGTACCGCGACCTGCGCAAGAAGTACGATATCCTCGCCATGCAGCGCGACCCGGAGCTCGCCACTGAGATCACGCTGATGCCCGTGCGCCGATTCGGGGTGGACGCGGCGGTGCTCTACTCCGACATCATGATCCCGCTCGATGGCATGGGGGTGCCGTTCCGCATCGAGCCGGAGATCGGCCCCATCATTGACGCTCCTCTGCGCACCGAGGCGGATGTTGAGCGTCTGCGCGTGGTTGACGCCGAGGAGGCATGCCCGTACGTGTTCGAGGCGATCCGCCTCATCAAGCAGGAGCTTCAAGGCAAGACGGCGGTCATCGGCTTCGCGGGCAGCCCGTTCACACTCGCGTGCTACATGATCGAAGGCAGACCATCGCGTGACTACGGCAAGGCGAAGTCGTTCATGTACGGACGGCCGGAGTTGTGGCACAGGCTGATGGAGACGATCACCGAGGTCACCGTGCGCTACCTGCGCGCACAGGTCGAGGCCGGTGCGCAGGTGATCCAGTTATTCGACTCCTGGGTCGGTATGCTGGGTCCTGAGGTGTACGCTGAGTTCGTGCTCCCATACGCCACCCGCATCTTCTCAGAGATCCGCACAACAGGCACGCCGACGATCCACTTCGGCACGGGCACTGCCGGACTACTGGAGCTCATGGCCCAGGCCGGGCCGGACCTGGTCAGCGTGGACTGGCGCGTGCCGCTGGACGTAGCCTGGGAGCGCATCGGCGCGGAGAAGGGCATCCAGGGCAACCTCGACCCCACCGTGCTGCTCGCCCCCTGGGAGGCAGTGGAGAAGCGCGCGGGCGACGTATTGCGCCGCGCGAATGGCAGGCCGGGCCACATCTTCAACCTCGGCCACGGCGTCCTGCCCGACACCGACCCCGACCAGCTCGCACACCTCGCCCAGTGGGTGCATACGGTAACGAGCGCCGAGTAACGAGTGTTGAGTGCTCTTTTACCCCATATTCCTGACCGCTCCCAACATATATAGAAGGACCTCCGCGTATGACTACCCAGATGACACAGGACAAGACCCCTGTGCCTCCCAGCACTCCCATTGGCATACTGCTGATGACGTACGGTGCGGCGAAGAGCCAGGAGGACGTGCCCGAGTACCTCAACAGCGTGTACCGAGGCAAAGCGCCGAAGGAAGTGGTGGCGGAGTTCCAGCGCCGTTACCGGCTTGTGGGCGGCTCTCCCCTCGTTGAGATCACACGCGCCCAGGCGCAAGCGCTTCAGGCGCAGCTCAACTCGGAGGCCGAGCCAGGCGAGCGTTACCTTGTGGAAGCTGGTATGCAGCACACCCCGCCGTTCATAGCGGACGCCCTCGGGAAGCTCGCGGGGGCGGGCTGCAAGCGGGTAGTGGCGATAGTGATGTCACCGCAGTACTCGCCCATCATCATGGGCGGCTACCACCGGAAGCTCGACGCAGCCCGGCAGGAGGTCGCGCCGCATGTGGAGGTGACTGTGGCCGGCACATGGCATACCCTGCCCTCATTCATCAACGCGCTTGCGGGACGGGTGCGCGAGAAGCTGGAGCGCTTGCCCGAGAACGTGCCGGTCATCCTAACCGCGCACAGCCTCCCCGAGTCCGTCGTCGCGCGCGAGCCGCACTACATTGACCAGCTCAAGGAGACGGTGCGTCTCGTAGCCGAGCAGTCGGGGCTCCGGGACGGACAGTGGCAGTTCGCGTACCAGAGCGCGGGCCACTCCGCGGAGCCGTGGCTCACGCCAGATATGAAGGACCTTCTGCCCGGCCTGAAGGCTGAGGGACACGACCACGTGCTGATGGTGCCCGTGCAGTTCCTCGCCGACCACCTCGAGACGCTGTACGACATTGACGTGGGCGCGCGCGAGGAGGCGGACGAGGTCGGGATAGGCTTCCACCGCATCGAGATGTTCAACGCCGCACCCGAGTTCATCCGCGTCCTCGCTGAGGTCGTACAGCGCGAGCTCGCTGCTACTCCCGCGTCCTAACAGGCCCAGAGGGCGCCAGTGGTTGTAGAGACGTTGCGTGCAACGTCTCTACACGACTCCACTCCGAGAGCAATGCAGGTGCAATACCCCTGCGGACAGCCTCCCCTTACTTGACGTATTGCTCACGCATTCCTATACTCCGCGCAACGCATCGGCGGTGGAGCTGGAAGCAGGACCGGTACCGTTGGAGGGGTGGGTGGTGCGCATCGCGTTCGTGAACCCGCAGGGCAACTTCGACCCCGCTGATAGCCACCTGACCGCGCACCCGGACTTCGGCGGACAGCTTGTGTACGTCAAGCAGGTCGCGCTCGCGCTTGCCGAGATGGGCCACGAGGCGGACATCCTCACCAGGCAGATAGCGGACGAGGAGTGGCCACAGTTCGCCGCGGCGGAGGACGCGTATCTCGGCTGCCCGGGCGTGCGGATACTTCGCTTCCCCTGCGGCCCGCCACACTTCCTTCCCAAAGAGGAGCTGTGGTCCCACCTGAGCGAATGGGTCGGTCACATCGAGCGCTGGTACCGGACCGAAGGAGTATGGCCGTCGCTATGGACCGGGCACTACGCGGACGGAGGGTTATGCGCTGCTCTGCTCGAAGAGCTTTCCGGCGTGCCCTTCACGTTTGCCGCGCACTCCCTCGGCGCGGCAAAGCTCGACCGCCTGCTGCATCCGGACGACCCGAGCCATACGCTGGAGGCTCTGGATGCTCGCTACAACTTCGGCGCCCGCATCGCCGCCGAACGTGCAGCGGTGGCGCGCTCCGCGTGCGTCATCACCAGCACATCTCATGAGCGGCATAAGGAGTACCAGCACCCGGCCTACCTCGATGTAATCAACGCCGGGGAGGACAGCCGGTTCGCGCTGATACCGCCGGGCGTAGACCTCACTCTGTTCGCGCCGGAAGGAAAGGGACTGTGCGAGGAGTCCGTGCTTGAGGCCGTTGCGTCGGCGCTGGCCCGCGACATCCTCCCGGAGCGGCGTGGCCTGCCGGCGGTGATCTCCTGGAGCAGGCTCGACCCCACGAAGAACCACCTCGGACTGGTGCGCGCGTTCGCGGAGAGCGCCGAGTTGCGGGAGTGTGCCAACCTGCTCATAATCACACGCGGCGTGCCCGATCCTCTGCGGAAGCCCTGGACCGCTCCCGCCCCGGAGCAGGAGGTCCTGCTGTCACTGGCGAGCACTATCGAGGACACCGGACTGTGGGGGACGGTGACGGCCTTTAGCCTGGAAGGGCAGGACGCTGCCGCGGCCCTGTACCGGTGGGGTGTCCAGAGGGGGGCCGTGTTCTGCCTGCCAAGCCACCACGAGCCGTTCGGTCTCTCGCTTCTCGAGGCCATGGCAGTCGGGCTACCTGTCGTAGCGACGGAGAACGGCGGCCCTCGCGAGATAACTGATGACGGACGGGCAGGACTGCTCGCCAGTCCGGACGACCCCGCCGAAAGTGGCGCGCACCTCGCACGCCTGCTCAACGACCAGGAAACGTGGCGTCACTACTCCTCGCTCGGGCGGAGCAGGGTGCTGGAGCAGTACAGCTGGACCCGTGCCGCGCATAGCTACGCGGAGCTGGCGATGGAGACAGCGGCGGGGTGGCGAGCAGGCGACCGGTCGTACCCTTTGCCCGAGTTCGTCCGCCAGACCCCGCCCGTGAAGCTACCGCGACTGGCCGGTTGGGTCAGGGCCACGACGCGCTGAGTTAGCGCGAGCAGCAGGGCTGAGAGGTCGTTGGACGATACGCCTCCAGGACCTGCTCCTACATGTCCAGACGTGCATGAGGTTCCCCCGTAGCTGGCAAGCTGCGGGCCCTTCGCTCTGTTCAGCACGGCAGATATTTTTGGCATGAACCAAACCTCATCCTCGTGCAACAGTAGAGGTATAGATGGACGACGATGAGCTGATAGCCACGGTGGCGTCGGGAGACCACACGGCGCTGCGAGAGCTGTTTGACAGGCACTCGCCCTGGATAGCCGGAAGGCTGCGGCGCGGCATGCCCGCGGGCGCGGTGGAGGACGTGGTGCAGGAGACATTCATCGCAGTGTGGCGCGGAGCACGCTCGTACAGCGGGCGCGGCGAGGTTGGCGTGTGGATGTGGGGTATAGCCAGGAGGCAGGCAGCCATGTGGGCGCGCAAAGCGGGCGGACGAGCGGAGGCCCAGGTGGAGGCCGAGCTGGACCGGGCTGCGACGGAGGATTTCGCCCCCGGTGCTGTGCGGCGCGCGGACCTGCACGAGGCGCTCGCGAGCCTCGGGCCGGAGGGCGACGAGCAGAGGGAACTGGCCCGGCTCGTGTTCGAGGAGGACCGGACGGTGGCGGATGTCGCCGAGCGTCTGGGCATCCCGGAGGGAACGGTGAAGAGCCGGGTGTTCAAGGTGCGGCAGCGGCTGCAGGCAGCGCTGCGGCAGGGAGGTTATTAGAGATGCAATGCCATCCGAGGGATGAGGGCCACGTGGCGGCCTGCGCCGATTGCCAGGCGCGGTGGGGACTCGCCGCTCTCGACGTTAGGCTGGGCAGGGTATGGACGGGCGTAGCCGCGGAAGTGTGGGCGCCGAGTGTCGGTCGCGTGGAGCGGCTGGCCGGGCAGCTACTGCGCTCGCCGGGGCTCGCGCGCGCGCTCGTCAACACGCCGTCACTCGTGCTCTCGTGGATACTTGCGAGCGCGCTTGTGCTTGCGCTCGGGGTATTCGTCACACACTCAACGGACCGTCCGTGGGTGGCCTTGCTCGCGCCCGCGCTCGCCGGGGTGGCTATAGCCTACTCGTACGGTCCCGGAGTGGACCCGGCGTGGGAGTTGAGCCAGACGATGACGGTGTCGGACCGGCAGGTTCTGCTGGTGCGCTCGCTCGCGGTGTTCGGACTGAACACGCTCTTCGGGCTGGCCGCGAGCGTGTTCAGCGCGCAGGCAGTGGGGCTGACGCTCGGCTGGCTCGCTCCGATGGCGATGGTCTCCGCACTCGCGCTTGCCGCTGCGACCACCGCCAGGTCCGCGAACGTGGGCGCGGCGGTGGCGCTGTGCGGGTGGGCCATGGCGATCCTGGGCAGCGCGGCAGGGACGGACTACCTGACCGCGGCGGTGGCGGAGGGCGCCCTCATACCTGTATACCTGGCGGGCGCGGTAGCGTGCGTGGCCGTGACTCTGTGGGCGACAAGCGGCAGCAGAAGTATCGGAGGTGTCTTGTGGCGATGAGCAACGTAGAGGTGCGCGGGCTGACGCAGCGGTTCGGGCGCACGGAGGTGCTGCACGGGCTGGACCTGGAGTTAGGCGCTGGGGTGTTCGGGCTGCTCGGACCGAACGGCGCGGGAAAGACAACGCTGCTCCGAACGCTCGCCACGATCCTGCGCCCCTCGGACGGGAGCCTGAGGCTACTCGGCTATGACCCCAGCGATCATGGAGAGAAGAGAGCGCTCAGGAGGCGGCTGGGGTACCTGCCGCAGTCGCTGGGGTACTATCCGAACTTCACCGTGTTTGAGTTCGTGGAGTATTTCGCGCTGCTCAAGGAGATGCCGTCGCGGGAGGTGCGCCCCGCGGTCGTGCGAGCCATAGAGCGGGTCGGGCTTGAGGACAGGGCGCGCTCGAAGCTGCGTACACTCTCGGGCGGGATGCTCCGGCGTGTGGGGATCGCGCAGGCGGTGGTGAACGAGCCGGACCTGCTGCTGCTCGACGAGCCTACAGCGGGGCTGGACCCCGAGCAGCGGGTGGGTTTCCGTCAGCTGCTACGGGAGATAGGAGCTGACGGCACCGTTGTGGTGAGCACGCACCTCGTAGAGGATGTGGGCGCAGCGTGTACCGAGGTGGCGCTGATGGACAAGGGCCGCATGGTGTTCCGAGGCACTCCAGAAGACCTCGTGGTGCAGGGGCAGGGCCACGACGTGGGCGACTCGCCGCTGGAGCGCGGGTACACCTCGGTCCTCGCAGGTGCGCGGGCGTAATTCGGCGCAGGGACGGGCACACGAACCCGCCGTATGATGAGGGATGTGCTTTCTGCGGGAGTCTA
The DNA here is from genome assembly GCA_016781845.1 of Rubrobacter sp. GTDB lineage: Bacteria > Chloroflexota > Chloroflexia > Thermobaculales > Thermobaculaceae > JADDPP01. The sequence goes on from JADDPP010000235.1 coordinate 12,486, forward strand.
TCGGGCGTGATTGGGGGGTGTTGTGATAGGTGTGAAGGTCAGCCATCTCAGGGGAAGGCCCTCAGAATGGTTCGCGTTGTCGGACATGATGAGGATCGAGGCCCGGCGCAGCATCGGTCGGGCGTTCTTCCCGGCCATAGCCGTGCTCGCGGGCTTCCTTGCCGCAGGCAGCCTCGCCGAGATACCACTCTGGATAGACACTAGCATTGTTGTGCGCGACACGGCACTCGTCCTCGGTCCCGTTCTCGCCGGCGCCGCAGCCTGGATGGCGGGGCGTGAGCGGGTGCGGGGAATGGAGGAACTGCTGGAATCAACGGCACGACCAGCGGGGGCGCGCACCCTGACCACAGCCGCGGCGACGACTCTCTGGGGCGTGCTCGCTTATGCTGTAGTCGCCGCCGGGCTTATCGGCTGGACGTACTTCCGCGGGGCATGGGGCGAACCGCCGATATGGCCGATTGTCACGGGGCTCCTGACGGTGCTCGCGTGCGCCTCGCTCGGGTACGCCCTGGGCGCGTGGCTGCACAGCCGCTTCACCGCGCCGCTGGTCGCCGTCGCGCTCTTCAGCGTGCTGTACTTCCCGGTTGGACTGCCGGAGACATCGCCGCTGCACTGGCTAACTCCTACCATCCGTATGGAAGGCTCCGTCTACTATGGGCTCTTCCCCAACCTCGGCCTGGAGCACTCCGTCTTCCTGACAGGTCTCGCACTCGCCTCGCTCGCGGCCGCAGGGCTCCGCCGCGCCAGAATGAGCCCGGTCGCGTGGGGCATCACCCTGGCGGGCTCGTTCCTGGTGGCGGTGGGTGCAGGGATGGTTTGGGCAGGTGGCTACAGGGCGGAGAGCATGTTCGCAGCAGACCTTCCGGTGATTCCACACACACCTATATGTAACGAGCGCCGCCCCGTGGCGGTCTGCGTGCATCCTGCGTACAAGAGTCTGCTGGAGGATCTGTCAGCCCATGCCAACTGGACGCTCGAGCCGCTGCTGGGACTGCCAGGTGTGCCCGAGCGTCTCGAGCAGGGGGCTGTCGGCATGACGCCGGAGGAAGCGGGAGGAACGCTGACCTTCGCGGACGGTCTGACTCTCGGCCCTGCCGCTAGCAGCCAGAGCAAGCTATCGGTGATCTCCAGTGCCGTTCCTGTCTACGATCTGGTGGTAGACTTGAACAACCCGGCCGTGGCCGCGACGGGGGAAGATGCCAGGAAGGTGCAGGACTCGATCTCGTACTGGCTCTACAACCGTGGAAATCCGTTCCCCTGCAAGGAAGTGAGCGGAAACTGGAGAACGATCTGCGAGGCGGCGGAGCGCTTTGAACAGATGCAACCGACGAGGCAGCGGGCCTGGCTGGAGGAGAACTGGGCGGACCTGCGGGCTGGCAAGCTGGGTATGGAGGACCTGCCTTGAGGCTGGTAGGGCTGTACCTGAAGTCGCGACGGGCCTCGCGTTCAGTGACCTGCCTGGCGGGGGTAGCGGGGCTTGGGTGGCTGATCGCCCGATGGTTGTTGAGCCAGCCGGGGGCGAGCGCAGAGGGCGGGATACCACTCATCCTCCTGCTGGTGCTCCCTCCGCTCTACGCGTCGGTCATCATCGGGGTGAGCAGCCACTCGCCGTTCGGGGACGTGGAGCGATCCTCGGGGCGGTGGCTGCCCGCGTTGCGGCTGGGTCACCTGGTTGGATTGCTCGCGTTGGGTGCGGCGGGTCTCTCACTCGCGGCCCTGAGGTGGGATCTCGCACACGCGGAGTGGACGCTGGCGCGCAACATGTTGGGACTCGCAGGGCTGGCGCTGCTGTGCGCTCTTGTCACGGGCAGCAAGCTCTCGTGGATAGCGCCGCTCGCGTTCGGTGCTGCCGCCTTATTGACGGGACTGGGGCCGGACGGGGAGCCGCTCCGGTGGGCTTGGCTGCTTCATGCAGGTCCGGATAGCCTCGCGGTGGGTATGGCGCTCGGGCTGGCGGCCGCCGGGCTGGGCATCGTAGGATTCTACGGGACAGCGGAGATGGCGGGCGAGGCGGAGTAGACTCACCGCGAGACACTCGGAGAGTCCGGCGGCGCGACCGGTCGCGTATAGGTGGTGGCCCTGAAGTGCCCTGGCTCCTCGTGCTGTCGCCGACGAGGCGAAAGGGGAAACTTTACCCGGTGAGCAGAGTTGTATATAGTGAGCGGCACGAGGCAAGCGTGGTGTCGCTCCCATCGCCGGTTTGCAGCGCGTCCGGGGAGTCGGGCGAGAGGTGGGGGTGTCGGGTGAAGGCTGAGGCGATGACCAGCGAGCGGGTGGTACACGACGAGCGAGAGCCTGGTACCTCGGAGGCGACGGGGCAACGCTATATTCAGTCCGTAAGGCTGATCCGGCTCGAATTGGCGCTGGGTCTCGCGGTCGTGTTGGGTGGAGCGTACGCCCTCTCGCCAGACCTGCGGGCGGAGACCGCGCACGCGCTGAGAATCCTGGTGAACGGGGACGTGGCCGCCGTCAAGACGTACATCCTCTCGTTTGGGATCTGGGCGCCGGTGATCTCGTCAGCGTTGATGCTGTTGCAGGCGCTGGTTTCCCCGTTGCCCGCGTTCCTGTTGACGTTCGCGAATGGGCTGGCGTTCGGCGCGTTTTGGGGCGGGGTGTTGAGCCTGGTGAGCACGACGGCTGCCTCCGGCGCGTGCTTCCTGCTCGCACGCGTCGTGGGACGTATGCCCGTCGAGGCGATGGTAGGACAGAAACACCTGCAGGCCGCGGACCGCTGGTTCGAGCGGTGGGGTACGCACGCGGTGCTCGCGGCGCGGCTCTTCCCTTTCATGTCCGTGGACCTGATCTCGTACGCCGCAGGACTGACTTCGATGAGGCTGAGGTCGTTTATGGTAGCAACGTTCCTCGGCATCATCCCCTCAACGTTCCTGTACTCCTATCTCGGGGAGCGGGCGACGCGGTATGTGCTGGTGCTGGTCGTGGTGAACGGGGTGGTAATTGGGGTGGCGGCGGTGCTAGCGGTCACAAGGCGGCTGCGGCAACGGTAAGAGCTGCCCGCGCCCAGGAGTTGTGTCGGCTACAGTGCGGCCCCCGGTGAGATAGCAACATTATGCTGTCCGCACGTGTGGTAACTCGACCTCGCATGCGCTCCACCCGGCGACGCATGCGATCCATCGCCGTCCGGCGGCTTAGGGTCTGCGCGGCCTCAGGTCCAGCCTGACGCTTGCCGTCTCCGAGGCGCCGGGCCTTTCTACCTGAAGTGTGACTTGGGTGGCCCTGTCCGGCATCACGAAGACCACTGTCCCCTCCTGGGCGCTGTCGCTATCCACCGCCATGTAGTCGCTCTGCTCGGGCGCCCGCGACACTCCGCCCACCAGTAGGCGGAACGAATACGGGGCGACGCCGAATGCAACCGGATATTCCTCGTTGTTCGTCAAACGTATCCGGAGCTTTAGGGAGAGCTCGCCCTCCCCAAATCGGTCGAGCTCGGCGGTAAGAATCTTCAAGAGAACCCGCCTGACCTTCAACTCGTCTCCCGCCCGCAGCGCGACCGGGTAACGTGGGCCATCCCCAGCAGATGGGGGCGTTATCGGGATGGTAGCGGTCCGCGCGGGGTTCGCGCCTTCCTTGACCGTGGCGTTGGAGGATGGCACCGCGGACGTGGAGGTGCGCGCGCTCGGAACTGCAGGCGTGCCCGCAGGAGCGGCAGCCCGAGGGGCAGCCTGGTCCTGTCTGTCAAAGAGCCCTATCTGGTTCAGCGCCACCAGCAGCCCTGTGAGAGCGGTTATGAGGCCTGCGGTCGCGGTCAGGAGGCCGGGAACGGTTTGCCACCACCGCTGCGACTTCGGATCTTCGGACATCGCTAACGCTCCCAAACTTCCTGGTGCTGACTTTCGGTCTCCTGCCTGCCGCTGGTGTCCACACGGGAGGGTCAGCACCCGCGGGCACTGGCAGTATCCCGTCCACAAGACGGGCCCGCACTGTCCTGGCCCCTTCCACGACTTCCCGGATTGTACACCCGCCCCGGAGGGCAGGTCTACAAGCTAGCGCGGGCGTTTCAGAATCGTTGGCGGTGAGGTGGAGGATTGAGCGTTGTATGCAACGCCTCTATGTCCGTCATCTTCCTCGAAGCAACATGAGGCTATCGCTCCCCCCGGCAGGCGCTGTACGCGCGACGGCATCAACCGACCTCTCGCCGCTCAGCTTGCGCCCCACGTCGTTCTGGCATAAGCTGTATCCCACCGTCATGGCACAGGCTTCGGCTCGAATATCAACTGCTGGTAGCCAGGCGCGGACAGGTGATAGAGGAGGTAGACATGGCGGAGGAGCCCATGTTGCGCTCGCGAGCGCCGATAGCGATTGTGCGACTGGATGATCTCTCGGAGGCGCTGAGGATAGCAGAGGCTTTGCTGGAAGGGGGCATCTTTACGCTCGAGTTCACGCTGACGAACCCGGATGCGCTCAGAGCTGTGGAGAAGGTGCGCGCGAAGCTGCGAGAGCGGGCAGTGGTGGGTGCGGGCACGGTGCTGGACGCGGACAGTGCGCGGGCGGCGGTGCTCTCGGGCGCGCAGTTTCTGGTGTCGCCTGTGGTGGAGCCGGAGGTCATCGCGTGCGGCGTGCAGATGGGCGTGCCGGTTGTGCCTGGGGCGTTCACGCCGACGGAGATACTCTCGGCACACCGGCTGGGGGCGGAGTTGGTGAAGCTCTTCCCTGCAAGGGGGCTTGGCCCGGCGTACATCAAGGATGTGCTCGCACCGCTGCCCGACGTGCGCCTGGCGCCGACAGGTGGGGTGAGCGTGGAGAACTGCGCGGAGTTTCTGCGGGCAGGGGCGTACACAGTGGGCTTGGGCGGCAACCTGGTGCAGAAGCAGTTGGTGGCGAACAAGGACTGGCAGAGCCTGTCCGCACTCGCGGCGCGGTATGTCGAGGCGTGCGCGGGGGCGTAGCTGGCGCTATTCGCCGCAGAGAACAGAGAGAGGTGCAGGGGCGATGCTCGCCCCTGCACCTCTGTAACCGCTTGTCTAAGGAGCGGGCTGCTGGGGTGGCGCGGGTGCGAACTGGGAGTTTATCTGCCCCTTGCTCCGAAGCTCCTGTATGAACTGCGGCGCCAGCTCGGCGAGCCGCGTATCGCGCGCGGCCTCCTCTACCTGGGCGCGTATCTGCGCGAGCGGGGGGACCTGTCCGCCGCGCTTGCCGGCGAGCCTGACCACGGCGAAGCTGCCGTCCTCCTGCGGTATCGGCTCGCTTGCCTTGCCCGGCTGAAGGTTGGCAACCGTCAGGGCTATCTCCTGAGGCAGTGTCTGTACCTGTGTGAAGCCGAGGTCACGGCTCTGCCTGGCTCGCTCGGGCTGCTTGCTGCCGTGCTTCTGAATCACAGCGGGCAGTTTCGCGCCCGCACTGAGCTCCCTCGCGGCGGCCGTGGCAGCCTGCTGGCTATCCGTCACCACCTGCTGCACGCTTATCTCCTCGGGAGTCGCGAACTGCTGCTTGTTCTGGTTGTAGTACTCCTGTATCTGAGGCGCCCCGACCTTTATCTGGGGGGCAAGCAGCTTGCGAAGGTACACGTTGAGCCGGAGCCGGTCGCGGAAGGCCTCTACGCTGCCGAACTGCTGCACGACCTGGTCAAATTGCTCCCTCAGCTGAGTCCGGGCCCTCTGCTCTTCCTGGGCGACCTCGGCCGGTGTGACGGTCACGTTGCGGCGTCGCGCCTCCTGAGCCAGAAGCTTTTCGACTATAAGGTCATCAATAATCTGGGATGCGAACTGGCGCTCCAGCCTCGTGTCGAGCTCCTCGAACGTGATAGGCTCGCCGTTCACCACCGCGGCCGGCTTGGTGCGGTCCACCTGCCCTGACGCTGCAGGGGCCTCCGCCTGGTTAGGCTGGCCAGAGCCAGGGACGGTTGCCGTAGCCCCGGCCGGGCCGGTCGGCGCGGAAGTGGTCGCGGGCCCTGGGGCGGCCTGAGAACTCGTAGGCGCCGAAGTTGGAGCAGCGTCCCCGCCCGCGCTCGTCTGCTCCGTAGCTGGAGCGGACGTGGGAACGGATGCGGCCTGGTTGCCGGTGCTGCAGGCTGCAAGGATGAGAGTCAAGAAGGCCAAGCTTGCTGCGGAAAGGGAAAACTTGCTGAGGGGCAGGCCCCTGCGAAAAGACACGAAATAACTCCTCCTGATGACGATTGGGATTCTGGGTGACGGATGAGGGTGAGGGGCAGTTGGGAAGGCTCCCAGATATTACCCTCGATATAGAGACGGCACATTGACCGTAACAACGTGGACATGATAGACATCAGACAAAGAGGCTGTCAAACGGACAGTTAGCTCCGCAGGCCATAATCCTCGGCTGCGCCCTTCAAGGACGCGCCGCTGAAGAATGTGGGGCGAAAATGAGGCGCAACCCCTTTAGCACTTTCCCCGAAAGAGTGCTAAAAACCCCTTGCGCACACGGACGCCGTCTTGTAGAATACATACCGGGTTAGCACTTAATGATTGAGAGTGCTAAGGACAATCGGGACAGACAAGGAGGGGAACGAAGCAGATGACACAGGCAACCGCCAAGACCATCAAGCCGCTGGGTGATCGCATAGTGGTGAAGCCCCAGGAGCGTGAGGAAGTAACCCGCAGCGGCATCGTCCTTCCCGACACGGCGAAGGAGAAGCCACAGCAGGGTACCGTGCTCGCGGTAGGGCCCGGCAAGGTGCTCGACAACGGCCAGCGCCAGCCGGTAGAGCTGGAGGAGGGCCAGACCGTCCTGTTCGCGAAGTACGCGGGCACGGAGTTCAGCCTCGAGGACGAGGACGTGCTCATCCTCCGCGAGAGCGACGTTCTGGGTGTAATCAGCTAAGAAACCCGTAACACAACAGGAGGTATGGACTAAACAATGGCGAAGCAACTGGAGTTCAGCGAGGAAGCTCGCAGGTCCCTCAAGGAGGGTGTGGACACCCTCGCCAACGTCGTCAAGACCACGCTCGGCCCCAGGGGGCGCAACGTGGCGCTTGACAAGAAGTTCGGCGCGCCGAACGTGACGCACGACGGCGTGACCGTCGCGAAGGAAGTTGAGCTTGAGGATCCGTTCGCGAACATGGGCGCGCAGCTTCTCAAGGAGGCCGCGACGAAGACCGAGGATGTTGCGGGCGACGGCACGACCACCAGCGTGGTTCTCGCCCAGGCCATCGTCACCGAGGGCCTGCGCAACGCCGCCGCGGGCGCGAACGTGATGCAGCTGCGCCGCGGCATCGAGCAGGGCACTGAGAAGGCCGTCGAGGCGCTCAGGCAGATGAGCACTCCGATCAAGGGCCGCGATGACATCGCGAACATCGCGACCGTGTCCAGCGCGGACTCGGAGATCGGCAACCTGCTCGCCGAGGTTATGGAGCGCGTCGGCAAGGACGGCGTGATCACCGTCGAGGAGAGCCGGGGCCTGCAGTTCGAGACCGAGTACACCGAGGGCATGCAGATTGACCGCGGTTACATCTCCCCGTACTTCGTCACGAACAGCGAGCGAATGGAGGCCGTGCTCGACGACCCGTTCGTCCTTGTGACGGACAAGAAGATCTCCGCGATCAACGACATCCTGCCGCTGCTTGAGAAGTTCCTCCAGGTGAGCAAGAACCTTCTTATCATAGCCGAGGACGTTGACGGTGAGGCTCTCGCGACGCTCGTCGTCAACAAGCTGCGCGGCACAATCAACGTGCTCGCGGTGAAGGCGCCCGGCTTCGGCGACCGCCGCAAGGAGATGCTGCGCGACATCGCGGTGCTGACCGGCGCGCAGGTGATCTCCGAGGAGGTCGGCCGCAGGCTCGACAGCGTAACGGTTGAGGACCTGGGCCGCGCCCGCCGCGTCGTTGCCACCAAGGACGACACGACGATCGTCGAGGGGCACGGCGACCAGGCTGAGATCAAGGCCCGCGCCGACCAGATCCGCACTCAGATCGAGAACACGACATCCGACTTCGACCGCGAGAAGCTGCAGGAGCGGCTGGCGAAGCTGCAGGGCGGCGTTGCGGTAATCAAGGTCGGGGCCGCGACCGAGGTGGAACTGAAGCTGCGCAAGACCCGCGTCGAGGACGCTCTCTCCGCCACGCGCGCCGCGGTCGAGGAGGGTCTCGTTCCCGGTGGTGGCGTCGCGCTGCTGCTCGCAGGGCAGGCGCTCAACGACCTCGAGGTCGAGGGTGACTACAGGACGGGTGTGAACATCGTGAGGCGCGCGCTCGAGGAGCCGCTGCGCCAGATCGCTGTGAACGCGGGCCAGGACGGCGGCGTGGTCGCCCAGAACGTGCTCCGCGGCCAGCAGGATCAGGGCAACAAGAACTTCGGGTACGATGCGTACGCGGACGAGTACACCGACCTTGCCGAGAGGGGCATAGTTGACCCGACGAAGGTGGTGTCGCTCGCGCTGCAGAACGCGGCATCCATCGGCTCGATGATCCTCACGACCGAGGCGCTCGTGACCGACCTTCCGGAGAAGAACCCGGCGCCGGCGATGCCCGGCGGTGGTATGGACTACTAGTCCGACGCTCCGCAGCCAAGGCCAACACAAGGGCCGTGACGGAAGTTTCCGTCACGGCCCTTCTCTGTGTGCCCTATGCATCCGGCTCGCCCCCCGGACCGGACGTAGGGCCAGGCCCGCGCCGCTCCATCCAGCCCCCAGCCTTGGGACTGGATGGAGCGAAACGCTCTATAAACCGATGAGCACGGGCTGCTCATCGCCCATCAGATGCAAGCCCAGTGAGTAGGCACTCATACTGTCATTCCGAGCTTGCGAGGAATCCGTAACCCAGGACCACGGGTTCGCAGCGAAGCGAAGATTGACAAACCTACAGCCTTCACCCGGAACCCGTATCACTAATACGACGGGCGGCCAGGGTTGTAGAAGAGCCAGAAGAGAAAGAGCAGGGAGATAACGGGCCAGACGAAGTAGAAACCGACCATTGAGGCGCTCCTGTTGCAGTGTTGCGGGTTGCTTGGTCAACTGAGGGCAGTATACGGTCGAAGCGTAAACTGGTTCGAAACTACAGCTCGGTATCTGTAAACGGGATGTGAAACAGACCTTGTTCTGAAGGTATACCGAGATGGTCCCATCGGACATCCGCATCCACCCTCAGCACTGACATGCGGCCAGGTTTACCGTGCCGTTCCGGCCCCAGTTGCTGAAACCCTGTCACACCGTCGTTGCACACTGGCGCTCAGGTCCCTCGCAGCTCGGTCAGGGCGAGTTCAACGTCGCTGTTGGTGGGAGTGCATACGGCGCGTAGATGTTACGCAGACGTTGGGTGTAGACGTTGTGTGCAACGTCTCTACAGGTGTTGCGCTGATGTAGCCCCTGGCCAGCTCCCGTGCGACCTTGAACTCGCCCTGTGGTTCGGCCCAGACGACACCAGACAGGGCGCCAATCCGCTTATAATGCATAGGCGAACGGCACACGCCGTGTTCGCGCAACTACTCAACGGCTACTCAGGAGTTGGCTTTGGACAGAATCGAGACCGGGGTGCCGAATCTGGATACCGTACTGAGCGGGGGCATACCAAGAGGCTCGCTCGTACTCGTGGAAGGAGAGCCAGGCGCCGGCAAGACGATACTCGTCACCCAGATAGGCTTCCACCACGCTGCCCACGGTGAGCGCGTGCTGATGCTCACCGCGCTCTCGGAGCCCAACGCGAAACTCATCGCGTATCTTGACGGGCTCGAGTACTTCGATTCATCGCTCATCGGCGACCGGGTGCGCATACTCAACGTACAGAAGATACTCACCAGCGAGGGGCTGGACGCCCTGCTTGCGGAGATTCGAACCACAGTCGTGGAGCAGGGTATCAGGCTCCTCATCGTGGACTCCCTGCGCGGTCTGTACCAGCTTGCGAGAGATGAGGCGGGAGTGCAGAGCTTCCTCTTCAGGCTCGGCTCGGAGATGTTCCTTGCGGGCTGCACGACGCTTATAACGGGAGATCTGTACGCTGCCGATGTGAGGAACTCGCAGGAGCAGGCGATAGCCGACGCGATACTGCAGTTCGAGGTGTTACGCTTCGGTAGTCGCGAGGCGCGCAAGCTTAGAGTGCTCAAGACACGTGGGACCCGGCAACTCAGGGGAGGGCACTCCTACGAGATCACGAGTAGAGGCGTGTCCGTGTACCCGCGCATCGAGTCCCTGGCCAG
>JADDPP010000128.1 GCA_016781845.1 Rubrobacter sp.
GGATCAGTTTTCTGGGGTCACGCCAACACCACGCCCGCGGGCACTTGGGTTCAGATGGAGGCGCGGGCGTACCGTCCAGGGGATGCCCGCTGGACGAAGTACTACAACCTCGGTATCTGGGCGCACGACACGGGCACCATCAAGCGCCACAGCGTCGCGGGGCAGCAGAACGCGGACGGCACCGTAGCCACTGATGTCCTGAGTCTGTTCGGTGGCGCGGTGTACACGAAGATGCAGTACCGCCTCACCCTGTTCACCACGGACAGGGCGGTCAGCCCCAGCGCGCGCTTCGTGTCCATGATGACCGCGAACTCGAGCAAGCAGAGGCTCGGACTCTATGTCCCGTCGGACCGGCAGGCGTGGGGCGTTGACCTGAACGTTCCGAAGCGGTCGCAGATGGTGTACCCGGACGGCGGTGAGGTGTGGTGCTCGCCCACCTCCACCTCGATGGTGCTTGCGTACTGGGGCAAGTCGGTGACGGTACCGACCGCGGCCTCCAGGACATACGACTACGTGTACAAGGGCAACGGCAACTGGCCGTTCAACACCGCGTTCGCCGCCTCGTTCGGGCTGGATGCGTATGTTACCCGCATGGCATCGCTCTCTCAGGTGGAGGAGTGGATAAGCGCGGGTGTGCCGGTCGTCCTGAGCATCGGATGGGGGCAGGGTGAGTTGCCCGGCGCGCCATTCGCAACGAGCGGTGGGCACGTTATCGTGGTGCGTGGCTTCACGAGCGCCGGCAATGTCATCGTGAACGACCCCGGCTTCTCGACTAACGAAAAGGTTCGAGTCGTCTACTCTCGGGCCGCGCTGCAGAGGGTGTGGCTCAAGTACTCTGGCGGGACCGTGTACCTTATCCACCCAAAGAGCAAGGCCGTTCCCACCGACAAGCGCTACGGCAGCTGGTAGCAGAAGCACGGCTGTCCGCTCCCCTATAGGGAAGTCGAACCACCAACATCGTGGCAGCAACACGTGAGGAGACGTTGCGTGCAACGTCTCCACAACCCGTCTGCGCGTTCCCATTTTGTTGCCTCCCGAGCGTTACGGCGCGGTGTTTGCGAGCTTATCCGGCCATGACCACTGAGACGCTTGTCCATAACAGCAGGCGAGCCTCAAAGAGCAACGCGCGACAAGCGTCCGAGTGCCGGTGCACGTTGATCTCGCGAGTGGCTGCCTGTTGTTCATCTGCGAACCGGACAGCGGGGTGATCTGGAGGCGGCACTGAACAGGCTGAGCGTGGACCTGTTATACGGCAACCTGGAGAGTAGCAACTCATACTGTCATTCCCAGCTTGCGAGGAGTCCGTAACTTGGGAGCACCGATTCTTCGCTTCGCACTTATGAAAATGAATCGAATGGAGTTGTTCAAGCTGCGTGGGGTGGTGGATCGTTTATCATCGCAACTTTGTTCACTGAGGTCAGTGGTAGAGGTATAAGACCTTATCCTGAAACTGGTATACTGCGCGAGTTGGTGGGAGT
>JADDPP010000225.1 GCA_016781845.1 Rubrobacter sp.
CTACCAAACCACCTATCACGCAAACTCAGCATGTATGCATTTAGGAGGCATCGGGTACTCGTACGCATTTCGCAACTCCCCCCGGCAGGCGCAACCGGCTCAACCGTGACCCGGAATCCAGATATATCGCTGCGGATAGATTGAGACCGGACGTGTAGCGCAGACGTTGCGTGCAACGTCTCTACACTGGTTTCACGCTCCGCACGCTCGTAAATGTGGTCTACCGTCGCGGGATGTGGGAGGCAGAGACCTCCCATGCTGACTTTGCAATCGGCCTGGGGGGCGGAGCGTCCGCAAGGCAGCAGGCCGACGCCGATGCTCCGCCCCCACCAGGGATGCCTACTCGAACCGCACGCCGCCGTACTGCGGGATGACCTGTATCCAGACGCCTCCCTTGTTGACTGCAATGCGGTTGCCCTGCTCGTCGTAGTAGAGCGTGGGGCTGTACGCATCAGGCTTGCGCCAGGTTGCGGGTGTCATGCGGCCGTCCTGCAGCACGTACGCCTTGCCGCTGCCGTACACCTGCACCTCCTCTCGCGCCTTGTCGTCACCGGCAATTCGGTAGACCTCGTGGACGCGCACGATCACGGCGGTCGCGGTTATCTGTGCGCCGGTATTGCGCTCTATCGCGGGTGATCCCTGCATCCAGCGCCGGTACACGCCTCTGGATGGGTCCCACCGCCAGTCGACGTAGTAGTAGTCGTTGAATATGAGGCGGGCGGATGTCACCCTCCGCGGTCCCAGCAGGGTACCCGGCTGCTTGAAGCGCAGCCCGCCCCACGAGCCGCTCCGGAGCCCGCGTCCCTTCGCCCGCTCCGCGCGCAGGAGCGCGGATGTGCTGGTGTACAGATTGTGCGGCGCTACCCGGTCGCTCGTGCGGTAGAAGGCTCGGCTGTCACGCAGCGCGTTCGTGCGTGTGAGCTTGATTCTGTCCGCCACCGCTGGCGCGCCGGGGCTGTAGCCGGCGTGGAAGTATATGGGGTTGAACTCGCGCGCCCAGAGTACGAAGTATTTGCGCGCGCTGCGCACCGGGCCTACAACAGGTGCGTCGCGCGTGATGAAGAAAGCGACGAAACGCGAGATGCCGAACTCAGCAGGCGCTTCCAGCACTACATCCGCGTAGTCGAGTCCCGACTGCGGCCGAGCGTTCGGGTGGTTCTCGATCATCACCGCGAGCGGTCTATGCCTGATCCGTGCTCCGGAGCCGGCGAGCCGGCCCCTGGGCCTCTGCGCCTTCTGCCGCTGCAGTGTCACCCTCAGGTTCCGTGTCTGGCCGGGGCGCACCCTCACCGAGCGCTCCCACCACTTGTAGCCATCCCTGTGTACCGTGATCGTGTGTGTGCCGTGTCGCACTCGGAGCGTCTCCGGCGTGTAACCCGCGTCCCGTCCGTTCAGATGAACAGAGGAGTCCTTCGGGACGCTCGAGACGTTTATAACAGCAAGCTGTGGGATGAGTTGTGCTCGCACCTCACGCCGCTCGCCAGGCGCTAGTCGGACGCTGACGCCGTACGTCTTGTAGCCTCCTCGCACCACTTTCACCCTATGGATACCTGGAGCTACGGTCCGACTAAATCCTCCCCGGCCAACTCGCTTTCCGTTCAGGTAGGCCCATCCGCCGTTGTCGCTACTTACCACAAGCCGTGCAGGAAGGGGCTGGAGCTTGTATGAGAGCCTCAGCGGCTGACCCGTCCGCACCACCACGGTCTGCGTGAGTGTTTTGTAGCCATCCCTGTGTACCGTGATCGTGTGTGTGCCGTGTCGCACTCGGAGCGTCTCCGGCGTGTAACCCGCGTCCCGTCCGTTCAGATGAACAGAGGAGTCCTTCGGGACGCTCGAGACGTTTATAACAGCAAGCTGTGGGATGAGTTGTGCTCGCACCTCACGCCGCTCGCCAGGCGCTAGTCGGACGCTGACGCCGTACGTCTTGTAGCCTCCTCGCACCACTTTCACCCTATGGATACCTGGAGCTACGGTCCGACTAAATCCTCCCCGGCCAACTCGCTTTCCGTTCAGGTAGGCCCATCCGCCGTTGTCGCTACTTACCACAAGCCGTGCAGGAAGGGGCTGGAGCTTGTATGAGAGCCTCAGCGGCTGACCCGTCCGCACCACCACGGTCTGCGTGAGCGTGCGGTGACCGTCTGCATCCACAACCACCCTGTGCCTTCCCGGTGGGAGTGTGAGTTGGACCGGCGCTCGGCCCGCAGGTCTGCCGTCAACACGGACGGTTGCCTGCTTCGGAAGAACGCTTATCGTCACCTTCGGTGCCGCTGGAGGCCTTTGGCGCACAGGCGCCGGTTGCTGGCTCCGACGTTCCCGTGCTTGAGCCTGTGTGGCAGACGGGGGCGCAACCTCAGTGGGTTTCTGAGCTAGTTGCGGCTCAGTGGTTGGCTGCACAGCCGAAGATGGTACCGTTGTCGCAATGTTAGCACTCGTCCCACCGGCGGATCTACCTATTGTGCAGGCTGCAGTGAGTCCGGCAAGCATCAGCAGCAAGAGGGCGAAAACTAACACCAAGAATCGTTTGGTCAAAGCGTAACCACCCTTTTCATAGCCTTCTATCTGGAACGGCAAACGGAGAACATCAGCACAAGGCGTGCTCCAAATTGTAGCAACGCGGGCGGATATACACCAGTAATACGAGATCCCGGAGAGCAGCCACTCATTGCGTCGTTCCAAGCGTGCGAGGAATCCGTAGCTCAGGACGACGGACTCTTCGCTTTGCTCAGCGTGACATTCCCCTGGCCTCTACCCGGACTCCGAATGAGGTCAATGGACGGGGGTGCGCGCCAGATACTCTAATGGGCATTGGGGAGTGGGCCGGGGATGGCGGAAGTGGGGTGGAGAGTGGCGAGGGCGGCGGAGACGTTGCGTGCCACGGAGTGCGAGTTTCTGAGGAAACCCGAAGTGCCTTCAAAATAGCCGTAAACGTCCCGCCAGCCTCCGTTTCTTCCGTGCATCCGCAGTGATAGTATGCCGGGGTGTGCGGGGACGAGGACACGACACGTCAGGGGCTTCGGGGAGTCAGCAGGAGGCGAGAGGGATTGTCTATGATCGTAAGAGTGGGCCACGTGCTCCTGATGTGCAGCCTCGTTCTCACGCTCTTCCCCATCACCCCTGTCACCGGCGCCGCAGCCGCGCCAAAGGTCAGGGTGACCCCGGTGCAGTTCAGCCCAAACCGCGACCACGACCGCGACCATACGACGGTCACTGTCACGCTCGCTCGGGCGGCACAGCTGCAGGTGCGCGTCACCGGACTAGGCGGCAGGCTGAAAGGGTACATCAAGAGGTACGGAAACACGCAGGCCGCCGGCACGTACAAGTACAGACTCGACGGCTCTCTCGTGGCCCCGAACGGCAGGCGCGTCCGTCTCAGAGAGGGCTCGTACTACGCCGAGGTGGTCACCAGGGATCGCAGAGGCAACACCGCAAAGGCGCGCTCCCGCTTTCGCGTCAACAACACCATCAGGCGTGTCTCCGTGACGTCCTCCGCACGCTACCCGACGCTCTTCTCCCCCAACGGCGACGGGCGCAAGGACGGCATGGTCGCGCGTTTCACCCTGTCGCGTCCCGCCGATGTGGCGATGACCATTTCCACCGGTGGCAGGGTGGTCGGGACGCTCAGAGGTTCCTATAGCACCTCGGGGACGAAGAGCCTGGTGTGGAATGGCAGAGTACGCAGGAACGGGGCTTACGTGTGGGCGCCCGCCGGCAAGTACCACTTCACGCTCAAAGCGCGGCCTCGTCACAGCACGGCCGCCAGGCGTGTCGGGGTCGCGTACGCTAACCGTGTTGGCGTCGCGGATAAGACCCGGCCCCGCGTCACCGCGACCCTCTCCCGGTCCGCTATGAGCATCAGTATCCAGGAGTCCACGGCCCTCAGCTATGTGCTGAGCGAGCCCGGGTCACGGCACGTAAAGGTCATGAATGCCTCCGGCGCACCTGTGAACGGCGCGCCTCGGGCAGTATCCGGTACCAGGGGCTCGTACCTGTGGGACGGCCGCGACAGCGCCGGGCGGTATGTTGCGGCGGGAAGGTACTCCATCCAGCTCTACGTGCTCGACAGGGCCGGCAACGTCGCTAGGCAGTATCCCATCTCACGGACTGTGACAGTCTCACGGGAGCGGCTGTCCACGAGAGGCAGAGCGGCGAAGATACCGTGGAGTGGTTACTGGTGGCCTCAACTCTACACGTATAACACCAAGCTGTATAACAACCCTGGTCCCTTGACTAAGTATGACAGAGTCACGGGCCGCAAGTCTTACGACTGGGAATACACGTACCATCGCCAAACTGACTGGGCGCGGGACTGGTGGGGGCACTGTAACGGCTGGGCGACGGCCGCGATTATGGAGAAGCAGCCGCGAGGTAAGACCATAAAGGGAGTGACCTTCTCGCAGGACGACGTTGAGGGCCTTTACGCTGAGGCGTGGTGGGAGCATGACCAGGTGTTCTGGGGCAGGCGTTACAAGGGGGGTGGCACGGAAACTACCGCGTACAGGGACGTACACCCTGCCGTGTTCGACCGCGTAGTCAGGTACTACATAGGCACCCAGAGGATAGCCCTGCTCATGGACTTCACGACGGGCATGGCTGTGTGGAACTATCCGGTGTACGCCTTCGAGCGCTCCTCGAAGAGAAGTGGAAACAAGGAGTACGTCCGCATGACGCTGACACGCGCTGCGCCGTACTACGGGGTGCGAGGCACGACGCCGATCGAGCACACCTTCTACTACACTCTGCAGCGCGGTACGGACGGCTGGTGGTACAACCCGAGTGGCTCCAGCGTCCACACGCACCCCGACTACGTTTCCAGAATAGACGGTTACGAGCCGCCCGACGGCACGGCGTCGAGTGGCAATCCCAGAGTCACCTTGTCGAAGCTCAACCAACTGTTCCGATAGGGTAAGGCACAGAACTCAAGGAGATGCCGAGAATGAGTCGAGTCAGGTGGCCAGCGACGGTGATGGGCGCGCTCACGCTGCTGGTGGCAGCAATCGGCGTGGTACTGCTGGCACACGATGGCAAGCCTTACACGACTGCACGTCAGGAGGTACTTGCTAAGCCCACCCCGATGCAGTCCCCGCCATTAGCGTTAGCGCGTCAGGCGAGGCCGGTGAGCAAGGCGGCGCCCAGGCGCACAGTGAAAGCGACATCGAGCAAGCCTGCGAGGAAGCAGGCCGGGCCGGTTGCGAAGGTTCTGACCGTCGCGCAGGCGGCTGGTGTGCCCAGCAACCCGCTTGGTTGGCGGCGAGGCATGGAGTGGACCATCAGAGTAAGCGAATACGATTCGCACAGGCCGACACCCGAATGGACTACGGCGGAGTATCGCTACACAGTAGCTGAGGCAGATCCGGCAGAGGGAAGCCTGACGTTGCGTATGCGCTTCGCCGATCTCGCCAGCCAGCCGGAGTCCGCGCGGCGAGACCTGGTGCGTGCCGGTTACGTGGTGGAGAACGGCAGGCTGCGGCTCGCGTGGGTCCAGCCCCTCGGCAGTGGGCCACAGCTGAGCCCCGAGGAAGCGGAGCTGCTGATGGGTGAGAACGCCCTGCCCCTGACTGTGCCAGAAGAGCCTTTCGCTGGTGGGGCGAGCATCCGGACGCGAGCGCCAGGGCTCGGAGAGTCGCGGGGCAACAAGCTGAGGCTGCGCGATGGCGAAACGGCCACGTACGTAAGGGGCGCGCCGTGGTGGGTGAGCTTTTCGCGCGGCGCGGACTTCAAAGCTACGATGACCAGCTTCACGAGGTGAGCAGAGGGGCCGGGCGACAGGCCAGTACACCTTACGCGGCTGTGATGATAGAACGTCTGGAGGGGTCGAGCTGGCGCCGCGCGCGTTGCGTAACCCGGAACTCTCTGGACTACTCTCCAGAGTCCGTCCTCTGGTCTTAGATCGTAGCGGTCTTCGAGGAGTCTTCGGTAGTTTCGGTGAAGGAAATATACCTTGCGCCCCGCCCTCAGGTCCTGGCTGAGCGCCCTCTCGACGTTTCCCACCCGCACCTGGCGCACCCGCAGATCCGACCGGCGCCGCTCCACAAATCGCAGGTACTGGAGCGGTGTCGTGTTTGAGGTGTCATAGATCACCGCCCCGTGCGGAACACGGGCGACTCGTTCGATCAGGTCGCGGGCCTCGTAGTTGCCGCTCTGGTCCACCTGGGTGTAGTTGGCCTGCCAGGTAGGTGCCACGAGGAGTAACAACACGAGCGAGAGTCCGACGGTGGCCGCGCTTTGCAGACGTCCTGGTATCGTCCGACGGACGATCATCAGGAGCCACCGCACGCCGAGCGCCATAAAGACGGCTATGACTAGATGTGTCGGGGTGAAGTAATCGGCTATGTCCGGGATGTCATACTCCAGAGCGTAGAAGAGTTGTCCTGTGAACAGAGTGGCTAGAAAGGCCGTCACTGACCGGTGGCGTCGGAGCCCGAACCCCACACCGAGGAGTGCGAGGGCGAGGAACACGAGGTGGAACTGGCCGAGTAAGTCCGTCCCGTACAGCTTCAGTCGCGCGGGTAGCTCCGCAGGGCCGAAAGCCCACATCCTCTCCCGGAACTGCTGTCCGGTGACCAGCCTCAGGAAATTGTGCAGGTTTGATGCATCTCCGTAGTTCAGGGGAGGGTTCATCGAGGCTCGGATGGGGATGTATAGATATGGCAGGAGACCGAGCAAAAAGAGCAGAGCGCACCTCGCCAGCAGTCTCCAGTCTCGCAGTCGGCCCCTGTCGGAGAGCAGTACGAACAGTGCGGTGGCCGGGAGGAGCAATCCACTTGTGAGGTGGTTCGTCATCGCGAGCCCCGCCAGGAACGCGGTGAGAAGCAGGTAACGGTCCTTGCGGGTATCCTCCCATTGCAGCAGAGCCATTAGCGTCGCGCACAGGAAGAGCACATGCAGCGTGTAAACCTCCGCGATGAGTGACTGTGACCAGAAGGTCCGGCTCACGGCAAGCGACAGCGCAGCGATTACCGCCGGGAGGGTTCCGGCCAGGCGCCTCGCGAGAAAGAACAGGAGTACAGTCGCGACCGTTGCGTATACGGCGGAGGACAGGTTTACACGGTACGCTACGTCGCCCACCGGCAGGTATGTGAAGAGCTTGCCGAGCATGATGTAAGTAGGGTAGCCGGTAGGGTGGCCGATGCCGAGCACGTACGCACGCGCCTGGAAGCGACCGGAGTCCCTGGAGAGGACGGTGGGAGCCAGCGTGCTCACGTAATTGCAGAACACGAGAGCACCCAGGACGCCGACAATGAGCCAGACTCTGTGACGCTTCCAGATAGACTCGATCTGGCTGGCTTTGCTCGCTTGTGCCGGTGGCGTATCTGTTCGGCTGTGCGTCACGGAGCTGCTCGTGTGGAGCCAACCTATCCCGTGTCCGTTCACGGCGTCTCTTCTCATGCCTATATTACTTTACCCTGAAGATAATCACATCGCTGTTCTCAAAAGCTGGCTTGTACAGATCCGGCTGGCGCAGGAAGGGCTTCCACCTCACGGGGTGCTTGTTGGTCCACAACGTTCGTTCCGGCAAGCGCTTGTACATGACGATGTAGCGGATGTCGTGCTCGTCGAGGATGCGCCGAGTCTTCTCGCCTGCCGGGTGCCGGAGTACCCAGAGCGTATCCTCTACTTCCTGGCGATGCGCCGGGGGCACGACGCGAGGGTTGCCCAACTGGGACTTCGTGAATGACTGCAGCGCGGAGTAGCCGCCCATCGCGAGCATGGCATTGCCGGGCACCTGGTTGAGGTGAGGGTTCGTCATAATGTTTCCACCTTGATTCTGGAACCTAAGCCACCTTCCCGCCGCGGCATACGTTGGCGTCATGAAGAGCTGCGTGCTCGGGCCGCTCGCTCGGAGGAGGCTTTGCTGGACCCCGAGCGCGACGAACAGCGCCGCCAGCGCGGCCGTGATCACCCCTACCGGCCTGTACCGCCTGGATGACTTCAATGCGGTAACGAATGCGAATGCTGCGAGTATCGCCAGGGGAATCCCGAGGTCGCGGGTGAAGCGGATAGGGAAGCCGCTCAGAGAGGTTCGGCTGCCGGCGAAGAAGATGAGGCACCAGCCGAGGAGGAAGACGGCAGCCATCGAATGTGCCGAGGACATTCTCCTCAGGCCGAAGGCGAGCAGCAGGAATCCCAGCAGGCCGAACCACACGACGGGTTGCGAGAGGAGCCCAGGGAGCACCTCGAGATTGCGGGGACGTTGGGTACCTATCGCCATACTTGCGTGACCGAGCGTCTCAGTGGACTCCGTACCACCGAAGAGAGCCCTCAGCGTGCCGGGCAGGTTGTACGTGTCCCAGGCGTAGGCGACCGATATGACGGTTGCCAACGCCAGCGAGAGGAAGAGCGCGATGCCGCGATGGCGGTTACGTATCAGTAGATACGGGAGAAAGAGAATCGAGACCATGCCGAACAGAAGCGCGAGATAGATGCTGGAGACCTGGTGATACAGCACGACTGACGAGCCCAGTATCGCAGTCAGGAGGATGCCCTGGACGGATGGGGAGGCAAGCAGCGTCAGGAGCGATACGATGGTGAGCACGAGCAGGAACTCAGCGGCTATGAGGTCCACGTACGTGCCGTCGCGCATAAAGAACCACGGGCTGGTCAGGACCAAACCGGCGAACAGGGCAGAGGCGACGCCGTACTCTGGACCGAAGAATCTTCGGGCGAAGCTGTAGCAGGCCAGCGCGGGGAGTAGCAAGAGGGCAGGGGCGAGCAAAGCGAAGAGTTGGAGCGGCTGCAGCCCGCTCAGGCGTGCCATCACCGCTGTAAGCGTGTGGAAGCCGGGCGGGTATACCATGTAAGCCGTGACGGTCCCACGCGACATCATGAGGTTCACCATAACAGTGTGCGCGTACTGGTCCTGCCCCCTTATGTATGGCCAGTCGTGGAGCGCTGGTCCGACGTACCCGCGCAGCAGCACCAGGAGCAAGACCACGGGAAGTAGAAAGCGCGGTGAGGCAACGAAGCGGAGCATGCGCGAAAGCGTCGTGTGCCTGGAGTAGCCCTGGTCGGGGGCTGGTCCGATGCCTTGGGGGATGTCAGCGGGGGTAGAACCTTCGTCCGCGTTTCGGCGTGCTGCTGCTCTCCGGTTCCACCACCTGCGGTTCGGCAACTGCGCGAGGATAGCCGTAGCGATGATGAGCAGTGTTATGGCGGCCCTATTGTCGGGAAGCCTTCCGGTGGCTCTGCCCAGCATCAGTGCCAATGCTATTACGAGCGGTATCAGAGCCGCGATACCCAGCGGCGGGTGCTCCATCCCTGGGGGCGTGCCCGGCCCAGACCTTGTTTCCAGCCTGAAGCACAGAGCTATACCTGTCAGTGTGACCAGGACGACCGAGGCCGCCGCAATGGGCAGCGTTATGCCGGGTCCGAACAAACGTGCAAGCAGAAGAGCTGTCACGGGAACGAGAGTGAATGAGAGGCCGAGGGACATCGCTATCCTCTCGGGCCAGTCCTGAGATTGGAAGAAAGTCCGCGCCCAGAAGTACCCTGGCACGACGCCGACGAGTATGGCAACCAGGGCTGCCCTGATCAGGTCGAGGGCCATGGAGAGGTCGTTGGACAAATGGAACTCACGGAATGGGAATCAACTCCTGGGGAACACGGGGGAACACCCTGTTGCATGGACCACCGGTAGGGACAACGGGCCTGTTACCTTTCACCCGCCGCCTGCTTTGTAGAATAGGCAAACACTTTCGAGGGTGTCAATCAAGCCGGCAGATGGGACCAACGGTATCAGGGGAGGTTATGCGGAAGGAAGATGTAGACCGGGCAGCCTTGAAGAGGCTGGTATCCCGCATCGTCCCGGACTCCGATTCTGCCGTGTCCATCGAGCGAACGGAGGACGGGGTCTCGACACAGGTATACAGGCTGCGTCGGTATGGCGAAGTCCTTTACTTGCGGATCGCGGAGGAACGGGCGGGCAGTTTTGCACCAGAAGTGCGGATTCACTCGCTGTTACGTACGAAGGGAGTGAAGGTTCCCGAGGTGGTGTACTTTGAGCCCTTTGATGAGACGCTGCAGCGTTCAGTGATGGTCACCACCGAGATTCCCGGCACGTCGGCTGGTTACAGTCGGGCGGAGGTGGACGTGAGGGCGGTGCTTGTCGAAGCGGGCAGGGATCTGGCACTCATCAATGGGCTGCCGGTGGAAGGGTTCGGGTGGGTGAAGAGGGACAGTGTCGAGGCGCCCTGCCTCCGGGCGGAAGCGCGGACCTTCAGGGACTGGAGGCTCGAAGGTCTGGACGGCTATCTTGAGCTACTGGGTGGGATCTTTCTGCGGCAGGACGAGGTGAATGCGATATACCACGTCATAGACACCTTCGACACGTGGCTCGAGACCAAGGACGCCAAGCTCGCGCACGGTGACTTCGACGCGACTCACATCTACCAGCATCGCGGTCAGTACAGCGGCATCATTGACTTTGGGGAGATCAGGGGCGCGGAGCCGTTGTACGACCTGGCGCATTTCAAGCTACACGACGGCGAGACGCTGCCGTACAAGGTGTTGCCACATCTACTGGAGGGGTACGGCGAGGTCAACCCGCTGCCGCCCGACTATGAGCTGAAGATACGGCTCTCCGCGCTGCTTATCGGTGTGAGAGCTCTGGCTCGTAGCCTGAGCAGGCCCCCCGCACCGCATCAGAGACACCTCGCAGACTCGATACGGGATGATCTACGGATGCTCTCATCGGCCTGACTCAAGGTAGCTATCCCGAACGCAAGGCGCATCAGTCATGCGGAGTCCGGGTGAGTAACTACTCATACTGTCACTGTGAGCTTGCGAGGAGTCCGTAACCTATGAGCACGGATTCTGAGCGAAGCTAAGAATGACAAACCTGCAGCCTTCACCCGGAACGGGTATGAGCTTCAGGGGGCAGTGTGCCGCGAGGTCGTCGTTCACGAGCTTCGTTTCCTGGCCGAGTCTCCTCGGGAACGCGGGGAATTAGGGGACGTAAGGATCTCCCTGGATGCTGCGAGGGTGAGAGTCACAGTGAATGGAGGTTTGAGCGGATAGGTGTAGCGACGACCTTGCAATGACGCCGTCCACGTTAGTAGCGGCGACGGAACCTGCGCTTGAAGTCGCGCGCGGAGTCCTGCATCCGAGCCTTCATGTCACCCCAGCTGGGAGGATCGGGCTCGACGGGGCGGCCGCGCCACGTCTTCTCTTCCCGCCCAAAGCGGTTGGCGCCGAGGAGGTTGAGCACGATAGCGCCCAGGAAGAGTAGCGCGCCGAACAGCCGCGCCCACTGCTCCAGGGGGCCGAGGGGTAGGATCCAGGCGAAGAAGATGATGGCGATGCCCGCCAGCATCATCTGGCTGGGGTTGGGGGCATTGCGTGCGATAAAGGTACGCAGCGAGGAGACGACGGACTTGCGCCGCCTGCGCGGCAGGTGTGGCGCGCGCTGATCGCGCCTGATGGGGCGGGGCGGAGCGCTGCCTGCTTCCGTCTCGAGCCGCTCGAGCAGTTCTTCTATCTCTCGCTCGTACTTCTGCATCTATCTCTCCAGCCTCCCTTGGAGCCTTTACGGCGGCGAAATGCCCATCCGAGTGGCGTGGGGCGTTACAGCGTCCTGTGTACTGATTTATAGAACAGGTCGTACTGAAAGTCAAGCACCTGGAGCGGCATCAGAGAATATTGTGGACGCTTGCAGGGGTGACCGACCGGTCACCCCTGCAAGCGTGGTACTCAGGCCTTCCTTACCCCCACCAGCGTCTCTACGTCGCCTACTTCCACACTCTCGGAGTGGTACCCGTCCGCGGGTTCGCCCATGTCAATGTGGTCCGCGAGGGTTTCCGCTCGGGCGTACTCATCAAATCGATGCAGGGCGTCGCGCAGGTCCTGACTGCCCTGGTACCTGATGGTGATTCGGTCGTCAATGTTGAAATCTGCCTGCTTGCGGAGGTTCTGCACCTGGCGCACGAAGTCGCGCACCAGACCCTCGTAGAAGAGCTCGGGCGTGATCTCGGTGTCCAGGGCGACGACGTACCCGCCCTCGCTGACGCTGGCGAGCCCCGGCCGCTGCCTCTCCTCGACGAGAAGTTCATCAGGTGCGAGCGTTACCGTCTCACTATCTAACTGCATCTCCACAGGCTGCCCGGCAAGAACCGCCTGCGCCACCTCTCTCGCGTCTCTCTTTCCGAGCGCCGCGCGTATCGCTGGCACGCGCTTGCCGTACTTCGGGCCCAGCACGGGCAACTTCGGCAGCACCGAGTACTCCACGAGGTCGCCCGCGCTCGGCACCACTTCGAGCTCTTTGACGTTGAGCTCTTCCAGCACCTGGTCCTGCAGACTTCGCACCGCCTCGCCCAGTTCCGGCGTCGGCGCCTTGACGAGCACGCGCGCGAGCGGTTGGCGCACCTTCAGGTTCGAGCCGTTGCGGGCTGCCCGGCCCAACTCCACAGTACGAATCACCGCGCCGACTGAGCACTCCAGCTCCGCGTCTACCTCCGCGGGTTTGCACTCGGGATACTCGGTCAGGTGGACGCTTTCAGGCGCGCCGCCGTCGTGCGAGCGGACGAGGTTCTGGTACATCTCCTCCGTGACGAACGGCATCACCGGCGCTGCGAGCTTCGCGAGCGTTACGAGGCACGTATACAGCGTGTCGTACGCCGCGCGCTTGTCCTCATCCGCACCGCTCTTCCAGAAGCGCCGGCGGTTGCGGCGGATGTACCAGTTTGATAGCTCGTCCACGACGAAGCGCTCGATCTGCCTTGTCGCGCCCTGAAACTCGTATCGGTCCAGGTCCGCGCGTACCCCGTCCACAAGCGTGTTGAGCCGTGAGAGCACCCAGCGGTCGAGGAGGGTCCGAGTCGCGGGGTCCGTGGGCTGCGAGGAGGGCTGGTAACCATCGAGGTTCGCGTACGTCACGAAGAAGCTGTACGAGTTCCACAGAGGCAACAGGAAGCGGCGGCGCACCTCGTCCCCGAGTGTGTAACCGAAGTTCAGGTTCTGGGTCGGGTTGTGGGCGCAGAAGAGCCAGCGCATGACATCCACGCCCATCTTGTCCGCGGCGTCCTCGAACCAGATCGCGTTCCCCTTGCTCTTGTGCATCTCCTCGCCGCGCTCATCGCGCATGAGGGCGTAGCCGAGGATCGTCTTTGTTGGAGCCCGGTCCTCGAGCACGGTGCTCATTGTGAGCAGGGAGTAGAACCAGTTGCGGAACTGGCCGGGGAAGCTCTCGGTGATGAAGTCGGCAGGGAACCACTTCTCCCAGTACTCGCGGTCGTGCCGGTAGCCGAGGGTGGAGTACGCGACGATGCCGGCGTCGAGCCACGGGTTGCCCACGTCTGGGATCCGGCTTACCTTCTCCCCGCACGAGGAGCACGTTATCTTGACGGCGTCTACCCAGGGCCGGTGCGGGCTGTGGCCCTCGAACTCCTCCCAACCCTCGACGGCGCGCTCCCTGAGCTCGGTCTCCGAGCCTATAAGCTCGAAACTGCCGCAGCTCGCGCACTCATAGATGGGCAGCGCGAGCCCCCAGTAGCGCTTCTTGGAGATCATCCAGTCGTGCATGTTGCGCAGCCAGTCGAGCTCGCGCTCGCGGCCCCACGGCGGCAGCCAGTTGATCTCATCCGTCACACGCATCAGCCGAGGCCGCAGCTCGTCCATCGAGATGAACCACTCGTCTACAAGCCGGAACACCAGGTCCGTGCCGCAGCGCCAGCAGACGGGGTAGCGGTGGCTGTACACCTGCGCGCGGTACAACCTGTTCTTCTCCCGAAGGTCCTCCGCGATAGGTTCCGCCACCTCGCCGACGTACTTGCCGGAGAGGAAGCCGAACCCGTCGCCAAACACCCCGAACTCGTCGAGTGGTGCGACCACGTCCAGGCCGTGCTCCTTTGAGAGCGCGAAGTCCTCCTGGCCGCAGCCGGGCGCGATGTGGACGATGCCCGTGCCTTCCTCCGCGCTGACATCCGCCCACGGGATGACGTTGTGGCGCACCCCCGCTTCGGCGGGCAGTTCGTCGTACGGGCCGCTGTAGACCCACCCGAGCATCTCGTTACCCTTGAGCCTGCCGAGCTCCTCGTACTCTCCGCGGAGCGCGCTGCCGAGCGCCCCCGCCGCCAGGTAGTACACATCCTCGCCCTGGCGGACGCGCGAGTACTCGAGGTCCGGGTTCACCGCCGCCGCGACGTTCGAAGAGAGTGTCCACGGCGTCGTGGTCCAGACGAGGAGCGACTCGTTCGGACGGCCATCGAGCGGGAGCTTGACATACAGGCTCATGTGCGAGATGTCCCGGTAGCCCTCCGTGACGATCTCGTGCTGCGACATACCTGTGCCACAGCGCGGGCACCAGGGCATAACGTCGTGGCCCTTGTATACCCATCCGTTCTCGTGACACTTCTTCAGAAAGCTCCATATGGAGTAGTTGTTCTCGTCCGACATCGTGTAGTAGGAGTCGTCCCAATCCATCCAGTAGCCGAGGCGCTTGGATTGCTCCGTAATCACCCCGGCGTACTTCAGGACGCGCTCCTTGCAGCGGTTGACGAAGTTCGCCAGGCCGTACCGCTCGATGTCGCGCTTGTTCTTGAAGCCTAGCTGCTTCTCGACCTCCACCTCGACGTGGAGCCCCTGACAGTCGAACCCGTTCTGGTAGCGCTGCTCGTCACCAAGCATGGTGTGATAGCGCTGCGCCAGGTCCTTGTACGTGCGACCCCAGGCGTGGTGGGCGCCCATGGGGTTGTTCGCTGTGATTGGTCCGTCAAGGAAGCTGTAGCGCGTAGGGGAGCCGTCGTTCTTCTTCAGATACGCCCGCATCGTGCCGCGCTCGTCCCACTGCTTCTGCACGTCCCGCTCAAGCTGCACAAAGTCCGTTCTTGCAGATACTTCTCTAAACATCTTGCTCACGCCCCTAAAACACAAAAGCCCGCCCTCAAACATGTTGAGGACGAGCGTCGGACGGACCCGGCCCGCGGTACCACCTCGGTTGGCGCCTGAGCGCCCACTCAGCGGGGTGCGTGCTCACACCCCTGCCCTTGCTAACGGGAGGCAAACCCGGCCACGCCTACTGCGCCTTGGCGGTTTGGGTGGCGGCTCCGGAGTGATGGCTGGCGCTCGAGACGTGGGCGTCCGGCTCACACCTTCCCCGGACTCTCTGGGCCGCTCGACGGCGCCGACCGTGTCTCCATCACAGCCTGTGCCGTAAGGATAGCATGTACGCGGAGTTCCGAGCAACCTATTCTTTGTGAAGGGAGTGCGGCGCGTGCTATTATGAAGTACGCTCCATAATCCAGAGTTATACGAAGGCGGGCGAGGTCGTGGAAGTCCCAGTATTAGTCCTGAACCAGAACTACGAGCCGCTGAACGTGTGCAACGCCCGGCGCGCGCTCGTGATGGTGCTCGGTGGCAAGGCCGAGGTGCTGGAGCTCAACGGGCACTATATCAGCACGACCACAGACTCCTTTCGCTGCCCGTCGGTTATCCGGCTCTCGAACCTCATCAAGCGGCCGAGGCCGAGGCTGAAGCTGTCGCGCAAGGAAGTGTTCACGCGCGACAAGCACACCTGCCAGTACTGCGGCAAGCTGACGAAGGACCTCACGCTCGACCACGTCGTGCCGAAGTCGCGCGGCGGCTCGCACACGTGGGACAACCTGGTGAGTGCGTGCAAGAGCTGCAACCACCGCAAGGGCGGTAAGAACCCGGACGAGGCGCGGATGCGGCTCCTGAGCAAGCCGACCGAGCCGAGGGTGAGCCCGTATTACATCTTTCTGCAGAAGCTGCAGCACTCCCCCACGGAGGAGTGGCGGCAGTACCTGCCGGAGGGACTCGCCTCCGCGTAGTGGCGGCAGAGAGTCCTCTCCGCAGGGGCATAGCGCGCTATGCCCCTACAAGAACCCCCTAACCCAGGCGCCACATCAACGACTCCGTGCGTCCGCCTGCCTGTTGTTACAATGGCTTCGGGCCAACATCGACGAATATTACGACGAGGTAACATCCTTTGCTGGACATAAGATTGATACGCGAAAAGCCCGACGTGGTGCGCGAGGCGCTCGCCCGTCGCAAGGAGCACGCACCGCTCGACGAGCTGATTCGGGCGGACATCCGGCGACGCGAGCTTCTGACGCAGACCGAGGGACTGCAGGCCGAGCGAAAGCGAGTGTCGAAGCAGGTGCCCCGTATCAAGGACCAGGCAGAGCGCCAGCAGTTGATAGAGGAGATGAGGGGCGTGGGCGACCGCATCGCGGAGCTCAACCGCGAGCTCGTGGAGGCGGAGGAGCAGGTGAGCAGGCTGCTCCTCGAGATGCCGAACTTGCCCGACCCGCAGGTGCCCGACGGGGAAGACGACTCCGACAACGTGCTCGTGCGGCAGAGTGGGGAGCCGAGGGAGCTAGACTTCGAGGCGAAGCCGCACTGGGAGCTGGGCGAGGCGCTGGGCATCATCAACTTCGAGCAGGGACAGCGCATCAGCGGCTCTCGCTTCTACGTGCTGCACGGGGACGGCTCAAGGCTCCAGCGCGCCCTCGCCTCGTGGATGCTCGACCTCCACAGGCGGCAGGGGTATCAGGAGGTAACGGTTCCTTACATGGTGCGGAGGGAGACACTCCGCGCCTCGGCGCATCTCCCGGACTTCGAGAACACGATGTATGAGCTTGTCGGGGAGGACTTCTGGCTCATTCCCACGTCCGAGTCGCCACTGACCAGCCTGCACGCGGGGGAGATTTTGTCGGCCGGCGACCTGCCCCGGCAGTACACCTCGTACAGCGCGAACTTTCGCCGTGAGCAGATAAGCGCCGGGCGAGACGTGCGTGGCATCAAGCGCGGTCACCAGTTCGACAAGGTAGAGATGTACCACTTCACCCTGCCGGAGGACTCTGAGGCGGCGCTGGACCGCCTTACAGCGCACGCGGAGGAGACGTGCCATCTTCTGGGCTTGACGTGGCGGACGGTGGAGCGGTGTACCGGCGACCTCGGCTTCAAGAACCGGCGCGGCTACGACGTGGAGGTATGGTCGCCGGGTGTGCGCGAGTGGCTCGAGGTTAGCTCGACCTCGAACGTCGGAGACTTTCAGGCTCGCCGCGCGCAGGTGCGTTTCAAGCGCGAGGCAGGCGCGCGCACCGAGTTCGCCCACACCCTCAACGGCACCGGCCTCGGTATGCCGCGTACTATGATAGCGGTGCTGGAGAACTATCAGCAGCCCGATGGCTCGGTGGTCATCCCGGAGGCGCTGCGGCCGTACATGGGAGGGCAGCAGAGGATGGAGTCCGGCTGAGGAGAGTTCGGATTCGGGAGCCGTTGCCGCAAGACTTCGTAAGCTCGCCCACAGGCGCTTGATGGTGTGGAGGAGGGGGCAAGTTAGGCCGTCAAGCAACTGGTGACAGCTGAGGAGCTTTGGGATCTGTCCGGGTTTCCGTGGCTGAGCTGTTTGACGTGAGCTGAGAACATCCGAAGCTGGTGTTGCTCAGACTCCTGGTTGGTTTTCGCGTCCCGGTCTGGTACGATGCTAGTGTCTGGAGAGGTGGCAGAGCGGTCTAATGCGGCCGTCTTGAAAACGGCTGGGTGATGAGCCCCGGGGGTTCGAATCCCTCCCTCTCCGCCGCTATTGACTGCACCCTCCCGAATTGATACGATAACCATGCTCCGGGGAGGAGTCGCATAGTGGTCTAGTGCGGCCGCCTGCTAAGCGGTTTCGGTGGGTAACCGCCGACGAGGGTTCGAATCCCTCCTCCTCCGCCGCGTGACCCCGATGCTCTACTCGTCGGGGTCTTACTCTTTAATGAGTCTGTACGGGTCACCGTCGGTGTACACCACAGGCTTGCCCTCAACCACACGTCGCAACAGGATCGCGAAATCTCGGCCCACATGTGGCCACGCCATCTGATTGCCGTACTCGTAGGCTGCCTGCTCGAGCTTCTGCTTCTCGTCGGGGCTATCGAGGATCAGGTTAATGGAGTTTGCAAGGCTATCGGAGCTGCGGAACTCGGCGAGTATCCCCCGGTGCTCCGCGAGCACTTCGGTGGCGTGGACGTACGGAGTGCTGACGATGGCCTTGCCCGCGCCGAGTGCGTACGTGAGCGTGCCGCTCGTTATCTGGTTGCGGTCCAGGTACGGGGTCACGTAGATGTCGGAGGCGAGCAGGTAGTCTATGATCTCCTGCTTGCTGAGGTAGTGGTTCACGAACGCCACATGCCGTCCCACGCCCAGCTCTTCAATGAGCTGCTGGAGCCGGTTGCGGTACGCCTCTCCCTCGTGCCGCCTGAGATCCGGGTGAGTCTCCCCCGCGATGAGGTACAGCACGTCAGGGTGCCGGTCCACGATCTTCGGCAGGGCCTGAATCATGTACTCCAACCCCTTGCCCGGACTGATGAGCCCGAAGGTGCTGATGATCGTGCGGTCCGGCACGCCCAGCTGAGCTTTGAGACGCTTGCGGCCGGAGGGTTTGATCTCGGGCATGCCGTGGGGGATGTAAACGATCTTCTCTGGTGGCGCCTGGTAGTCGTCTGTGAGGATCATCGCGCCGACCTTCGCCATCACCATCGCGGCCGCGCTTTTATCTATGGCGTTGCGAATGGACACCTTCACGGTCGGATGGGGGCTGGGTAGGATAGTGTGCAGCGTGGTCACGACGGGCTTCTGTATCTCGTCGAGGAAGATCGCCAAATGATCCTCGCGCAGGTAGTCGTGCCATACACCGAAGCGTCCGAACTCGTGCTGCACGCTCACAACATCAACGGGCTGCCTGTTCAGGAAACGCGCGGCCTCGGCGTACGTCTCGGGCCTGCCCTGGTCAATGCGGAAGATGACCTCGCTGGGGTAGCGGTGCAGCCCACCTGCCTCATTGATAGCCGCGATCCTGACCTCAGGACGGCCATCTGTGTTCCTGGTCGCGTTTGCGAGGTCCTGCGTGAAGGTTCCTATGCCGCACTCCCTGGGCGGGTAGCTGCTGACGAAGGCTACTTGCATCCTGTGGCTTGCGTTGCTCATCTGTGTCAACTGCCCTTTCTAGGACGGGGCCGGATGCGGAGTGGCGTCAATATAGCAGGCGCAAACAGTGTCCGCAAGGTTGCGCGTCGGGGCTCTGTTTGATAGTATAAATGGCGTCGTGCTACCATGACTGGCGCGCCGTGTTCCCGTAGCTCAGTGGATAGAGCGTTTGGTTGCGGACCAAAAGGTCGGGGGTTCGAGTCCCTCCGGGAACGCCACGGAAACCTGGATACTCTATAGGGTTACGCAAATGAAGGCCCTTCCAGTTGAATGCTGGGAGGGCCTTTTACTGTTAGCGCTACTGCAACCAGGCGAGCATGGCGTCCAGCTTGGCCGCTACGTCCTTGCCGATGCCGCGAAGCACGTGCTGGCAGGTGTCTGTGGTCAGCGCACTCGTCATGTGCCGGAGGCGCTTCGATGCCAACTTCATGGGCACACCTTGTACCAGCACGAGGGTGGAAGGGTATGTGACTGATGCTGGCGCGCCGTGAAGTCGTGTAGGACGTTACGGTTACGGCACCGGTAAGCGAAGCACGAAGGGGTTCGACAAGACTGGGTGCGACTAACGAGCGAATGTCACGGGGAGGATGGCGCTCGCGGGTCGGATATCCAAAAGCAAGCGTGTTACCCGAGCGGTGAAGGTGGCGAGTGCTGCCCTCCAACAGATATTAAGGCATTGTGCGACCACTAGCCGGGGGGGAGGCCGACGCATCGGAACAGGCAGGGATCAGCCTGCCAACACCGGACAGTGCGGGGGGATGACACAACTGAACCCGACCGCAGCAGTTGATATCTTCTCCTCAGTTAGCCCCGGATCGGACGTCGGCGCTCATCTCGTGCAGCCAGCCCTTTCGTCGTTGTTGACCAACTGTTGACTGCAGCGTTAACCCTGAATTGACCTGGCACTGTTACTCTTAGCCATGTGACGTGTGCGTTGTATCCGCGCATCACGTTTGCTCTCTCCGGCCCGCGCTTACCTACCAACTGGCGCGGGCCCTCCTCCTCGCGCGATTACATGGTCACTCTGCCACGCCCAGTACGACAGCTGGACAGTTGTACCTCGGCGATCCGGTCGTGCCGGCAGCATCTCTTGGACGCATTCTTGCACGGGCTCATACCCGGCGCCGGCTTTGTGTGTCGAGGTCTCGTAGCAGGCCCGCGGGCTGGCTAAGCTTTCTTGGCCCGCAGTACCGGCGCCGCACCAAACCCTTCGGGCGCAGACGTAGCATGCTACGTCTCTACGACTGGGCCAGGCTCATCGGCTACGCCGTTTGGCGTTGTGACTACGCCGGATTGAGCAAACATCTGCGCCACAGCGTAAGTCGTTCCTCCACCTCACTCTTGCCGTGATGGCGGATGTATTTCCGGGGCTCCCCTCCCACACTACCAATTAGGATGCTTGCCGTCGAGCTTCAACATTGCCGGACTGCTGCCGGGTAGGGGGCTGGCACAAATGAGGTACGGAAACATTATCGCTTTGGGTGACGACAGGTGGTCCTCCGTCACGTATATTCAACACCACGAACCCAATGTGATCCGGCCTCGCAGCCGGCAAGGAGAAAGGCCATGGAGACCATCGACAGGTATCTGACCGAGGCTGAGGCGAGGGCGGAACACGCGTACAGGCAGGCTTACTATGCCGAGTACACAAGGGTGTATGAGCAGCGGCTCTCGTCAGACCGGCAGCACGTCCTTCACTGGGCGGCCCTGGCGCACAACGCGGCGAGGGCTGCGCGTGAGCGAGTGTTGCGTGCCGAGGTGGTGCAGTAACGCTGTCTGATTCCTCAGGGCGATGAATGGGCTTCGCGGGAGTACGGGGTTATGGAAGAGACTAAGTCTGGATTTCGCAGATTAGCCACTTGGGATAGAGTAGTACTGGAGGGGCGGTAAAGAGAGCACTTCGAGTAAGGCAAGTTGGTTGGGAGTGAGGCCACTGAGGCGCCGTAAGGTGGCGGTGGCTGCGACAAGTCCGGCAAAGGGCGTGGTGGACGTAGCTTACGTGGCATGTGAGGGAGTAGCTTTCTATATCCACGTGCCTCTCAAATCGGCACAACTGGCTCACTACTCAATCCTACTATCTCCCATCCTTAAACTGCGAAATCCAGACTAAGAGGATACGGCGCGTGCTACTGGTCGAGGACGACCCGGCTAGTGTGCAGTTAGCGGTCTCGCTGCTGCGCGATGAGCCGTACAGGCTGCTGTGGGCGACGAACGCGTACGATGCTCTGCGGCTCGCCCGGTTGTATACCCCTGACGCGGTACTGCTTTCGTGGAGTCTGTCCAACATGAATGGCGACGAGCTCGCCGACCTGTTCTCGCTCCACCCAGCGACCGCGCAGATACCCCTCATCCTGTTCGGTCTGGAGCCCTGGCTGTTTGCCCAACAACATCGGGCGAGAGCAGCGCAGGTTGTGGACAAGACGTATATGTGTGAGGAACTTGCCGTGCGTGTCCGAGACGCCCTCGGCATTCCGCCGCCTCCAGACATCTCCGTGCCGGAACTCGCGCGCATTCGCGACCGCTCGCTGTGGTGGCCGGGCGAGGACGAGCAGGACTGGCGGTCCACGTGGCGGGCAACTAACTCTCCTCTCGGCGAGCTCCTGGCAGTTCTGGCTGGGGGCAAGAGTGACACAGATCTGGTCAGCGCGGGGCACAAGGGATAACGCCATGATGCAGGCACATCGGGTCGAGGTACGGGACTACAACAGCGGCTGGGCGATGGCGGAGGGCGTAGCGCGGATGACCTTCGACTGCTTGTGGGGAGTTCAGTCCGTCACCGTCACCCCTGAGCGCTTCCTGAGGGTAGTGTTCGTGCGGCGAGGGGACTCGTGGGGCGAAGGCTTCCAGACCGTGGAAGAGCAGGAAAGCCGTACCCTGGAGTGGGAGCCTCTGAGCGCCTGAGCGGCGAGACAGTTCCCTGCCCAAGCTTTCTACCTCGTTATCCACTCCCGGCCCGCAACCCTGCACGTCCCCAACCGCTGCCGGCCATTTGGCTTCGTCTTCGCGCTGCGGCTCGTGCTCAGGCGCCTCCACGGCTGTCCTCGGAAGCCGCCGTCCGTTTGCCGGTCCAACCCCCTGTCATGTTCCATGCAGGATGATTTACAGGTCGCTGTTGGTGGGATGGACAGGTCGTGCAGACGTTGTACGCCGACGTTGCGTGCAACGTCTCTGCAACTGATATGAGGGCCGTATAGTTGCCGAAGGTGGGAGGCGTAGGCCTTCCTTGCCAGCTTTGACCTGCCCCCCCGTTTCCCCGCTGCGATTACCCAAATCCGGGAGCATCTGCTATACTACGTGAGGTCGCGGAGCACGACGCTGTTAGCGTGCGTCTGCCGCGTGCCAGGCGTCAGGGGTCGGTGCCAGAGCGGTCAAATGGACCTGGCTGTAAACCAGGCGGCGAAAGCCTACGGAGGTTCGAATCCTTCCCGGCCCACCGGTTCCGCAGTGATAGTCACCAGCGGAGCCGTACGGCGCCCACGTAGCTCAGTCGGCAGAGCACATTCTTGGTAAGAATGAGGTCACCGGTTCAAATCCGGTCGTGGGCTCCACCCTCTTACCCAACCCCCAACCACCACACACAGACCGGCAAGGAGAGGAAATTGGCGAAGCAGCGATTTGAGCGTACGAAGCCGCAC
>JADDPP010000080.1 GCA_016781845.1 Rubrobacter sp.
TCCCCGGCAAGACGCTGGTGATCCTGCCGAAGCTCGCCGCGCGCATCGGCCTCAACGAGGCGATCGTGCTCAACCAGGTCCGCTACTGGCTCGAGCACACGACTAACGTCCGCGACGGGCGGCGCTGGGTCTACAACACCTACGAGGAGTGGCAGCGGAACGACTTCCCCTTCTGGTCCGTGCCGACGGTGAAGCGGGTCTTCCAAAGCTTGGAGAAGAGCGGGCTGCTACTCTCCACGGCCCAGTACAATCAGGCCCCGACCGACCGCACCAAGTGGTACACCATCGACTTCGCCCGGCTCAATGCACTCGATGCGCCACCAACGGACGAAAACGTCCGACCATTGGATCAAGTTGATCCCTTCGATGGATCAAGTCGATCCGATGGAACGGATCAGGCTGATCCTTTAGAGGGATCGGAACGATCCGCTGGTCAGATCAACCTGGGCCGCTCTTACCAGAGAGATCGAACAGAGATCACAACACAGAATACCCAGGAGAAACCCATCGAAGAATCGAAGCGCGAGCCCGGCGCAGCAGCGACCGACGACAATCAGGAGGCGATGATTCGACGGGTCATTCGAGATTTTTCCGTGGAATTCCTGGATCTCGATCACGTTGCCTCCAACTGCACCAGGGCGCTCAACCTCTGGCGCCACTCCGATCGAGAGGGCGAAGATTTCGTCGACGAGTTGCAATGGGCCCGCCGCACTACGCGCGAATGGCAGGGCCGGCAACCGCCCGGCAAGCGGATCGAGAGCAAAATGGCGTACTTTTTCGCGGTCCTGGAGGACCGGCTCGGCTTACGTGGGGAGCGAGAGGGCAGCCCTAACGCGAAGCCTGCGAGGACCGA
Source organism: Rubrobacter sp. (assembly GCA_016781845.1). GTDB lineage: Bacteria > Chloroflexota > Chloroflexia > Thermobaculales > Thermobaculaceae > JADDPP01. The sequence continues at coordinate 854 of JADDPP010000080.1, forward strand.
CGATCGCCCAACGGTGCGGTTCGGGCAGCTCCCGTCCCGACGGTAGCCCCCGACGGTCGAGGTGTGCAGCGCGTGTCGGAACCAACCGTATCGCAGCACTATCCGACGGCCATCGAGGAGTTCGCTCGGTTCCAGTGCCGGGTGCGCTTCGTCAGCCTCGACCCCGCGCGGGACCGGGCCCGCTTCTATACCCTGACCTGGCAGCCCGCCCTGTGGGGCGGTGGGGCAGTCGTGCGCAACTGGGGACGTTTGGGTGGGTCGGGGCGCGCGCTGACCGCCTTCTACCCCGACCGGGCCAGTGCCCAGGCGAGCGTGGAGCGGCTGATCCGCCGACGCCTGCGGCGGGGCTACCGGGTGGTCGAGTGGTGGTGAGCGCGGTGAGAAAAACCGGCGCCCCACAGGGCGGGCTGCCAGGGGTGGTCCGACAGGTCAAGCCCGTGGGTGGCAAGCGAATGAACACTGGGGTCCAGGTAGCGGAGGATACTGGTCAGGGGGAAGGGAGGAGATGATCGGTGAGTGACGAGACGGCTGCCCGCCCGCGTCGGGGACGACGAACGAGCCGTGCCCTGCCAGTTGAAGGGACGAATCACCTCGAGGGAACTCGCAAAGCCTATCGCCACTTGGCGGCACAGATGGAAATCTTGGGCTGGACTA
>JADDPP010000016.1 GCA_016781845.1 Rubrobacter sp.
CAGCGCCGTTTCAGCTCAAAGTGGGTCCGTTTTTGACCGCCGAATACATGCTTATCCAGGCGTCTGATCTCGAAGGCGTCGGTCGCCAGCCGTCGGCCAAAGTGTCGGCGGCTGGCGACACTGGAAGCGGACGCGCGGCTACACTGCTACGTGTCGTACCCTCGATCCACCCCCCTGTGCGGGGGAAGGACACGACGGAATGAAGGGTTGACAGTGACGGGGTTGACCGCCTGGTTCAGTGACTTGCCGGATTTCTTCCGCGCCACCAGAATGGTTTGGAACCGCTTGAGTAGAGTCGGTCCGATGTGTCGCCGGCTCTGAGCTACTGTCTGCTTGGCCTTCTGGTTACGCTGTCCTCCCGTCAGGTTGTCGTTCACATCCCTTTCATCATCCGATACTTCCTCCTCACTCGGATAGTCAACGGAGTAGAAGATGCGCTCGCCCTTGGCGGACCACTGCCACTTCGCAACCTTGTATCTGCAGCTGCGGACGAGCGAACCGCAAGGTTCCAGTTCTGTATACAGCCACAGTACTTCGTAATTCCCAGGATGCTTGATGTCCAGCAACGCCTTCAGGCGCGTTTCGCTGTGTTGCCCATTCGATCTCTGCGTCAGGTGCCGCTTCTTGCCCGTTGATAGGACCCTGTACTTTACGGTCGCGAGGTTGCGTCCGCCGACACCGCCCTTTGACCGCGCTTTTCGTACCCAGTGCGCGTAGCGATGCGTGAAGTAGGAGACCCGCTGTGTTACCGCACCATCCGGATCGGTATAGATGACCGGGTTGTGATAGGCATACGTGTAGACACCGAGGTTCAGCGGCTCGTACACACCGCCGTTCGGGAACCCATCGAGATAGTCGCCTAGCGCGGGATCGGGACTCTGCCACACGCTCGTCCGCGGGTCGTAGTAGCGGGCGCCGTAGTAGTACAGACCCGTCTCCTCATCCAGTTCCTTGCTTGTGAACAGGTACGGCGTCCGCTGCGTGTTGGAGGACTCCTCTACCCAGGTCTCACCGAACGGGAAGTACTCCAGATGCTCGTAGAGCTTGCCGTCAGCGTCCGTGATGTAGCTGCTGCTGCCCAGGTGGTCGGGATGGTAGAAGTACAGGTCCTTCTCCCGAGGCGCCTTCCCTTCGGGGTTTGCCCCTGGCTTTTCCTGCTTCATCAGCTTCGACACCATCAAGGTATCGCCCAGGTAAACGTGCTTGGTGCCGACCTCACGGTTACGCACCGTGAAGTAGCCGTTCACGTACGCGGTCTCACCCTGCGGCCCGCGCTTGATGACGCGCTGCCCTGCCTCGTTGTACCTGTACGTCTCTTCGTGCCCGTTGTCGAACAGGCTCTGGATGCGGTCTTCCTCATCCCAGATGATGTTGCGCCTGGTGCCGTTGCCGTCGTGCTCCCATCCCGACTGATTACCGTTCGCATCGTAGCTGTAGGTCCTGTCGCTGATGTGTGTGGGCGCGTGCGGCCGAGGACCGCCGTAATCGTAGGTCCAGTTGTAGCTTGTGCTGTGCTGCCGGGTAGCCGTCCCTGAGGGCTGCACGACCTCATCCACCTGGCGCTTCGAGAGCATATTGTGGATCGTGTCGTAGCTCAGGTCGAGCTTGTACTTGCGTTCCTTGTCTGGCATAAACTTGTAGCTGCCGGATGCGCTGGTGAGGCGGTACAGATCGTCGTAGGCGAAGGTCTGAGTGCTTGGCCCGCCGAACTGGGAGGCCGGAGGCACGGGAACGTCATTCGACAGGCTCAGTACATTGCCCACGTTGTCATACTTGTAGGTAAGGTTCTGGAACAGGTTCCCTGCCCCCTTACCCGCCTGAAGGCTCTGGAGTCTCAGGTTATCCGGCTGGTAGGTGTACCGAGTGCGGATGTTGTTACCCGCTTCCACGAAGGCTCGCTGCTCAAACTTGTCGTACTCCAGACGCTTGACGTAGTCGTACGTGTACCCGCCCTTCTCGCCCGTGGCCTGTCGCACCTGACCACCGGAGTCGTAACGGTAGGTCAGGACCTCGCCGTCAGGGTAGGTCAGATTCTGGAGCCGCCCGAAGGTATCGTAGGTGTGCCGCGTGGTGTAGACCTCGGGGCTGTTGGTGCTTGCCCCCTGGGTATCGCTCGCGATCGTCTTGATCTCTGTCGTTATCTCACCCAGTTTGCCGTAGAAGAGCTCTTCCTTACCGGACCCGTCGCTGACTGCCGTAATGCGCTCAGCGCGGTTGTGCGACGCCCCAGGCCCGCCGTAGGTGTAGCTCACGTTGTTGCCTGGGAAGTCCGGGTATGTGATGCTCTTGAGCCGGTTGAAGTCGTAGTCGTACGTGATCTGCTTGCGTTGTGCCCTCAGGTTCGGTGTGATCCTGGCGACGGGGTTGGAGGCGAGGTCGTAGACAGTCTCGGTCCTGCCTGCATCGGGGCTGTCCACCACCGTCCTGCGGCCGAGATTGTCGTACGCTACCCTGGTGACGTTGTTCTTGTCGTCTTTCGCCTCGACGATCTGTCCCAGCGGGTCGTAGTTATAGCTCGTCCAGATCACCTGCGTGGCGCCGTTTTGCAGGGTGTTGAACTCCTGGACGCTCGTGGTGAGCTGCCGTACATCCTGATACGTAGTCTTCTTGTTGCCGTTGGCATCCGTCACGGTAGTTTCGGACCGGGTAGCTCCAGAGCGGTCCGTGCCGAAGCCGTAGGCGGTCTCGGTGGAGGTGTTGTCCGGGCCCGTTATCTTCGTGTTGCGGTCCAGCACGTCGAACGCCATACGGGTAGGCTGCACGCTGTCATACGTGCGGTTGAACTCTTTCGCGGAGCCCAGTGGTTCCACTACTGGATGGAACTCTTCGATGACGCGGCCTACAAAGTCGAACCTGGTGCGCCCGGATACGAGCATCACGTCCTTCGGGGCATCGTCCTGCCCCACGTGAATGGTGCCGTCCTTCTTTGTCTGCAGCACGCGCCCGAGTCCGTCCACAAACGTTACTGTGTCAATCGTGTCTCTCACGTTGCGGAAGGTGTCAAGGTGGCTGGTGAGCGCCCACGGGACAGCCGCGTCAGGTTCGTACTCGAAGCTGATCGTGGGGCTGTCTGATCCCTGCTCGTCCGGCCCGGTTACGCTCGTGGTGCGACCGAAGTTGTCGAAAGCGTACGTTGTCTTGTTGCCGTTCGTATCGCTGACGGTTTGGCCCTCGCCGTACTTGAGGTTGTACGTCGCGGTTGAGGTGTAGCCGAAGCTGTCGGTGACCTTAGTGACGTACGTGTTGACCACGTCATCGTACTCGTACGTAAGCTCGTAGCGCTCACCCTTGTTGTTCGGCGGGGCGGTGACTTTCCTGAGATTGCCGTTGTCGAAGTACTCCAGATCGGTGACCGCGTCCTGCCCGTCCTGCAGGAACTGGTGTACTCGTTCCACGCCGCCTGCCGCGCAGTCCACGTCCGCCTCACGGTGGCGCAGCACCTCGTCACTGTTCCTGAGGACGATCCTGACGGGTTGCGCCACAACGTATGTCTTCATACACGTGGAATATTCCACGGTTGCCGTGACATCATCCTGCGCGCCGCTGTCGGATGTGTCGAAGACCTCGGTCACGTTGCCCAGATGGTCGTACTTGTATGTGGTGTGTGTGCTCTTGCTGAGAACAGCATTGTGCTCGTAGAAGCGCTCGTCTGTGCGGCGCAGCTCTGGGAAGACCGTCGCACTCGTGCTCGCAGCATCTACCAGCTCGTTGCCCGTGCCCAGGTCGCGCAGGAAGTATGTGTGCTCCGCCTCAACATACGGGCGTCCAGCCGCGTCCTGGACACGCTCGCGCTTGAGCAGGCCCCTGTTGTAGTAGCTATCGTTGTGGAACTCACGGACTACGCTTCGGTAGAGCGCTTCCCCGTCGCGCTTCGTCGGATCATGGTGTTCCTCGATGACCGTCCCATACCCATAGAACTCACGCTCGAGTCGGTTGTAGCGGCCGCCCTCGTACCTGTAAGCAACTACCTGGGTATCAACGCCATCGCTCGGATGGCCGTCGAACGTTATCGTCCTCGAGAGCGCCCACCGAGAGTCGGGGGCATCGTGCGTGTTGCCTTCTCGCTGATACTCCAGCTCGATGGTAGCGCCGAGGGGGCGCTTGATCCTCTTCAGCAGGTTCGTGCGACCCGTGCGATTCCGCGCGACGCTCACCGAGTCATCGCTGGTGCTCGCCAGATGATCGACGTAGCCATCCCCATCCACATCCTCCAGGAGGGCTTCCTGCCGCGACATGCTCTGGCTGTAGTCCACACCTGGGTTGAGGATCAGGTAGCACGCCGCCAGGCAGAGCGGACCGATGCCGACTGTGAAGTAGACGCCCGCGCCCAGGCTGGTCTCGCCGTCACAGATGCGGGCCTTGTTCCAGTCTATGCCGGAGGCTCCCAGAGTTGTATCGTCCTTGCAGCTGCCGTTGGGTAGGCCTCCGCCCCATTCGACCTCAGGCGTGAAGCCGCTGCCGGTGTTGAAGGCGACGCCCAGAGCGTCTCCGTACGGCCTGATCTTATCCACCAGTCCGTCACCGTTGATGTCTTGCAGCGTCTGGTTCGTCTCCGACTTGCTCTTGCTCAGGGAGAGGCCGCCAGCGAAGTCATATATCATCCCCGCGTTGAATCCCAGCGGGAGGCCGATGTTGCCACTCTCGCTCGTGCCATCGTCTATCGCCATGTCGCCCCAGCGGTCGAACGCGGCAAAGCTGTAGCCCAGGTTGAGGGATACCTCCAGATGTGAGTCCTCCCGTTGCACCCGGTCAGGCAGGCCATCGCCGTTCATGTCCACCAAATCATAGTCGCCGTCAGACTTCCCGGCGCCCAGGCCACCTGAGATCCCCAGCGAGACCATCTGGCTCCCGGCGGCGTTGCCTTTCTGCGCGCTCTTGCCGGAGGTATTCACCTGCCCCTTCGAGTTGGCGTCGAACGAGGCCGGGGAGCCGCCCACCCCCACGTTCCCGGATGTGTTGCTGCCCTTGCGGGGACCACCCAGGCTCAGCACCTCCTCGCTCTTGTCTTCGAGTCCTCCCAGAAGCGTCGTGTACTGCACCCGCCGGTTGGAAACGATGTCGGGGAAACGGTCGCCGTTCATGTCCACGTAATCCAACTCACCGGTGCTGGTTCCCGTGGATATAGAGCCGGACACAATCGCCCCGCCCCCGATGGCGAGCTGATCGGTGTGACTCAGGCGTGTGATTGCCCGCGCACCGGTAAAGTCGCCGGGACGTGGGACGCTGATAAAGTCCATTCCCAGGCGCGAACTGCTGACGCGGTCCGCTGTCACCCACGCCAGATCGTCGGGCCCGCCCCAGAAGCCCTCACCAGCGGGAGTCGAGCACTGGGCGTACTGATCCAGGGAACTGTCGGGAGGCTTCAGGTTCGCGCGGGGGCAATCGGGGAAGGGCGTCAAGACGTACGCCTCGGCCGTCCCTGGGTTGCACTCCGAAGTGGCCGGGTCGTCCCTGACGTGGTCTCCCGTCTTACACCCAGGCTTGTCATACTCGCCCGCCTTCAAGACCAGCAGCGATTCATCTATCGCTCGCTGGCCCCGCTCGCGGTTGCCGTTGTATCCGGCGTACGTCCATCCTCGGTACGGTTGGGGATACAGGCCGTTTCCTGACTCGTCTCTCGACGCCAGCCTGTGGAGGGCGCTGGGCACGATGACGGAAATGGTTTTCGTCGAATCATTGGGATCCTGGTACTCGACTTCGACTGTCTTGTTGGTGAGCCGGACGCTGGCATCGTCCATGTCGGTCGAGTAATCGAAGTAGAGCTTGTCTCCTTCCTCGGCCTTGACATCGAACTGTATATTCTGGGCGGCGCCG
>JADDPP010000410.1 GCA_016781845.1 Rubrobacter sp.
CCGCTCTAGTTGGCACGAGTGCCTACTCCCTCCTGGACGTTCGTGCTGTTCGATGCTACAACAAACGGGCGCCACCTCACCTTGCGGACGATGTACCCACGGTTTGTGAGTGACACCTGAAGCTTACTGACATGGCACAGGGGTGTGCATTACCTGATCCACGAGAACACTACCCATGCGACCACCCCCCCAAGCGCCGCGCCTACCGACACCTGGCATGGGGTATGGTCACCGAGCGTCACGCGCGACCAGGCGGCGAGCGGCACAAGAGGGGTGAGCAGGAGCAGCCGAGGACCGAACACGAGCACGAGGGTTGTCACGGTACCGGCAGTGCCCCCCGCATGGAACGAGATCTTCCACCATCGAGTGATAATGCCGAACAGCACGAGGCCCACCGCCTGCGCGCTCACCAGCGCCACCAGATCCCGCGGCGCGTCACCCGCAGCTACTACTCCGAGCGTAGTCAGGATAGATGCGGTCGTGACAAGCAGCACTCTGGGACGCTGCGAGCGCACCCTCACGTTGTGGTCCGAGATCCGCCCGGCGCGCAGCTCCCGCCGAAGATACGCGATGGGAACCGCCATCGCGAGCCCCGCGGCAAGAACGCCCCATGTAACCCCTTCTCCGGTGTCCTCCGAGGACTTCCAGGCGACCACGAGAATGAGGCCCGGCACGAGGTGAACCGGGGACAGTGCCTCCGTCACAACACGCGCCACCCGCTTGCGCGCCGAGGCGCGACCGACCTGCACAGTTTTTGAGTATAAGTTTTCTGAAGCCATCACCCTCAGTCTACGGTCGCGCGCCGCTCGATTGTACTATAGGAAGGTGCTGACGTTATCTCCTGTGCAAGTGTGAGGCTTTCGCTCACCCGGTGCGCGACGATGCGGCGTGTGCTCCGTGTAGCAGGCCACCTGATCCAGCATGCCGAACTCGCGCATCGCTCGCGATTCTCGCAGCAGTGAGCCATCCATGTCCATAGACGGCGCCTCCCACGCTCACCGGGCCCGTACAGGCGCCCCAGCAGAGTGCCCGAAACGCGGCGTCAAGGTCCCCGGTAAGGGTGGAACTCGTCCTCTACCCCTCTGACAGGAAGTAGCTGTTGCCGTCGGGGTCGCTGAACCACGTCGCCATCGCGCCCCACGGCATCGCTTGTGGCGGCTGGGTAAATTGCACGCCCCTCGCGCTTAGCTGCTCGTACGTGGCGTTGATGTCCTCGGCGATGAGCGAGATGCCCGTGAACGCGCCTATTCCTTCTTCTGGCGACCTGCCCATATCCTGCGGCCTCAGGAGCGCGAGCACCGTCTCCGCGCCTGGCGGCCCTATCTCGATCCAGCGCGACTCCTCGCCAAACGGGTCGTCGCGGCGCTTCTCGAACCCGAGCTTGTTCACGTAAAAGTCCACCGCCGCGTCCTGGTCCCGCACGCACACCGTCGCCGAGTGTATGTACTTGATCATCGCGTCCTCTCCTCCGTACTTGCCAACAATGTGG
>JADDPP010000127.1 GCA_016781845.1 Rubrobacter sp.
TCTCTCAGAACACCGCGCTGTTCTCGCTGCTGGGGACCACGTATGGAGGCGACGGCAAGACCGTCTTCGCACTCCCTGACCTGCAGGGCGCAGCCCCTATGCACCCCGGTCAGGGGCCGGGCCTATCGTATCGGAGCCTTGGAGAGACAGGCGGCTCCGATACGGTGACGTTAGTCGAGTCGCAGATGCCCGCGCACACCCATGCTCTCCAGGCCAGCCAGCTGCCGGGAGACAACCCCGACCCTGCCGGCAACTACACGGCGACGGTCACAGCGGACAACATCTACGCAGCGGCCGCGAACCTCAACCCAATGGCGCTAGGCGCGCTCCCACCCGCGGGTGGGGGGCAGCCCCATAACAACCTCCAGCCGTACGTCACGTTCAACTTCTGCATCGCGTTGCAGGGAATCTACCCGTCGCGGGGTTAGCAGGCAAGGAGGGTTGGGACCGAATGTGCAGATCCATCACACTCCGCGCGATCCGTAGCTCTGATCAGCCCTTCCTTTACCGCGTGTACGCCAGCACGCGGGAGCTGGAGCTTGCTCCATTGGGTTGGAGTGAGGGCCAGAAGGCAGCGTTCCTCCAGATGCAGTTCAATGCCCAGCACAGGTACTACGTGGAACAGTTCCCCCGCGCCGCGTTTCACATAATCCTGTCAGGCAACCGCGCGGTTGGTCGGCTCTACGTGGACCGACGAACAGATGAGATCCGGCTCCTCGACATCGCCCTGCTACCGGAGCACCGCAACGCCGGCATCGGAACCGGGCTGTTGAGAGGGCTGCTGGCTGAAGCCGAGCGGGCCGGAATGCCTGTGCGTATACACGTCGAGCGCCTCAACCCGGCGCTGCGTCTATACCGTCGGCTCGGCTTTTGCCAGATCGCCGACAAGGGCGTGTATACGCTCTTGGAGTGGTCTCCCGCGTGCGCGAGCCAGGCAGATCAGGCAAAGACGGCCTCGTAGCGCTGCCCGTCCCTGTCTGGGCCAATGGGAACCAGGAACAACTCGAAGGCCCCAATGGTGTCATACTCGACTTGATAGATGCGCTGAGGCAGAAGGGCGTCTCTCGCGGAGCGGAAAACGATGGAAAAGGGTGAGCGTACCTGGAGGTCGGAACTGCCCTTGCCGGCGACCTCGCGTAGGACGGTGGCTTCGATCAGTTTCACAGCCAGCGGCTCCGACGATCCGTGATGGAGCCGAAACGTGTCTCCCAGGTGCCGGGAAAACGTCTCTACGGTAAAAGATTCCAACATACCTTGTGCCCCCTGACTCCAGCGCCTGCATGCTAGCATCCTACTATGTGCTGTCGCCCTGCACAAGCGCCAGGGCGAGGGCGCGGCGGGGGACATTCGCGTGTCGAGCTATGCGGTCTCCCTCCCGGCTCCGCACGCAAATGCCTGGCTTTGCTGGGGGTGTCGTTGCCGAATGCCATCTCCTGCCTTTCAAGATGACCGCTATTCACGCCAGGGCGATTTCAAAGTCGGAGTCCA
>JADDPP010000250.1 GCA_016781845.1 Rubrobacter sp.
GTCCATGTCCACCAGCAGCGAGCTTGAAGCTGACCTGGCCACCACTCCCCACGCCGCACAAGACTCGTAGACCCGTATGCTACAATCCGGCCCGAAGGAGGGCCGGGGCATGATGCTGGTAGCGCTCAAGGGGTTCGCGGGCAGCGGCAAGAGCACGCTCGGACGCGCGCTGGGGCGAGAGCTCGGCTGGCCCGTCATAGACAAGGACGACATCAAGGACGTGCTGGACGGCCACACGCCGGAGGCGAACCGGCTCTCCTACGACATCATGCTCAACGTCGCGCGCCGCCAACTGCTGCAGGGCACAAGCGTTATCTGCGATAGCCCCCTCAACTTCAGAACTCTTTACGAGGCAGCCGAGCGGGTGGCATCGGAAACGGGCGCCCTGCTGGTGGTGATCCAGTGCTGCTGCCCGGATGAGGACGTGTGGAGCGAGCGCATCAACGCTCGAAAATCACTCGGACTGCCCTCCCATCACCAGACGGACTGGGGCTCGTTTCAGGAGTACCGCCAGCGCGTGCTGCCCCAGACAAGCTACCCGATAACCTCCCCACACCTCGCCCTGGAGACTACTCGCCCCCTCGAAGAGCTCGTCGCGGAAGCCCTGGCCTGGCTCCAGGCTCAGTCGGACCGCGATGCCAGCGGGTAGGAAGTAAGGGCCTCTCTCCGAACGCAGAACGGCGCTGAGGCCGGGGTAGGCGGGTGCGACCTGTTCAGCAGGACGAACAGGGCAGACGTGTCCAGCGCAATCGCTCGGGGCGCCAACTCCCGCAGACAGGCCTCAACTGCCACCTGCACGATGATTTCCTCAGGCCATCCGGTACGGGCCGACGGCTGCTTCAGAAAACTCGTTCAGCACGAGTTGCGCTGAGGGGTGCGGCGAGAGCGGCTATAATCGGAGCAGAGGCGGAAACGCGGTACGGGCGGGAGAGCATGTCGGACAAACTCAGAGTTGGCGTGATAGGCACGGGGTTCGGGTCGCGGGTACATATACCCGGCTTCATGACGCACCCCGACACCACGGTCGTGGCCGTCTCCGCATCGAGCCCTGAGAAGGCAAGGGCGACGGCCCAGAAGTTAGATGTTCCTTATGCGTGCGACTCCGCGGAGGAGCTGATTGCGCGCGACGACGTTGACCTCGTCGCCATCACGACGCCCCCTTTCCTGCACTGCGACACGCTGCTGCGGGCAGTGCGGGCGGGCAAGCACGTGCTGTGCGAGAAACCGCTCGCGCTGAGCGTGCGTGAGGGGCGGGAGATGGTTTCGGCGGCCCGAGCAGCCGGGGTGGTCGCGGCGATCAGCCACGAGTTCCGCTACAAACCCGCCCGCGCCCGCCTCGGCCAGCTTATACAGGAGGGGTACCTCGGAACGCCCTCTCTACTCGACATCGTCAACCTCTTCCCTCGCAGGCGTGACCCGCACGCCGCGCTATGGGACTGGTGGTCACAGGCGGAGAAGGGGGGCGGCGTGCTCGGCGCGATAGGCTCGCACTACGTTGATGCTACCCGCGCGTGGCTCGGCGAGATAGACAGCGTCCACGCCTTGCTCGACACGTATGTTACACGGCGCCGCGCCGCGGAGAGTGGAGAGTTCCGGTCCGTCACGAGCGACGACACCGCCTCGCTTCTCCTTCGGCTTCGGAACGGCGCCCAGGTCAGCATCCGCCTAAGCAGCGTCTCCGCCGGCAGGCTGGACAGAGTGGTGGCCACCGGCGATGCTGGCACGCTCCTCCTGGAGAACGATGAGACGCTGTATGGCACGCCTGCTGGAGGTGAGATGGAGCAGCTCCCCATACCCCCAGAGCTACAGCTCGTGCCGATAGAAGGTGACACGCTGTTGCCGCCGTTCCTCAGGCTCGTGGGCGCGCTCGTCGGGGCGGTGCGTGGCGAGCCGAGCGACGTGCCGACGCTGGAGGATGGCTTACGCCACCAGGAGGTTCTGGATGCCGCCCGCATATCGAGCCGTGAGGGACGCCTGGTGCGCGTTGCAGAGGTAACTGAATGAACACTGTGCCGGAACAACTCGACACGAGCGCGAGCAGGCTGGACGAGCACCGGGCGCCGTGGGGCCTCCTCGACATACTTGGCGCGGTGGCACTTGGCGCAGTGTTCGCGGTTGCGCTGGCGGCGGTGGTCGCACTCGCAATTCGGCTGCTTGGGGCGGCCCCCTCGAACGCCGCACAGGTGACGCTGCTCACGGCCGCCGGGTACGGCGGGATCTTCCTCGGAGTGTGGCTCTTCATTGTGGTGCGGCGGAGGCTCCCCTGGAGCGCGGTGGGGTTCCGGCAGGTAGGCTGGGGCGCAGTGCCTGTCACGCTGCTCGCGCTGGTCGTACTCACGGTGGCGAACTCGGTCGTGCTCTACCTCATGAGCCTCATCATCGGCCCTATTGAGAACCCGCAGCAAGAAAGCCTGGTGCCGGACGGCGTGCTCACACTGCGGGGATACCTGTGGCTGCTGCCTGCGCTCTCCGTGGTGGCGCCGCTTGTGGAGGAGCTTGTGTTCCGCGGGCTGCTCTACCGCTATCTGCGCGGCAGGATGAGCATGTGGCCAGCTGTGCTGCTGTCCGCGGCGCTCTTCGCCGTGGCCCACGTGTACAGGGTGATAATGCTGCCCCTCTTCATCGCGGGCATCGCGCTCGCGCTTCTCGCGGAGCGATACAAGAGCATCCTACCCACGATCCTGCTGCACGCGCTCTTCAACGGGGTGCAGATCACCCTCCTGTACCTGGCCTCCAGCTTCGGCTCCTGAGCTTAGACGTGGTTGGTGCGTTAGCTCGCCCCCGCGTGTGTAAGGGACGAGCCAACGCACCAAGTAAGGGAAATGGCGCTACTAAGGGAAATGGCGCTACGCCGTTCGTAGTCGCCGGGCCTGCTTCTCCTCGACCTGCTCCTTGATATCCTGCGCGTCGGACTCGAGCTGCTGCGCGACGCCCTTGAAGACCTGTGAAGCTGGCTCGTTGTTCGCAAGTATGCGCTCCAGACCCGTTCCGATCGTCTGGTCGCCGTTCGGGACGAGCCGCCGCGCGCTGTCCTGCGGCTGCGTCTTCGGTAGCTGCTCCACAGCCACCTTGAAGTTCGGATTCTCCTTGAAGTATGCCTGCATCTCAGCGGATTCTCGCGCGGAGTTGGTCACGGGCATGTAGCCGGTCTCCTTCGACCAGTATGTGACGTTCTCGGGCTTCGCCAGGAACTTGATGAACTCAAACGCGGCCTGCTTCCTCTCATCCGGCGCGGCCGCCATGATGCCCAGACCGGCGCCGCCTGTCGGACAGCCGAACTTCTTCATCTCCGGCAGCATCGCCGTGCCAACCTCGAACTTCGCGGCCTCGACGATTCCACCGAGGGAGCCGGTGGACTGTTGAGTTGTGGCGCAGATGCCGTTGCCGAAGTCAATGGACTGGTCCTCCGCCATGTAGCCCATCTTGTCCTCATGGACGAACTTGCGTAGCCACTCGCCAGCCTCGACCGCGCCCCCCTCGTCTATGAGCATGTCGAACTCTTCGTTGGAGTACGCGCCTCCCCACTGCCACACGTTGCCCTGAAAGTGCCACGCGTTGTAGTTCTTCGCGTCGGTAAAGGCGAACACTTTCTTCGCTCCGCCCTTGCCCATCAGGTCCTTGCCCCATTCGCGCAGCTCGTCCCAGGTCTTGGGACCACGGTCAGGCAGGCCGGCCTTCTTGAACATATCGCGGTTGTAGTAGAAGAGCGGTGTGCTGCGGGCGAATGGCACCCACCACACGTCCCCATTCTTCGTGCCCTCCTCAATCAGCGAGCTAACGTACGTCTTGGGGTCCATGTTCGCGCTCTTGAAGTAGTCGGTCATGTTCTGTAGAGAGCCGTTCAGGTAGAACTTGTTCCAGGTGACCTCGGACATGCTCGCCATGTCCGGCACCTGGCGGGCGGCCAGCGCGGCGGCCAGCTTCTGGGCGGTCTCCTCATACGTGCCCTGATACTGGTTCTCGACGAAGATCTCCTTCTGGGAGGCATTGAAGTCGTCCACCAGCTTCTGCAGAGCCTTGCCGCTGGCGCCGCCCCAGGAGGACCAGTACACGACTCGTGTCTTGCCTTGGGCGGCCTTGCCGGCAGCGCCCGTCGGTTGCGGCTGCTGCACGCTGCCCCCGGAGGTGCCTCCACACGCGATGAGGATTAGCGACCCCACCGCCCCACCAGACCGTATCAAGAATCTACGCCTGTCCAACTGAGTATTCCTCCATCTTGTGTGAGAACGACTTCTGATTGTCTATCCGTATCTGGACGCCGCTCGGTTACGCTAACCCTTGGTGGCCCCAGCGGTAAGACCGGAGATGATGTGTCGCTGCGTCCATACGAAGAGCGCAACGACGGGGGCCACGACGAACACCGCGGCCGCCATAATGATTCCCCACTGGTTGTTTCCCTCCTGATCAAAGAGGTACGCGAGTCCTATGGACAGGACGCGCATGTCCAGCCGATTAGTAACGATTAGAGGCCAGAGGAAATCGTTCCACTTCGCTACCACTGAGATCAGCAGGGCCGTGACAAGCACGGGCCGCGAGAGGGGGAGAACGACATCCCACAGCATCCGCAGATGCCCCGCACCCTCCAGTCGAGCCGCTTCGAGTATCTCAGTTGGCAGGGTAAGGAAGTGCTGCCGAAGCAGGAACGCGCTGAAGGCCACGGACGCCCCCGGCAGGATGATGCCCTGGTAGGTGTTCAGCCATCCGAGCGACGCTATCGTCAGGTAGTTGGGCAGGATGGTCACCTGGACCGGTATCATCAGCGCCGCGAGCAGCACGATGAAGATCAGGTTCTTGCCTGGGAAGGGCAGGAACACGAGCGCATAAGCCGTGAGCGCGGCGTTGACAACCTCCAGGCCCACCCCGAAAAACGTGGTTATCAGGGTGTTGGCGTAGAATCGAGCGAACGGGGCCGCGTTCCAGGCGTCCGGATAGTTGCCCCACTTCGGCTGGCTCGGGACCCACACCGTGGGGAAGGCGTATATCTCCTGCAGTCCCTTCAGTGAGGCGCTCACCATCCAGAACACAGGCAAGAGGAACACCAGCGCCGTGAGCGCCAGCAATGCGTACTTGAACGTCAGGCTGGCATAGCCTTGCCAGGACGGGGAGCGGCAGCCGTGTAGCTCCCTTTGGGTCTTCACGGCTGCATCCATGCTGTTCGTGCTCAACTGTAATGCACCCTTCTCTGCAGATAGCCCACCTGTACAAGCGTGACCACGAGCATCAAAACGAAGAGGACCATCGCCGCGGCGGCGGCTCTACCCGCTCGGAAGGCGACGAACCCTTCCTCGTACAGGTACCAGATCAACGTCGTCGTGGCGTTGACCGGCCCACCCTCCGTCATAACGGCGATGATGTCGAACGCCTGGAAGGAACTGAGTATCGTGGTAACAACCAGGAAGAACGTAACGGGCGACAACTGTGGCAGAGTAACGCTTCGAAACGTTTGCCATGCGTTTGCGCCGTCCACTCGCGCCGCCTCGTACAGATCGCGGGAGATGTTCTGCAGCCCGGCAAGGTACACGATGGCGCTGTACCCGAGATTCTTCCACAGGTACACGATAATGATCGCGGGCATCGCGAACTGCGTGTCGGTTAGCCACGAGGGCGACGGCACACCGAAGAACCCGAGAGCCGTGCGCATCAGGCCATACGTCGGGTCGAAGATGTACGCCCACACAAGACCCACCGCCGCGCCGCTGAGTATCACCGGCGCGAACACGACCGAGCGCACTACAT
>JADDPP010000082.1 GCA_016781845.1 Rubrobacter sp.
CAGTTCGAGCACCTCACGCTCGCGGTCCGTGAGGGCCTCCTCCGGCGGCACCGTGCCCCGGGTACTCGGGCGGGCGAACTGGCCCAAGATCTTGTGCCCGAGGCCGGGCGTGAAGGCCGGCTCGCCCCGGGCTACGTCCCCCAGCAGCCTCACGAAAAGGTCCGGGTCGGTGCTCTTGAGCAGGTAACCGCTCGCCCCCGACCTGACGGCGTCGAACAGGTCGTCGTCCTCCTCCGACGCGGTCAGCACCACCACCTTGACCCGCGGCAGCTCGGCACTCAGCACGCGAGTGGCCATCAGGCCGTTCATCACGGGCATGGTGAGGTCCATCAGCACGATGCCCGGTAGGTGCTCGCGCGCCAGCTCCACCGCCTCACGGCCGTCCCGGGCCTCGCCCACGACTTCGAATCCACTCGCCTCAAGAAGGTTACGCAGCCCCCGCCGCACTAGTGCATGGTCGTCCGCGATCAGCACCCGCATATCAACCTCCCAGGCCGGTGGCAATGCCGTGAGCGGGCACGCGGACCGTCACCCGTGTGCCGCCACCCGCCGCCGCGTCGATCGTCAACGTCCCCCCGATTGCCTCGGCTCGCTCCCGCATAATCGCCAGCCCGAAGCGCGGGTGCTGACGGGGCTCTGACGCGACCGCAGCGAAACCCACCCCATCGTCCTCAACGACCACCTCGACCCAGCCGTCCTCCTCCGACAGCCTTACCAGCACCCGTGTGGCCAGAGCATGCTTGCGCACGTTGGCCAAGGCCTCCTGGATGATGCGCAGCAGCTGCAACTCCTCGTCCTCAGACAAGCCCCGTTCAGGGGAGCCCGCGGAGGGGAGCTCAAGATCGACCACCACCGCGCTCCTCTCCTGCCACAGCGACAGGTACCTCTTCAGGCTGGTCGACAGACCCTCCCACCCTACCGGGGTGGCGCGGAGCCAGAGGATACTCTCGCGCACGTCGGAGGAGAGGCCCCGCGCCGCTTCGGCCAGTTGCCCCAGCTGACGCGCGGCCTCCTCGGTGCGGCCACCCTCCAGGAGTCGCTGCACCGCTCCAGCCTGTGAGTTCACGAAAAACAGCACCTGCGCTAAGTTGTCATGCAGGTCCCGCGCGATCCGATCTCGCTCCTGCGCGATTGCCCTCTGTCTCAGCTCCTCGGCACGCCGGCGCTCCGTGATATCCTGGAAGATGTTGATGACAAACTGCACGTTCCCGTGCTGGTCGAATACCGGCGTGGCCCGCACCATCGTCCAGCGCTCCTCATCCGAACACACAGTACGAGAGCGAACAACGCGCTCCGGGGCTCGCATGCCTCTAAGCGTCAGCCGGCTGGGTAGTTGCTCCAGCGATAGCGGCTGGCCGTCCTCGTCTGTAACCTCGTAGCGCTGCCGTATCTCCTCCACGGGGGCCTCCAGCAGGGCTTGGACCGAGGGCATTCCGACGAGCTTCGCCGCCGCGGCGTTGGCATAGATCATCCGTCCCGATGCAT
>JADDPP010000114.1 GCA_016781845.1 Rubrobacter sp.
CGCTATGGTAGAGGTGTACAAGGGTAGTCTCAACTCCGCGCCGGTACGTCCCGCGGACATCTTCAAGGGTGCGGTCCGCAACAACGCCGCATCCGTCATCCTCGCCCACAACCACCCCAGTGGTGACCCCACCCCCAGTCCCGAGGACGCCCGCGCGACGGAGCAGCTCGTGGAGGCGGGCAAGCTGCTTGACATCGAGGTGCTCGACCACCTGGTCATCGGCCGCGGCAGATGGGAGTCTCTGCGGGCGCGCAGGCTGGGGTTCACGTCGTAGAAGGACCCGGGCGCCGGCAACTGATGCTGCCACGCAGGGCTACCGAGCTTCTGCTTCCAGGAATATGGCGAGTGAGAAAGTGTTTTACGGAAAGGGACTTTACCATTGGTAGGGGATGTATGATGAGCGTAACTGACGAGCTACTCCAGAATAATGAGGCGTACGCGGCATCGTTCGACAAGGGCGACCTGCCGTCGCCGCCGCGCAAGCACGTCGTCGTCGTGGCATGTATGGACGCGCGGCTCAATGTGTACGGCATGCTTGGGCTGGAGGAGGGGGATGCTCACGTTATCCGTAACGCCGGTGGCGTGATTACTGACGACGCCATCCGCTCGCTGACCATCTCGCAGCGGTTGCTCCGCACCAGGGAGATAATCCTGATACACCACACCGGCTGCGGTATGCTA
Source organism: Rubrobacter sp. (assembly GCA_016781845.1). Classification (GTDB taxonomy): domain Bacteria; phylum Chloroflexota; class Chloroflexia; order Thermobaculales; family Thermobaculaceae; genus JADDPP01. The sequence continues at coordinate 682 of JADDPP010000114.1, forward strand.
ACGTTCAGGGACGACGAGCTCAAGGCGCAGATACAGGCGGAGGTGGGTATCAAGCCCGCGTTCGCCATGGAGTCCTTCTCAGCCCTGGAGACAGATATTCGCCAGTCCATCGCACGCATAAAGGCGAGTCCGTTCATCCCACACACAGGCAGCGTACGAGGCTTTATCTACGAGGTCGAGACCGGCCGCTTGCGCGAGGTGAGCTAGACCGCGCGGGGGCAACGTAGCCAGCATCAACGGAACGCACCGACGCTCTTATGAACAGCCAGGAGCAGTTACGCGAGCTGATAGTGGCCCAGCAGGAACGGCTGAGCGCGTCCTTTCCACTGGATTTGCCAGCTGCTGTTGACGCACTTACCCATGCAAGGGATTCGCTGTACCTGACGACGGAGCGCGCGGATTCCTGCGTTCCGCCGTCCGACCTGGCTGAGAAGCAGCGTCTCTATACCCTGGGCTGGAACAAGGCGCTTGAGTTGTGCTTGCGCCATGCTCAACAGAAGGGAGGCATGGTGTCGCCTTTCGCTGGCGGCGCTGTTGGCGAGTGGGCGGACCACGTGCTCCGAGAGTGCGGCCGGCTGGGCGAGGCCGAGCAAGTCCTGGCGCACTGTGAGACTGGGTACATGCAGGTGCAGCGCAGCGGCGAGCGAACGTTCGATGCGTGGGCCGCAACAAGGCTCAAACCCGCGGACCTGCGGGAGCGCGAGGACTACGAGTGGTGGGCGGCGTCGCTCGCAAGAAGCAGCGAGCGCGAGCTACAGGAACTCATGGGGGAGAGGCCGCGGGTTCAGAAGCAGCTACAGGTGCTTGCCGCGCGCGGCGACACCGCTGCGGAGATGTACGCGACCGGCGATCCTTATCTCGACGAGTACTATCGCCGCCTGGGTCGGTTGTACCTGCAGCGGATGGCGTGCCAGTACAGTTATCCTCCAGACGCTGTCATCGGGGGCTGTTCGTTCCACCTGTACCTTGAAGTGGCAGCCCTGCTCATCGGCTGGATGCTCCAGCATCTCGACCTCTGCGCGGCGGGTGGGGAGCGTGACACGGCTAACGCTGGCAGGTGGCCGTCCGCGCTGCGCTCGGAGAGCGCCCTCGTCCACGCTCTCGCCGCCGCGCTCACGCAGGATACAGCCCTGATACGCCTGGCTGTGCTTCCCTTCGTACTTGACGGTGAGAATGCCGCCTATCACGCGGCCAGGCCGGGAGCCGCCGCGCCACCGTTGATTCGTCTCGATGGAGAGCGACTCGCGTGGTCGGCTGTGGGGCTGCTGACCGAACCGATCCTCTTCGCGACGCGCGAACTCCGGCGGCGCTACGCGCAGGATTACCACAACACCGCGCACCTGCGCGAGGAGAGGTTCCGGCAGGACCTGTACGCACTCTTTGCAGACAGGCGCTTCGTTACCAGCCCGAGGACTATAAAGCTCGAGCGCGATGGCGGAGGACTGGGCACGGACCTCGACGCCATCGTCTTCGACCGAAAGGCCGGGGCACTGGGCATCTTCGAGCTCAAGTCTCAGGACCCGTTCGCCCGCTCTACGGAGGAGAGGGAGCGCCAGCGGGACAACTTCTACCACGCCAACAGGCAGGTCTCAGCTGCGCTTCAGTGGCTGCGGAAGAACGATGCAACCTCCCTGCTCGCGCGCGTTGATACTGCAACAGCGAAGAGATTCAAGGTACACAAGGTGTACATCTTCGTGCTCGGACGCTATCTCGCTCACTTCGACGGTGGGCCGCAGCCCGACCGCCGGGCTGCGTGGGGCAGCTGGCCGCAGGTCCTCCGTCTGGTCGGCGAGCAACCCTTTAGCCCTTCAGCTGCGAGCCCGATCTCATCACTGTTCAACAGGCTGAGCAACGATGTGATCTCGCGCCACGAGGTCGGTCAGGCCAGCGTGCGCGAGATCGAGATTGGGGACGTGCGGCTTCGTGTCCACCCGTCCTTTGCAGCGTACCGAGGGGGGCAGAGACAGCTCGGTCTGAAGCAGAAGGGACAGTAAGAGTGCGGCGGAGATGGTATAAGTCATGCTCGGGATCCCACGAACGGTTACAGGTCGGGCCAGCGAAAGGAGATACATGATATGTCGGTCAAGGGGTTGGGGTGGCTAGGGATTCGCACGGCTAACTTGAGGAGACTGTGAGGCTGTTCCGGGACGTGATGGGTGTGGATGTCGTTCGGGACGAGCGCGACGTCGTGGGGTTCAAGTTCGCGGATGGCACAGGGATGGAGATATGGGGGCCCGAAGATGAGTTCCATAATTTCTTCGGCAGTGGGCCGGTCGTGGGGTTCTACGTGGACAACGTTGACGAGGCCCGCGCTCGGATGGAAGCTGCAGGCATAGAGTTCATCGGCCCGATCCAGCGTTCGGGGAACGCCAGCTGGAACCACTTCCGCGGACCCGATGGGAACGTCTACGAGATCATTAGCCAGGGCTGATAAAGTCCTTGGGCGTGAGCCTGCGGCCCTGTCGTCATGTGTAGCGGGGGCGAGCGTTCCAGCTCTATGCCTCAGCGGTCACTCCCCGCTCCGCGGTACAGCCTAAACCCTGGCGACGGCGGGGCGCTTCAGAACATCGGCGAACTTCAGCTTCGGCGCTTCCTCTCGGGCAAATGCCATAAAGCTTTCAGCTGCCGGGGAGTAGTATCGGCTCTTGTGTGTGATCATCTCGTAGTGGCGCGAGAGGTCAAGACCTTCGATCTCGAGCTGCTTGAGGTATCCCGCGCTCACCTCGCGCAGCACACTCCACTGGCTGACCATTGCTACGCCCAGGCCCGACTCCACCGCCTTTTTGATATCCTCCGTGCCGCCCTGCTCCATGCCGACCCGCAAACTCACCCCGTGGTCCTTGAGTCTGGTCTCGATAAGCCGTCGGGTGGACGAACCGTAACGGGCGACTATGAATGGCTCCTGAGCCAGGTCTCCAACCGACACGCGCGGCAGCTGCGCGAGTGGGTGCGATGGCGCGACGATGAGCACCAGCCGGTCCGGAGTTACTGGCTCGATATTGAAACGGCGGTCGGTGATGTGTCCGCCGACGAACCCGACATCGAGCGAGCGCGCCGCTATCTGCTGGCAGATAGCCTCCGTGTAGTCTATCTTGAGCACGATCTCCGTATCAGGGTTAGACTCGCGATACGCCGCAATCAGTGGAGGTATGATGTACATACCACCGGTGGTATTCGCGCCAACGACGAAGCGGCCCCGCCCACCGGCCCGCAGCTCTTCCACGGCGTGCATCGCTTCTTCCTCGAGATGCAGCATGGAGATCGCATACCTGTGCAGCACCTCGCCCGCGTGCGTCGGCACTATACGGTTGTTTGCTCGCTCAACGAGCCGCACTCCGCACGACGCCTCCAGCGCCTTGATCTGCTGGCTGACCGCGGGCTGCGTCAGGTGCAGGTGCTCCGCGGCTGCTGTGTACGATCCCCTGCTGATAAGCGCGGAGAGGACGCGCAGCTGGTGCAGGTTCATTCCTGGGGCTCCTCCCATGGAAGCAGGCCGGGAATGGGCTCGATTGTCATTCGGCCCGCATCCACGTCTACCTCACGGATAATCTCTTTCAGTGCGGGTACCAACACCTCGCCGCGCTCGCCGCGTACCACGTAAACGTCGTTTGACTCCAGCGGAAGCACCTCCATGAGCTTGCCAAGAAGCTCACCGGATGTCGTGAATACCTGAAGCCCCTCGAGTTGGTAGTGGTAGTATGCGCCCTCCGGTAGCGGCGTGGCCTCCTCCATGCGGACATGGATGTACTGCCCGCGCAGCGCACTCGCCTGTTCGGGTGTGGAGACGCCGGAGAGACGTAGCAGGACATCATCGGAGCGCACACGGCACGCTTCGACCTCGTACTCCTGCCCGCCCACGAAGACGCCTTTGAGCTTCCTGAATCGCTTCGGGTCGTCCGTCAGAGGCTCGACACGCATCTCCCCGCGCACCCCGTGGGACGTGATGATGCGTCCAACGATGAGCGTGTCTGTGTCCGCAGGGATGGTGACCGCGCGGGTACGGCTGCTACGCCTCACGTATCTCGAGGTTCGCCCGCACACCCTCGCGCGTGGCGGCGATGCTGACCAGCGTCCGGAACGCCCGAGCTATCTTTCCCTGTCGGCCTATCACCTTCCCCATGTCTTTGGGGTCAACCGTGAGATAGTACGTAGTGGAGCGTCCACTCTCACTCACGTCTACATGGACGGCGTCAGGGTTATCAACGAGCGACTTCGCAACGTACTCTATGAGCTCTTCGAGCACCGCAGGTACCTACGCTATGCCTGCAGGTCGTTGTTCGCGGCATTGTCCGCGGCGGGCGCAACTGCATCGGCGGGCGTTTGCGCCTCCTGCTGGGAAACTGCCGAGGGTTCCACGGTAACGCTCGAAGTATCCTGCGGGATCGCCGCGGCAGGGGCCCGCACGCTCTCGGTTGTACCCTGGGCGGCCGCCTGCGCGACAGCGGTGGGCTCCACGCCCGGCACGGCAGCAGCTTGAGGAGCTTCGGGGGCTGACGGGGCTACACCCGACCGGTCGGTGGGGTCAATGCCCTGGCGACGCATGAGCCTGGTTACGACCTCCGTTGGCTGCGCGCCCACCGAGAGCCAGTAGCTCGCGCGGTCGGCGTTGATCACCACCGTTGCCGGTTCTGAGAGGGGGTTGTAGTGGCCGATGGTCTCGATGACACGACCGTCGCGCGGGGAGCGGGAGTCCGCGACGACCACGCGGTAGAACGGCCTCTTCTTCGCACCCATACGCCGTAGCCTGATCTTTACCAAGTGTGACTCCTCCAGGCGGTGGTGCCGCCACAGGTATGATACTTATACATAAACAACAGCGTGAATTATACCGGAGCCCCCGCGAGCTCCGCAAGGGGACCAACGCAGGGAAGCAGGACGCTCGCTTGACGGAAGGACCCGGCAACGGTAGACTACTGCCAACAATCGCATAGTTTCGCGGGAGCTTGGGGCAGCCGGGCTGAGAGGGCGGACATACTCCTCCGCCGAC
>JADDPP010000031.1 GCA_016781845.1 Rubrobacter sp.
CCTCCACCCCGTACCCGACATGCCTGCGTCCCAGATCCTCCAGGGTGGGCACGAGCTGGTCAGGACGGTCGATAGCATTGACGGCTACGCCCAGCGTCTGCATGAGCTTGCGACGCTGCTCCGGCATGTCCGCCGACCTGAACAGCTTCCGAAGAGATGGGTCAAGCTCAAACAGGCGGTCGTAGAATATCTCCGCCGCTGTGTCCGCGATGGGCACTACCTGCGCCCACGTGTCCTGCACTAGCCGCCTCTGATCAGCACTCAGCGCCATACTAACCTCCAACATTGTTGCACCGCGCCACCTCCTTCCTGGGCTTGCCACAACCAGCAACACTCGCTCGAATGGCTGTATAGGGGCGGTACTGAAACTATTCGCGGGTGAGCTTGTATCCTACGCGTGGAAGCACCGTGATGTTGCCCACGTCCTCGTTTGGCATCCCCAGCTTCTTGCGGATGTGGCTGATGTGGGTCTTCAACAGCGACTCGTCGCCGTCGTTGTAGCCCCAAGCATAGTCCACCAGCCTGGTAGAGGGAACCACCCGCCCAGCGTTCGCCGCGAGCATATACAGCAGCTTGAACTCCGTCGGAGTCAGTCGTATCTCACGACCGCCGTGCCTTACCTCGTGAGACTCCAGATCCAGCGACAACTCCCCCAGTCTCAGCTCCCGAGTAGGCTCCGCCGACTGTCTCTGACCACTTCCTCGGCGATACACGGCGCGTATCCGCATCGCAAGCAACCGGTGGCTGAACGGCTTGATGACGTAGTCATCTGCCCCAGACTGAAACCCCTCCACGACGTGTTCTTCGTTCTGCAGGGCTGTGAGCATGATGACAGGAGTCTGCGACCCCTTCCGGATCTGCCTGCAGACCTCGAAGCCTGTCATGTTCGGCATCGTCGCATCCAGCACCACTACATCAGGCTGGTCGGACTCCCAGCGGCGCAAGGCCTGCGCGCCGTCCGTCGCGGAGATTACATTGAACCCCTCACGCCGCAGAGCGTATGACGTTATATCAAGTAGCTCCAGATCGTCGTCAACTACCAGTACCTTCATTCGTCACCTACTGAATCACACGTACCACAGCGGAATCGGCGTGGACATTCGACTGAGAAGGGAGCCTGAACCAGAAGGACGCCCCCTGCCCCACCACGCTGCTCACGCCTACTGAACCGCCGTGCAACTCGACTATCGCCTTCACTATATGCAGGCCCAGACCCTGACCACCGGCCCTGCACTCGCTGCCCCTCGCGCCACGAACGCCGCGACCGAAGACACCCTGCTGCTCCTCCTCGGGGATGCCCGGTCCAGAGTCCGTAACGGTCACCCGGACCTCGCCGTGCGCGACCGAGACTGTTACTTCAATATCCTCGCCCCACGCGCCGTACGTACTGGCGTTGTTCAGCAGGTTTACTATCACCTGGCCGATACGGAGCGTATCAACGAACACGAGCGGGGCCGGATCGGCGCAGACAACACGAACGTGCTGGTCCCGGCGGGCGAGAAGAGGCTGCACGAGAGCGACGGCGGACTCGATGCAGTCGAGCACCGGCGCAAAGGTCTGCTTCAGTCGCAGCCGGCCATCCTCGAGAGCCTCTGAGGTCGAGAGATTGTCAACCAGCCCGGTCATCCACGTGACGCTGCGCCTCAGCGTCCCGAGCAGGTGCTGTACTTCCTCCGCATCCATGCTGGAGAAGTCTTCGAGCAGCTCGAGTGTCGTGTGCAGCGTGGACAGCGGAGTCCGAAGCTCGTGAGCGAGATGAGCGATTGCCTTGCCCTCGGCGAGGCCGGCCTGGGGCTGGCGATTCGCCGGCGAGGGTACGGCGTACAGATGCCTCTGGCCGGTACGCGGGGAGTAGCTTTCCTCTAGGGCTGTCGCGTTTACTGCCATCTGTCCGTCCTCTTCCTCTAGCTCACATCAGGGGCTGGGCTGGTGCAACGCCCCTCGTTCGTATGCCATTAGTCTACGGCGTCAACCAGTTCTCAACATCTCCAAAATGATTACCTTTCGGATACCTCAAATGGGGTGCGTGCTCCCACCCCAAACTGATACCGCCATTCAGCCAGGGTCGTCCCCAGCACCCCTAAAGTGATCGCAGCCAGGCCGGGGGCAAGGCGCGGTCCGTGTCACAGGGCCTGCACGACATACAGATGAAGATAGAGAGGTGGCAAGGTTTGGTATAATATTGTCAAGCAATACTGTGGTGTGGGCCGCATGGCTCACACCTTTTTCGTGCGCTTCCAGCAGCCGACCAAAAGGGAACATCATGCCCAACACAGCCCGTCAGGACATCCGCAACGTCGCAATCATCGCTCACGTAGACCACGGCAAGACGACGCTCGTGGACGGACTGCTCAAGCAGAGCCACGTGTTTCGCCACAACCAGGTCGTGGGCGAGCGCATCCTCGACTCGAACGACCAGGAGCGCGAGCGTGGCATCACTATCCTGGCTAAGAACACGGCCATCACGTACGAAGGTGTGAAGATCAACGTTATCGACACCCCAGGCCACGCCGACTTCGGCGGGGAGGTTGAACGCGTGCTCCTCATGGCGGATGGGGTGCTGCTCATCGTTGATGCCGTTGAGGGCCCGATGCCGCAGACCCACTTCGTGCTCAAGAAGGCGCTGGAGCTGGACCTGCGCCCCGTCGTGGTCATCAACAAGGTAGACCGCGCCCAGTCGCGGGTGAACGAGGTGCTTGAGGAGTTGTCCGACCTCTTCCTTGAGCTGGCAACTGATTCCGACCAGCTCGAGTTTCCCGTGCTCTACGCTTCCGCCCGGGAGGAGTGGGCCGCCCGCAGTCTCGACAACCCGCGGACAGACCTCGCCCCCCTCTTCGAGGCCATTGTCGAACACATCCCGGCCCCCCAGAGCGACCCGGACGCACCACTGCAGCTGCTCGTGACAACGCTTGACTACGATAGCTACCGTGGACGCTACGCTATAGGCCGCATCAATCGCGGACGCCTGCGCGCTGGGCAGCCCGTCGCGGTGCTCGCCCCCGACACCGCCCCCCGGCAGGCAGCCGTGGGGCAGCTCTACCTCTACCAGGGTCTCTCACGAGTAGAGGTAGAGGAGGCGAGCGCGGGGGACATCGTCGCCCTCACCGGGCTCGACGATGTGGGCATCGGCCATACGATCTCGGATGCAGCGTACCCCGAGGCGCTGCCGCGCATCGCGGTGACAGAGCCGACGGTGAAGATGACGTTCGGCGTAAACACCAGCCCATTCGCGGGGCGCGAGGGCACAGCGAGCACATCTCGCAAGTTGCGGGAGCGGCTTTTCAGGGAGTTGGAGACGAATCTCTCCCTGCGAGTCCGCGCGACGGAGGTGGCGGATGAGTTCGAGGTCTCGGGCCGCGGTGAGCTTCATCTCGCCGTGCTCATCGAGGAGATGCGGCGCGAAGGGTACGAGCTACAGGTCTCACGCCCGGAGGCCATCGTCAAGGAGATAGACGGCGTGCGCCAGGAGCCGTGGGAGCGGTTGAGCGTGGATGTCGCCGAGGAGCACGTAGGCACTGTCGTGGAGCAGTTCGGCCGCCGGCAGGCATCCATGACCGAGATGGCGAACGAGGGTCGGGGTGAGGTGCATCTTGAGTTCGATGTGCCCACTCGCGGGCTGCTTGGACTCCGCGCGAGGCTGCTCACTGATACTCGTGGAACAGCGGTCCTCAACAGCGTGTTCACCGGCTACCGACCGTTCGCTGGCCCCATAGGTAGCGACCGCACCGGCGCTATGATCGCCACGGATAGCGGGGTGGCGACGACGTACGGTCTGATGAACGCGCAGGAGCGAGGCGCTACCATCATCGAGCCCGGCACCCTCGTGTACGAAGGGATGATAGTGGGCGTCAACGCGCGCGGCCAGGACCTGCCGATCAACGTGTGCAAGGAGAAGAAGCTCACCAACGTGCGCTCCAGCACCTCGGAGATCCTGGTCCGTCTCTCCCCACCCCTGCAGATGGACCTCGACGCCGCGCTCGACTTCCTCGCCGAGGACGAGCTCGTGGAGGTTACGCCCAAGAACATCCGCCTGCGCAAGCGGCTCCTGACCGAGACCGAGCGCTCGCGCGCCCGCAAGCGATAGCCAGAGGCGTCCCGGTGGGACGCCTCTCTACAAACGGTGTCTAGGCAGAAGGCGTGCGATGACGCACGCCTACGCCATCCGCAAACCACTCCTGCCTCATCCTGGGAAGGCTACTGCACGCTAAGGTTTGGCACGGCTTGTGCAAACGCATCCCGTCGCGGTACTCCGCGCGGACACGATAAGCACGGTGCAAAGGAGTGTGATTACATGCCCCTGTACATGATGATGACCAAGCTTACAGCCAACTCGATGGAGCGCCCCGAGGACCTCCAGACGCTTGGGAGGACGGTGGGCGACCTGATACGCCAGGAGGCTCCTGAGGCACGCTGGATCAACTCGTACGCCTTGCTCGGACCGTATGACTACGTGGACATCTACGAGGCGCCCAACGAAGAGGTCGCGATGAAGGTATCGCTCGCCGTCCGCAACGTCAGCAGCGCCCTCACCGAGACATACCAGCTCACTCCGTACGATCGCTTCGCGCCGCTGGACCACGAGGTCCTCACCTAGTCTGGTTACTCATACCCAGTAATGACTGTAAGAGCAAGGGCGTCATTCATCGCGCCTGGCACATCCCGTGCGTAAGTCGGCGCGGTACCGGGGAGGAGTTCTCCTCCTGGCGATGAGAGGCAACATGACTGTAGAAGGAGACTCCTGATGTCCTTCAGGGATGACGACGAGACAGTACTACAAGACCAACAACAGAACACCAACACCCGCGTGGACGTGGACGACGATGGAGATGTAATCACGATAACCTCCGAGGTTCACGTTCCGCGTCAGGTGGAGCAGGCAGAGGCGCCTGCGCCCACTGCGCCCGCCCCACAGCCCGTACCCGTCGTGGAGGCCCAGCCCGTGCGCGCGGAGGTTGTTGATGTCGAGCCGGTGCGGCAGCAGACGGTAGAGACGGAGCGGGTGCCTGTCGAGCGCGTGGAGGCCGAGCCCGCGCGTCAGGAGTTTGTACAAGCCGAACCAGTGCGTGTCGCCCCACCCTCAACCCAGGACGTGCAGTCGGTCGAGGACACTCTCCGGGTCGAGCGCTACGAGGAAGAGCTTCAGGCCCAGAAGGTTCAGCGCGAGGCCGGTGAGGTGCGCCTTACAAAGAGCGTGGTCGAGGAGCAGGAGACGGTTGAGGTGCCTGTCACGCGGGAGGAAGTGCAGGTCCGCAGCGTCACCCCAAGCTCAACCGCGGACACGTCCGACGCCTTCCAAGGGGATACGATAGCCATTCCTGTCTCCGAGGAGGATGTTGAGGTCACGAAGCAGGTGCGCGTGGCGGAGGAGATAGAGATCGACAAGGAGGCCGTCACCGAGACGGAGCGCGTCCAGGACACCGTGCGGGCGGAGCAGGTAAACGTGGAGGAGGTCGGCGACCTGGACGTGGACCGCAGGAGTGAGCGTCCGCTCGAGGAGGTCGTGCGGCCCAGGGATAACGACTGAAAACGACTCCTGGTAAGTAGCAACCGCGGGCCAGGGTCTCGTCTATCGCGCTCCCTCGACCCCAAGTATCCAGGGATTATCGCAGTGGAGCTTTCCGGCCAGGGTCATGTCAAAGTCGTGGTCCATCGCG
>JADDPP010000501.1 GCA_016781845.1 Rubrobacter sp.
TGCCTGTGCTGGTGTCCTTCGTCAGGGTATAGTTGTAGTGGGGTGGCTTGAAGTAAGTCTGGGTGCCGTCCTGAATCGCGTTCTTCGCGTAGATGCGGATGCTACCCCTTTCATCCCTGAGGACCATCCCCCCGTCAGCGATGCCGTAGAGCCGTATGTTCTGCGAGAACGTCCAGCCCTCGCCCCACACCGCCCCTGCCTTGTCGTAGGACCCTGTCTGTCCGTAAGGGTCCTGGCTGTTGTAGATATGGGTCAGGCTTACCAGGAAGCCTCACATCTCGATGGGGTCACCCTCGTGCCGGAAGTCGAGGTTGCCGTTTGAGATATTCGTCGTGCTGGTGTTGCGGCCACCGTAGTCGTGCTCGGTGTACGTCCACAGGTCGTCCATGCCATACCTGGTGGCGGGCACGTAGCGGACCACCAGTTGAGGGCGCAGGGAGGGGTCCGTGGTATTGCTGCCCTTGAACGGCACCTGTAAGCCATTCGCCCCCGCGCTCGCTATCCTCACCCCGTGGTTGCCCACTCTCTCTTGCACCCAGTAGCGCACTGTGCCGGACAGGTAGAAGCTGTTCCATCCGGGCACCACAGAGTGTGTGGTGTTGACCGCGTTCGACGTGGAAGGGGCGCTGTTCCACGTAACGCTCGTGTCCTCCCACGCCGCCCCGTTGCGGTACACGTTCATCAGCATCCCGTCCGCACCAGCGCTCGCGTACAACCTGAGGTAGCCGCTCGTGACCACGCTGTCTGCAGGGAAGTGTCGAGCTCAGGAAACCGGATGAGAGAGTCCCACCTCTCTCCCGTGTCTCGCTTGCCCACCTGAAGAATGTCCTTGTAGTCCTCGTTGGTATCCGGCAGCGCCTGGTTGATCGTCGCGTCCTGCGCCATCGCCTCGGAGCGGCTGTAGAGGACCTGCTCGACGGTGGGGTCTATGCGCACCGGGTAGGCGCGCTCATGGGAGGTGAGCCAGACGACGCTCGGCGCAAGCTCGAGCCGTAGCTTGCCCGAAGCAAGTTCCGTGAGCGTCACTTGTACGTCATCAGAGTAAGCCCTCTCGGGGTCCCCACTGCTGTCTACCATGAAGGGCCTGGGCATCCGAAATGCCGCCTTGCCGGAGGCGTCCGCGAACGTTATCGTGTTGTTGGCTTGCTTCGAGGCGGTCAGGCCCTCGAGCTCCAGGTCGTACACGTACTTAGCGGATGCAGCGTTCACGGGAGCACGCTTGAGGGTAATGTCCTCCTTGACACATTCGCCGTCAACCAGATAGGTCAGGTCGGTGTTGTCGTAGGCATCGGCGTAATTGATGCGCGCACCTGTGACGGAGGACCTGGAAGGCCGGGCGCCTAAGATTCTCGGCAGTTATCGAGGTAACCCTATCAACCATCCGGGCTGGGTCGGCCTGCACCGGCTTGCAAAGGACGCAAAGAGAGCCACGCCCACGCTACCGAGCGCACGC
>JADDPP010000149.1 GCA_016781845.1 Rubrobacter sp.
GCGCCTCCTCGCTACTCAGGACTACGCGCGAGGCGCCGGTTCGGACTTCAACCGCTGCGCTGCCCACTCATACGGCACGGGACCACCACCTCCGTTGTTCCCCTTGCGGACGAGGACGAGTCCCAGATGTGCTTCCGCCAGGCGGTTGCATGGAGGCTGCCGCTAGCGCCCTCGCTGTGGAGGGGCACGTTTACTCACTGCGGGATACTTTGAACCGCCTCGACCTCAGCTTCTACTCACTTGCCTCGCAGCGCGGCCAGAGCGGTCCTTGCCTCTGGAAGTGTGGAGGTGAGGATGCCGAGGCTGGCGAGCTGGCCGGTGATGCAGTAGACGCACCATGCCTTCTCTTTGGCAGGCATCTGGTAGAAGTACCAGAGCGCCACAGCGGCATCTACCGCCGCCTTTCCGCTAGCGAGGAGCGGGACCAACGGCTTGTCCTGCGCCCTCTCTGCGCCGCCGAACGCGAGCAGGGGGAGGTTGACCGCGAAGCTCAGAACCCCTAGCGTCCCGTCCGGGGCACCGAAGCGATACGCGTCGTATGAGGAGTTGACCTTGTCGGAGTTAAAGCTCTGCAGGGGAGGGTCGGGCAGGTGCTTCAACACACCCATCTGGAGGAGCGTGACCGCAGTCATGCTCGCGATCCCGGTGAGCGATAGCCCCAATGTCATACGGCGCTGCCGTAGATGCGGCGTACTACCGCGCTGCAGGTCCTCGCGAAGCTCATTCACATTCATCTCATCTCTCCATATCATCTATCGGTCGGCCACGAACCGATCCTGCAGTGGCTCGCACAAGCGCCGACACGTCTCCAAGCCTGACGACGACAGCTGTTTGGAATGCCAGACGAACGGTCTTCCAATGCATTGGTCCCCGCGTGCGGGTGACTACCGGGTTGTACGTGTGCGCCATGCACCTCCATCCGCCAGCTCAGGTCTGTCGAGGTGGGCCAATCTCGCGCCTGGTTCGTCTGGCGGTGGGGCTCCTGTGGTCACCCTATCCACCTCCGAGGAGGAAGGAAGGCGATCCTCTGCTACCCGTACCGGTCCCATCATAACAGCCTCGTCTTGCTTGTTCTGTAACTCTGCTTACGTTCGATGGATTCGGCTGCGGACAGTCAGATCACTCGGCATTAAGGTGAGTAGCTCGTGAACACGTGGAGAGTTTGTAAGGACGGTTACAGACTGATAGCCGGGACGCATGCACAATAGAGTCATGGGGGCTAAGGGGTATGAGGGTCGCATCCTGTTCGTGGCAGCCAGTCTTGCAAGTGGTCCTGTACTCCTTGGGCTGAGGCTTGTCGTCACCCTGACCCTGACGCTCGAGTTGGAGTTCCCAGGTCACGCAATGCAGGAGGCACGCTGGCTGGGCCGCTATCCGCAGCCCGGTGCAAGTCTACAGACGCTCCTCGCAAGCTCGGCCAAACGGAGAGCGCCGAAATGGAAGGTAATCGACACGGACAATGAAGAAGGGCGTCGGTATCACGATAGAGATGGAGCGAGGGGAACCGCGGGGACTGCTACAGATAGTGGTCTCTCGTCATTGCCCTGCCTGTGAGGAGTCGCGGGCGATGGCGACCGAGATGCGCGAGATGTTCCCTACACTCACGGTTGACCTCATGGAGCTGGACGGAGTGCGTACGCTGCCACACGGAGTCGTGGCGACGCCCACGTATCTCCTGGACGGCAGGGTGATCTCACTCGGTAATCCCCGCCGTGAGGATCTGGTCAAAATGATAATGGGGTTAAAGGTCGTACAGACCTGACGGCAGTTCTATGCCAGGACGAGGAGGTGGTGGATGTCCAGCGCGATTTTCGTACGGCTAGCCCTTGTCTCGACCCTGCTCGTTGTAGCGTGCGGGGGCACAGCGCCTGTCCAGATCTCGCAGCCAAAGGCTGATGATCGAGGAGACGCTGCATCACGCGTACATTCGAGACCTGATTCGAGCGCTATCCTGCCCCAACCGGTGCCAACTGCTCCGACGGCTGCGCCCGCGGCAATTCCTGCTGTCAATACCCAGCCTGATCTGAGCGAGGTCGGGTTTAGCACGGGTGGGTGGAAGACAGACTTCGCCAGGCACAGCGTACTCCTGACGGAGATCACCCCCGGCGGACCTCCGCGCGATGGCATCCCTCCGATCGATGATCCCAGGTTCGTATCCGTAGAGGAGGCAGGGTCCTGGCTGAAGCCGTGGGAGCCGGTAATCCACCTGTCGGTCGGGGGTGAGGCGCGTGCGTACCCGCTCCAGATACTCATCTGGCACGAGATAGTTAACGACACGCTGGGTGGCGTCCCCGTGGCCGTAACCTTCTGTCCCCTGTGCAACACGGCCATAGCCTTCGACCGGCGCGTGGGGAACAGGACGCTGGATTTCGGCACGACGGGCAACCTGCGCAAGTCGGATCTGGTGATGTGGGACCGCCAGACCGAGTCGTGGTGGCAGCAGGTCACCGGGGAGGCAATAGTAGGGGAACTCACGGGGCATAACCTCCGCGTGTTGCCGGCGACAATAGTGGGCTGGCAGGAGTTCCGCGCCGGGTTCCCCGAGGGGAGGGTGCTCTCGCGGGAGACAGGTTTTTCGCGAGCCTACGGGACCAACCCGTACGTCGGCTACGATGACGTGAATAGTCCCCCCTTCCTCTATGAGAGCCAGACGGACGGGCGCTTGCCTCCGAAGGAGAGGGTAGTGACGGTGAGCCTGGGGGGAGAGGACGTGGCCTATCCCTTCTCAGTGCTCCGGGAGCGTCGGGTAATCGCTGATATGGTGGGTGGTGAACAGATCGTCGTGTTCTACGTGCCAGGCACTAACTCGGCCCTGGACAAGAGCAGCATCGGTGAGTCGCGCGATGTCGGCTCGGCGGCTGTCTATAGTCCTTGGGTAGATGGTAGCGAGCTGAGCTTCCATTGGCGCAATGGAGCGTTCCTTGATGACCAGACTGGCACCCGTTGGATGATCCTGGGGATGGCGGAAGCTGGTCCGCTGGACGGCAAGCAACTCGAACCAGTCGCACACGCCAACCACTTCTGGTTCGCCTGGGCCGCGTTCGAGCCGAACACGCGCATATACAGCGCCAGGAGTGCCGGGGGTGATGAGTCGGAGACGAGCCTGTTTCCGGCCGCCGCGCTGGGACCGCTGCCTCCCGCCCCCCCACCTCTCCCATTCGCTGATGGTCAGGACCCAGGCCCGAGCGGCACGCCGACGGCATGGGGTGGTGATAGACCGGCGTGGGCCACGGGCATCTACGGCGGACGGGTGCTCGGGCTCGCGGTGTATCTCTACGACAGCCCTCGCCGGACTCGCGTGGTCGGGCAGGTGCTGCATCGCAGCCGTATCCAGATACTACAGCATCTTGAGGGAGCGCCTGGTTACTACTTCGTACGCTCACTGGAGATGGACCCTGTTCAGGAAGGTTGGCTGCCGGCGCCGCTCGCGACGTTCGAGCGCCCTCCTGGGCTCAGCCTGCCTGCCTGCGCTGGCAAGCTCTGCGTACACCCGCCCCGAGCCACGTAGTATGAGTGGAGGCGAGGGACCGCCGCAGTGGTATGATGCTGAACGTTGTGAGGCCCAAAGGAGGGGCAAATGGCGCGTGATGTGATCAAGAGGGTCCTGGGTTCGGCACGGCGAGACCGTCCCTCTGTGCAGTTGAACTACCCCTTCAAAAGGGATTACCTCCACAAGATTGACCTGTTCCAAGACCTTTCTCACGACGAGATGGAGATGCTCGACAGGACTACGCGCATGACGACCGTGGAGAAGGGGCGGATCATTTACCGGCAGGACGACCGAGCGCAGGGGCTGTTCCTGCTGAAGACGGGCCGCGTCCGGCTGTCACGCATCACGCCCGGCGGTAAGAAGCTCGACCTGGCGATACTCGATCCAGGCACATTCTTCGGCGAGATGCCTCTTCTGGGTGAGAGGATGCGGAATGCTTACGCGGAGGCTGTTGAGGATTGTCTGCTCTGCGTGATGAGCCAGCATGACATCGAGCAGCTAGTCGTGAAGAATCCACAGGTGGGGCTGCGGATGATCGCCGTCCTTAGCCGCAGGCTGTCGGAGAGCGAGGCGCGGCTCGAGGACCTCGCCTACAGGAGCGTGCCAGCCCGACTCGCCTCGGTACTACTACGACTGGGGAAAGGCGAGAACGTAGTCGAGGGCATCACCCACGAGGAGTTGGGCGACATGGTAGGTGCGTACCGCGAGACGGTGACCAAAACGCTCAACGAGTTCCAGGCAGCCGGGTTCGTCAAGCTGGGACGGCGACGTGTACAGATACTCGACCCGGCGGGCCTCACCACCCTCCTTGAGGACGCCTAGCCGCTCCGGTGTCACACCACCAGGCTTCGTAGCAGTCCGTACTACCCAGGGACGAATGTAATCCCGGTTACGGAACTCTCCCCTTAAGCGGAGTAACCTTGCGCTGTCAGGTACGACTGGGACAGTGCCAAAGGGCCCGTACGGAGGGAGGTGATAGTTCCGAGATGAGGGTACAGCAGGGGTAACTTTGTCGAGATCTGAGGCTGGGGACACAGAGGTCTTCGCACTCAGGATAGTCTTGAGGAGGTAGAGATGGGATCGAAAGTGTTAGCGGGGATCATAGCCGGGCTGATCGGCGGCCTGGTGTTCGGGATGATGATGCAGATGATGACCGCGCCGACGCCGGAGGGCGGTACTATGCCGATGATGGCGATGGTGGCGATGGTCGTGGGGTCCAAGAGTGCGCTGGTAGGTTGGCTGTACCACCTGTTCAACAGCGTGCTCATCGGCGGCCTCTTCGGCCTGCTGCTGGGTAATCTAATCGGGGGCTACGGGTCCGGGCTCGGGTGGGGTGCGCTCTACGGCATCGTCTGGTGGGTGCTGGGCGCGCTGATCCTGATGCCGATGCTGCTGGGGATGCCGGCGTTCGCGCCGTTGCAGATGGAGATGATGCGGTCTGTCGCCTGGGGCAGCCTGATGGGTCACACTATCTTCGGGCTGATCCTGGGCGCTGCCTTCGTGTGGCTGTACCGCCGGTTCGCGGATACCAGGGAAACACGGAGCGTTCCGCGCAGTGCCGGTACGCCGAGGAGCGTGTAGCTACCGCCAAGCCTCCCGCTCACCGAGAGGGTGCCAATTGACGGGGGCCAGGCTGAACTGGTCCCCGTCACAAGGAGAGATTTGATTTGAGGTGGTGCAAGACACGGCTCGTGGCTGCCCTGGCGCTGATACCCTCACTGGCCGCGTGCGGTGGCAGTCCCAGGGACACCGTCCCGTCCGCGCGGCTTACACCGCAGACCACCCCACCCTCCTACGTGTCCACGGGCACGATGCAGGCAGCCGCGTCGGGAGCGCCCTCTGCGACGACGGGAGCGGTCGCTCCCTCCCCTACGCCGACGGCCACTGCCACTCTTGCATCAACCTCGACCTCCTCAGCCGCGACCGTG
>JADDPP010000198.1 GCA_016781845.1 Rubrobacter sp.
GCGTACTCCTCGTGGTCCTCGTACTTACTCAACTCCCCCACAGTCCCGCCCCTTTCAGTGCAGCGAGCAGCAACCGCAGCTGCCTGCGCGCCGTGTTGCTCTCTCTTACCATCCGTCGCCTTGCCTCCGTCGCATCACGCACCGATTCCAGGTCCCCTGGCCTCACGTAGCGCTTCCTGAGCCTACCGCCCTGTCTGTAGTAATGGTAGTAGTAGGGGCCATGCAGGTTGCCCGACTTGCAGCGGCAGGTGGGACGTCCGCACCGCTTCATCTCTGGGATCACCGCGCCCTGGAGTGGCGTAATGGATTCCTTACCTCGCTCGCGGTGAGCGAGGCTTGTTGTTTTCGTCAAAACGTTACCCAAGATGTGTCACCTCGTTTCGCTACGCCACTGCATTTCTTCCGAATCGTGACTCTCTGCCACCGCCCTGGCCTGATACCCACGCCACTTGCCGCTCAGAATGTCCTCCGATCTTCCGACTCCAGATAGTCGAGTTCGCGCGCGTAGGCTGGCTGCAGCCGATGGTACAGTTTCTCCAGCCGGCACGACTCGGGAGTGTGCTCCAGTGGTCCCAACTCCGCCCTCAGTTGCTCACGACGAATAGCCACGGCCAGTTCCACCAGCCGCCGTCTCATGGCCTCTACGCGCTCCACAGGCACGTCCGCTTCTGCTCGCACTCCGGTTGGTCGATACAACCTGCCTCCGTATCGAGACACCCGGAGGAGAGCGGGCATGTATCCTCCCCATCAGCACTGCAACAGTGCAACACCTCGGGGGAGGGCAGGATCTCGAGGTGCTCGGGCATGGACTCGCCTACGACCAGCTTGGACGGCCGTCC
Source organism: Rubrobacter sp. (assembly GCA_016781845.1). GTDB lineage: Bacteria > Chloroflexota > Chloroflexia > Thermobaculales > Thermobaculaceae > JADDPP01. The sequence goes on from JADDPP010000198.1 coordinate 840, forward strand.
CTTGCGGTCCTCGAGGTTCTTAAGATAGCCCCGGTCGAGTGCGCCAGATACCCGCCGCGATGTCGCCGACTTGTCGAGGCCCAGGACCTTGGCGAGCTCGGTGACGGATAAGCCGCCGTCCGGCGCCACGCGGGCCACCGCCTCCACCGTTTCCCGCATGCTCTCGGGCACCGCCCGCTCGATCCCCTCTGACAGGAGTTCATGCACGAGCTCGCGGACGCCGGCGTAATCGTCCACCGTCGCTACCACACGGCCAGCACTGTCGATTTCCCGGCTCGCGCGGTGAAGCAGGGCGTGGGCACGTATGAGGCTCATGAGGGTCACGAAGTCCCGGCGCAGGCGTACCGCGACCGGTGGTATGAGTTCCGCCAATCGCGGGGCGTAGGGCACGACCACGCGCCGCTCGCCACCCTCCAGCCAGTCTGAGAGGGCGTGCCAGGCCGAGAGGTCGGGCCGGGTCGGAGCGCTGCCGGCCAGAGACTGGAGCACGGCTCGTGTTTGCTCCTGGCTGTCCGAAACGGGCACCGAGAGGAGGCGCGTCTCGTTTTCTGGGTGGAGCCGGAGCGCCGTGGTGGTGACTAT
>JADDPP010000365.1 GCA_016781845.1 Rubrobacter sp.
ACTAGCATAAGGGCCTATTAGCGCTTCACGTCTCTCGTCTCTGCGCCATACACTTGTGCGCGGCCGACCTCACGGTTATACGCGAGCCACGCGCCGGCGCTGAGAAAGCCACAAGTGGCAAAGGCATGCACGACCGTGGGGAGCAGGAGTGAGCCTGAACCAGGACCTAGCAGGAAGAGGATGCCAAAGACGCCGCCTGCGATAGTTACCCCGGCCACGGCAGCCCCTCCCCAGCGCGCGGGGATGTGGTAGAGCCCGAACACGAGCGTGGAGAGCGTCCAGGCGATGGGCGTGCCTGTCGCCCCCTGCAGCCACCCGAGCAGCAGCCCCCTGAAGAGCAGCTCCTCCGCGGGAGCGTTCAGCACCACGTAGTACACGCCCTGGAGCAGGTTATCTGCTCGTGTGGGAACCACAACACGGCGCACGTATCGCCGTCGGTACCACCACGACAGCCATCCCATAAGTGGTCCGAGCAGAGCGGCGAGAAGCAGTTGCCACCACGCGCCGTTCAGGGAGAGGCCGAGCGTCCGGCCGGACAGGGGTGTTAGCGCGACGAGGAGCAGGGGCACGGTGAGCATGGGAACGACGCGCAGCGGAAGGTCCCAGCGCATCCAGAGCCAGGAGTGACGCGGAGTGCTGCGGGGTGCGTCGAGCAGCGAGGCGACGGGACGGCCCCTGAGACGTGCTACCCAGGAGCCAGGCGCGCTACGACTCGCGTCCAACGCTTCCCGTCAGCTTTCGTCCCGGCTTCTCCTCAGCCGGACGCAGATCGCGGGCGAGCCAACGCGCTACCGGCTCGCCGCCCGCCAGGTGCTGGCGCACTATCTCGCGCACGGCCTCGGGAGTGAGCCGGGAGTACCACACCTTGTCCGGGTGGACGACCATGCTCGGACCTTCCTCGCACAGCTTGTTGCACGCTCCGGGTCGGGTGCCCACCTCGTCATCGAGTCCCTGGGCAGCTATCTCCTCGTCAAGCAGAGCAGCCAGCGATGCTGAACCGCGCGCGGAGCAGTTCGGCCCGTGACAGATAGCTGCCCTCTTGTTCTTGCCCAGACCGTACATAATCGTAACCTCACCAGATTATATCACTGGCTCGGAGTCCCGGATGCAAGGAGACCAGCACAACTACACGTTGCGGGCAGTCTGAGCCGCGGGCTGTGGGATTGCTCGTACTGGAGTGATCCGGCATGGACAAAGAGAGGCTCGGGTGGGTACCCGAGCCTCTCGCGTATACTCCCCCCTTACTGGGTGGGCCAGCCCATGAACGGACCTGTGTTCGTCCTGTCAACCGGGCGGCGTACCTCGAGGGCGCCCCATCCGGGTACCAGTCGCGCGGTCTCTTCGATATTCGCGGTGCGAAGGCGAAGACTCATGAGCGCAGTGTGCAGACGTGCAACCTTTGATACAAATAACATCCTGTTTTT
>JADDPP010000442.1 GCA_016781845.1 Rubrobacter sp.
CTACCAGAAAATCTACAATCTGCCCACATAAGGGTGCGGAATGTGGGTAGGAAAGGACACACGAAGGAATGACATCTAAGTTCTGGAACGACTCGTTCACTGTCACAGGCAGGGGGCTCAGGATGCTGACTATCCTAGCCCTGTTGTTCGGCATGCTCGCGCCGCTGGTATCGACGAGCACAGCGTACGCAGCGCAAGTCAGTTCAGTTTCGCTCAAGGGCGGGGCGGATACGTATACTGCTGCTGACGGCACCATTTACGCCAAGAGCGGCGTTGCATTGACGCTTGAGGTCACTACTGACAAAACCACGAAGTGTGTCGAGCTGACGGGTGCCCACGAGGCGACTCAGACCTCCCAGACAGCGAAGACCTCCTGGTCCTTTCCGCTTACCGCCGCAACGGGCGAGGGCACCCAGACCTTGAGTATCAACGCCACCGCCTACCGAAGCTTCATCAACAATACCAGCAAGAATGACGGCAAGTGTATTGCCGACCAGAACGAGACCCTCGGAACGCAGACTATATCCTACGTCCTCGACAACAGCGGACCTGTTGTGTCTGGTAGCCTCTCCCCCGCAGCCAACGCGGCCGGCTGGAACAAGGGCGACGTTTCCATCACCTGGAGCGCGAGCGACGGCACGGGCTCAGGCGTCAAGAGCGGCCCCACCCCCTCCTCGGATAGCGTGACCGCTGACACCGCGAGCGTGACCAAGTCCTCGAGTGCGACGGACCAGCTGGGCAACTCCGGCTCTGGCTCGGTAACGGTGAAGCTCGACAAGACCCTCCCGACGATCAGCGGCAGCCGCAGCCCGGCCGCCAACTTCTTCGGCTGGAACAACTCCGATGTTGTGGTGAGCTTCGCCTGTGCAGACCCGAAGGCCGCAAACGGTAGTGACGGCTCCGGCATCAAGAGCTGCACGGCCGCCCAGACCCTTGGTGAGGGCAAGGCCCAGAGGGTGACCGGCACCGCTACCGACGCGGCCGACAACACCAAGAGCGCGACCGAGAGCGGCATCAACGTCGACAAGACGGCCCCGACGCTGAGCGGCACGGCCACCACCGAGCCGAATGGCAACGGTTGGTACAACGGCGACGTGACGGTCGAGTGGACCGCGGGCGACGATCTGTCCGGACTCGCGGGTGACACGCCGGCCAACAGCACGATCGAGGGCGAGGGCAAGGGCCTGACCGTCAGCGCTTCCGTCAGCGACAAGGCTGGCAACAGCACGACCGCAGATAGCCCGGCCGTCAAGATCGACCGCACCGCGCCAAGCGCACCGACGTTCAGCGGCATCGAGGCAAAGACGTACACATCGACGTCACTGCCTGCCGAGAGCGCGATCAGCTGCGCCGCGACCGATGGGCTCTCGGGCTTCGACAGCTGCACCTTTACCGGTTACAGCAACGCCGTGGGCACGCACACACT
>JADDPP010000047.1:0-5827 GCA_016781845.1 Rubrobacter sp.
CGTGTTCGTAGTACATGCGCTCCTTCAATACCGTGGCGACCTCATGCTTGAGCTTGTCGAAAGCCACCTCGCGTGCTGAGTCGATACCCAAGTCGGTCTGGCTCAGATCATAGAAGGTGGGACCATGGCTCCACATGACGCTCGAGAATGACGAGAGGACCCGATCACCCTCCGGTGTCACGACTCGCATCTGGGATCGTCCCCCGGGTGCAGTAACAGTCACGAGGGACTCCGGGGGCGAGGTTGGGGCTGAAGGCGTAAACTGGTAGTTGAGTGTGGGTATGCTGGGCTCGATCCCACCGTGTATCGCCAGGTCCCAGTCCTCGATGCCTTCGGTGCCCAAGTCATTGAGCCACGGCCGCAAGTAGCCCTTCACCGCCCGGAAGTGGGCGTCCACCACGCGCACGTAGCTCGTCCTTACTTGTCCAAGGTAATCGCGGACGTAGCCCTCCGGCCATTCCCTCTGGATTTCCTCCGACCGGTCGAAACGGGACTCCAGGCACCTCCGATACAGGAGCAAGTTATGCTCCTCAAGATAGTCCAGGAACAGTGCCTGCCGCTCCTGGTCCCGCAGGAGCCCCGAGAGGAATACGAACACCTCCGTGTAACGCTCGTCACGTTGGTGCAGTTCTAAGAAGGCAAGGAGATCATGATCCGGCTGACGAGAGATGTCGAGTGCGGCGAAGTACTCTTGCAACGATGGATGGTAGAACTCTGGTCCGCCCTGCTGTGGGCGTAGCAGACCCGTTCTGAACAGCTCGTCTCTAACCACACTTGGGCTCCACGAGCTCGCCAACTGTTGGCAGACCACAGTGAGCGTGGCGTCGTCTGGGCTCTGCCGGAAGGTGCTTCGCGCATACCGGGCAAGCAGCAGCTCCTTTGTGCCATTGTCAACGACTGGTGCCTGAGGCAGACGATTGCGTCGGTGGCGCTCGGTGAGCAACCAAGCAACGTACTTGGAGTAGAGGCTCGCCCTGTTGGCTGGCAACCTGGAGCGCGGGTGTGCCTTCAGCACCGCCACGGTCATCAGGAGGAACAGCGGGCTGTGAACCAACTCCCAAAGCGTCGAGCCCACACGCGACTTGAAGCCGGGATCGTCGCTCCCGAGGTAGCGCGCTGCGTACGCCTCGACCTGCTCATCAGTCAGCCGGTCGATAGTGACGCTGCGAAAGACCCCGCGCAACTCCTCGCCGTAGTTGTCCTTGCGGCACGTCGCAACGACCCGCGCCCTCCCGGGCCTTACGAGCCGCAGGAGATCGTCGTAGAGGACATCCCCACCCTGCAGCACCTCATCGAGTCCATCGATGATGGTCAGGAACCTGCCCCGGTTCAGGTCAGCCGAGACCGACGCCTCGGTGAGGCCGGGGACAAACTGCTCCAGCTCCTTGCGGATCCCCTCGACTAGGCTACCGAAGGTACGCTGCCACAGCTTCGCCCGGAGGATGACGGGTAAAGGGGCATTCTCGTCTTCTAGGTGCCGGCGGAGAGCCTCGGCAGCCAGCATCTCACACAGGTAGCTTTTCCCTTCCCCAGGTCCAGCGAGCACGATAACCGGGGTGGGATCCTCGAGGAGTTGGGTGTACGAAAGCGTGGGTCTCACCTCGCCGTGTTCGGCATCCCCTAACGGTGTGAGGCTGGGGCTGGTCTCAAGCGCCGATAGCCCGAAGTAATCGCTCACCGTCCGGTCTAGCGACCCCCGGATGCCTTCCTCCAAACCCAGGTACAGGGTCTTGGCATAGTCACCGTACTTGGAGGTATCCGGCGCAAGGAGCTTCAGTGCGTTCCGCTCCAGGTATGCGGCAACGGCCTCGGGGCTCAACATCTGCTGCACCTTCCACCAGTGCTTGGGCAGATCCTCCAACCGGCACTCAAGCACCTTCTCGTCTTGTGATAAAGGGTTAAGTCGGTAGACCGCGATGTCCACGCCGTTGGTGAGGATGTAGCAAGGCGTCTTCAGCCACATGGAGTAGAACTGTGCTTGGCCAAGAGCGCCTTCAATGGACTCCTCGCGGTCCTTTGTCTCAAGCACCAGCAGTGAGTGGTCCTGAGCCCAGCCGCGCTTCTCTGCGGTCCGGTGCGACTCATACTCCGCCGAATCAAAGAGGACGAAGTCGGCATGCTTTGTGGCGAGCCGCCTGCGGCCGTCCCAACCGTACACGGGCCACTCCTCGGCACGATGCTCTGCGGGATAACCGAGGAGGTCAAGCAAAGGTACAGCGACTTTCGACCGAACTTCGGCCTCGGACGCCATCGGCATCGTCGCCCATTGCTGTGCTAAAGAATCAATATCCAACAAGACTTCACCCCACCTCAGGGTGCTCACAGGACTCCTGGTAGGATTAGTTTACCAGCAGCAGGCAGGAGGGAATGCCCATGGATACTGTGCGCGGGTTCGTTCGACGGTTGAGCGAGGTAGTCGCCTCGGGCGGGAGGGCACTGGTGGCACGCCGCGCCCGCCGCATCGTCCTGCCAGCGGCAGCCCGGTTTGGGTTGGAGGGTACCATCCTCCGTACAACTCCATTCGACCCCTCCGTGCCCGTCCAGCGTCCCGGGAGCACGACCGAGATTCCGCAGCTGCTCGAGTGGTACGACTCGCTCGACGGCGGGGACGGCATGGATCTGCGCGAGAACGACCTCGGAGTTGACCTGGCCGCCATCCTGGGACTAGCCACGGGGCGCAAGATGACATTCGCGAACGAGGTACCCCTCCACGTTGAGCAGTTCGGCTATACATGGTTCCTTGAGACGGGTCCCGCGATGTTCGATGGAGACCTCTACGGTCCCGTCGAGGGGGACGTACGGGAGAGGGTCGAGCAGATCATCAGCGCGCTCGTAGGACTGCCTGAGCGCCGGGCAACGCACCTCGGCGGGGCCATACGGATGCGCAACGCGGCCTGCTGCCTCGTCGAGTCCGACCCGTCGTCCGCATACGGCCTGCTCGTGGTCGCCCTGGAGACCCTCTCCCGCGGTTTCGGGCAACCGTCCGAATCCTGGCGTGACTGGGACCAGGCGGAGAGCTGGGACAAGTTCATCGCGCAGCTACCCCTGTCGCAGCGGGACGCCGACAGGCTGCGCGAGCGGCTGCTGAGCAACAAGCAGGTCCGCCTGAAGCGAACCTTCGTCGATTATGCCGCGAATAACCTCTCCGAATCCTTCTGGCGGCAGCCGAAGCGGAAGTACGACCCCGGGCACGAGGTGACCCCGGCCGGCGTCAAGCGACGAGGAGGCTCCTGGGGAGAGGATGCGCCGCTGTCCGAACTCGTGCCCACCGATCCGAAGATCCTCGGAAAGCGCCTGGGGAGGAGCTACGACGCACGATCGAGAGTGTTCCACGACGGTGCCCGCCTGGACGTGATCTCGCTCATCGCTGTCCCTGGTGCTCCGACCACCGAGCCGCTTCCGTTTGGTGCCCTCCGGAAGATCCTCGACCACCTGCTCTGGCTCGAGATCGAGAAGGCTGCGGCGAACGCTCCTGAACTACCTGAATTCCAAGTCCGCGCCGAAGCAAGTGACCCGAGCGAGGAGGATCGTTCTTCCGAGCCGGGTCCGTAATCGCTGCTTACGTGTGAGTTGAGTGGGGCAACCGTAAGAGGGGATCGAGATGGTCGAGGGTACGCCCGAACTCACTGGGGCTATACCGAGGCGGGAGGGGCAACCAGTGCTAATTGCCGTCGAAGGGCCACCGGCTGTGGGCAAGATGACGCTGTTGATGGGGGTTCCTAAGGAGTTGGTGGTGGGTGAGGAGCCGCTGAGGATCCCGCCCGGGACGACTCCGGAAGAGGTACTGCGCCTCGGTGTCGCACTCAACGAACGGCGCTGGACGCGGTTACTCGGTGCCGAGTCGGCTTCCGGGCAGGCCTACGCGGATAGCGACCCCCTCAAGCTCTACTACGGCTTCTTCAGCGCCGCCGTGGGCGGGCTTCCAGCCTCCTGGCCCGTTGGAACCACGGCCCGCGAAGTCTTCGAGGAGGGGTGGTGGCTCCACCGGGAGTCCGTTATCGAAAGGCGTCTGGGGTTCGTCGACCAGGTGGTACTCCTGTACGCGCCCCCTGGTGTTCTGAAAAAAGCAAGGCGGGGGACTGTACGCGGAGGCGCGGCAACTTCGCCCTCAACGTGCGCTTGGGGCCGTTCCTCGAGGCGTACTACGCTGCGCTTGAACGGCTGCGGCCGGGGACGATGCATAGCGTAGATGCGAGCGGGAACGGGGAATCTGCTGCCGCTGCCTTGCTCCAGCAAGTCGCCTCCCACGAGCACAAGCGCTACGGCGTGGAGGTGTTGGACACACTCAAGGCCGAACTCGATCTACTACTCGCCACCCTGCCCACATTTATGCAGTAGGGACGCGCCGCCTTGATCTGCTCCCCCTGTGGCGTTTCTTCGCCGATCTTTGCTGCCTGCGGAAGGATACCAGACTCACATTCCAACCGGCCCCTGTTAGGGCAGCATAATGTCACCGTCGGTGTCGCCAGCTACTCTCAAAGACGTTGCCGCTGGCGTGTATGAGGAACTTTCCGTCGCCGAGCGCCCCGGACATAACACCTGAGGGAGAGCGTCCCGGGTTTGTTCCTGCGCGAGGTCAGCGAAGTAGGATCGAGTTGCAGTAAGGATCGCTGAAGATGGCGTTGGCAACCTGTGCGATTCGAACGTCAACGTAGTGAACGCTGTGGCGCTGCCATATCGCTGAGTGCCTGCTCCCAAGCCGCTCTCATAGCCGGCTCGAGATCGTACTGATCCCGGTTGTCGTCGGAATCGTCTGGATCGTACATGAAGTCCCTGATCCTCTCCCTCACCCATAGACCGTCGCGCTTGAGCTCGGCACGCTGCCCCGTCCGCTTCCGGCACTCCACGAGCTTCAGGAAAGCAGCTTCATTAAAGGGGTCGAGCTCGAGCATTCGCCTGTAGAGTGGTATGGCGTGCCTGGGATGACCCTGGGCAAGGTACGTCTCGGCGAGTTCCTCCGTGGCCTCGAAGAAGACCTTCCGGAAACGCTCGTGGGGCGAAAGGGTCTCGTTAGTCGGACGCTCATGCACCCACGCCCAGGCGGAGGCGGCAAGCAGGTCGGCCCTGTACAGGCTAACAGCCTCTTCCAGAGCCGCCTGCCTCCCCGGCCCCGACATCTGGATCAGTGCGAGAAACCTGTGGACATCCGAGCGTATCCGCGTGACGTCCAGCCTGCAGAGCCCGCGCTCGATTCGGATCACATTGCCTTCCAGCCCCTCGACCTGGCGACGCAGCAGCATCCGTAGGCGGCTTGTCACGGAATGCAGCGTACTCTCCATCACTGTTCGCGGATCGTTCTTTGGCCATATGGCGACGGCCATCTTCTCCGTGGATACGCCGCGGGGTTCGTGCGAGGCGACGTATGCCAGCAGCTCCCATTCCTTGTGAAAGGCCGAGTTCTCCCCGTTCACCTCACACTCCCACGACAGTTCCCGGCCTCCACTACTGACTGTGAACGTGCCGAAGCAGGTAATCTCTATGGTTGGGCGGGCCGCATCATCTACCTCAGCCTGAGCCGGCTCCGGTGGTCGCTGTTGCTCGTGAATGACAGTTGCCTCATTCATCACGGCCACAGGCGCCCTCTCAACTGCTTCCTCCTCCTGCCCGTGTGTGGCAGGTTCGACGAATGACTCCGGGGAGGTCGGGTGCATCGCGTCGAGCTCAACGACTTGAGTGCCGTTGTCGTGAAGGGGCACAGCGTCACTCGGACTTTCGAGGCTGCTCTCCTCGCCCTGTCCACTCGATGGGGCACCTCTCGGCGGATCGCGATCAGCATCCTCATGAGCCGAGCCGTAGGTCTCCCGCATCAGCTGCCCCAGCTGGGCGA
>JADDPP010000047.1:5937-21365 GCA_016781845.1 Rubrobacter sp.
GGAAGGCGCGCAATCGAATCGTGGCCCTTCCTCCGAGCCAGAGCAGCATGTCGCCCCCTCCGGAGAGGCCGGCGGCCTCGTCCCACCCGACGAGCTCGACGCTCTCGTCCTCGGTCTCTACCCGCAGCACGAGGCGCGTGTTGAAGAGCGGCAGCATCTTCCTGCCGATCTCCATCACCCTTGTGGTCGCGGCGAGCAGCTTGACACCGTGCTCCGGGCCCGACAGGGTGATCGTATTGAGCGCCGCAGGGTCAACCTCCAGGCCCGCGAGCTCGCCCACGACGAGCACAAGCTGCGGCGGCTCCTCACCTGCTCGTGCGTCGCAAGACACCTCCATCCGGGTTAGTAGCTCGGCGTGCATGGCCTCCACCGCCTCAGCCATGCCCTCGCGGTTGCCAGGGTCCACAACGTCACCGACCTGGTGTGGCAGGCCTAGGAGACCGCCTGGCAGCCGCCGATGCTCCGCCACGATCCGTAACTGCAGCTCCTTGGGGCTCCGACGCGAGATCAGGGCAGCGATGATGCTGGCCATCAACGTGTCCACCCCACCAGCGGTGCTGCCCGCCGCGAGCACGTTGCCGAGTGCTCGCCAGTTAGCGTACAGGGTATGGCGCGGCGTTGGCGCTCCGAGCGCAACCAGCAGGGGGCCGCTAGAGCTAGGCTGGGCCGATCTGTTCCACCTGCCTGGCTCTGGCAGTCTCACCCTCAATGCGACGTCGCGGTCTCGTGTAGCGTATGCCTGCACGTCCGTGTCGAGCGCCTCGCCGAGCACATCCGTCAGCTGAAAAATGCGGGCTTCCTCAGTCAGTCCCCCGGTCAGGATCAGATGTACGTCCTCGGGACTCTGACGAGCGGTTAGCACCGATACCCGTTCCAAGCCGTGCTCAGCGAGGAAGGCTGCTACCCGCTTCGCGACCGTCACCGCGGGCTCGAACTCGCCCTCGTGCAGCCGCTGAGCCAGTCGGCGCGAACTCTCCGGCTGCACGAAGCCGTCCTCGCGTAGCTCGCCCGCTCTGGCGCTCGCCCTGCCGCCGCGCCGACGGAGACGCCACCCGACGTACAGTCCCCCGCCCACTACCGCGGCACTCGCAGCTGCTCCTCCGGCGACTAGCTCAGGAGGGACGCTGCCTCCGTCCTGCCGCTCCGGCTGCTCGGGCCTGACGGGAGCGAGTACTGGCGTCGGCTCCACCTGCCCGGCAGCCGGAGGTGTCTCCTTGGGAGCCACTGTGGACGATGGACGGACAGAGGGGGTTCGGGTAGGCGCCGCGGTGGCAGGCGCAGTCGGAGAGGACACTGCCTCCGGGGTGTTTCTCCGCGGCCCGCTCTCGGCTGTCCGTGTCGGCCTGGGAGGAACTTGCCCGCATTCGGGCGCCTTGCCCCTATCTGTGCCTGATCCGGACCTGGTACCCCGCGCCGCTCCCGCATTCCCGCTTCGCCGCCCCTCTTCTCGTGTCGAGACCTTTGGCTTCTTCCCGACAGCCCCGGGCCGCGAATCTCGTTTGCCGTTCCGCCTCTTATCAGTGGATGTGGATCGCTCCGGCTCAGTATCGGAGGAGTGCCTGGGCGGTTCCCGTGGTGGTATCTCCAGGCGCAGGCCGGGCCAGATAAGGTCCGGGTCTGTGAGCGCGCGGCCGCCGGGAAGTCGCGCCTCGCCCTTGTTGAGCTCGTAGATCTCCGGCCACCGCCTCTCGTCGCCGAGCAAGCGAGCAGCGATTCTCCTGAGGGAGTCGCCCTCGCGAACCGTATAGAAGTGCCTGCGGCCTTCTTCTCCGACCTGTAGCCTAGCATCCGGTATGACCAGCACCCAGCCGGGTTGCAGTATGGTTGAGAACCGACTCTGGTTGCCGTACGCGTCGATCATCGCGTGGCCTTTATTTGCGGCTATGATGCTGGTGTACTCCTCGCCCGAGCCGTAGTAGCGCTCCGCAATGTCCCACAGGTTGTCGCCGGGCCTCACAATGTGCTCCGCAGTTCGCCGCTCGCGCGATCCAAGTGCTCCGCGGTTGCGAGCGTGGTCGGAGTCATCGTTGGGTAGCGGAGCGAGTGTTACAGCTGCATGCTTGGATCCTGCTGCTGACGCTGGACTGGGCAGCGCACTCCGGGCTAGGGTCAAAGCTACGGCGCCTACCGCCACCGGCCTTGCCACTCGCCTAACGATCGCCGGACTCAAGCCGTCCACGAGCCTGCGTAGCCCTCGCACCCACCGGGCACCCATCGTCGCAGCTTCGGCTACGCCTACGAGGATCTGCAGAATGAGTGAGAGCGCCAGCCAGCCCCAGAGCAACCACAGCGCAGAGCCGATCAGGTAGATCAGAGCACTCACCGGCAGTTCGGTACCCGTGAGCGTGGAGGTGATCTCGTCGAGTCCCGGAACCCGCTTGGGCAGCTTGGGGGGACCGTAGAACCGGTGTAGAGCACCACCAAGTGCAAGCAGACCGAGTGTCAGCCACAGCGCGTCCAAGCGGCTGCGCGGTGGTTCGTCGGGGTACGGCTGGTTGTGGGCCTCAGGGCCCGTGACTGGCATGCTCAGATCCCTTTCATCGGTCGGTCAGTACCGACTGGGCCTCCTGGACCCTGTACCCACCCTCGTATGTCACCTCGATCAGGGGCAGCGCCTGAGGAGGCCCGTTGTCCACGATGTACTCGCCTCCGTACTGAACGGTCAGGCGAGTGGGAAAGCCATCCTTATGGCCCGCCGAGGAGTACTGGTATGTGTGTGTCACGTCGCTCTGAGCCGGGTATGGACGACCGAGCGAGCCTGTCGCAGCACTACCGTCGCCGAAGTCCCATAGGTACGTGGTCCCCCTCATATGCACGGTTACGGTCACGCTCAGCCCGGCTCCACCGCCGAGGCAGCTCCAATGCTCCGGCGGCACCCACTCGCCGGTCGCGACGCCGGGGGGCATCATCTCGATGTGCAGGTGCGGCTGGAAGGAATAGCCGGTGTCTCCGACGTAGCCGATCAGGTCGCCGGCGTCTACGGGGCCGCTGGCTACCATGTGGGACAGGTGCAGGAAGTTGTAGGTATGGCCACTGGGCAGAAGCAGCCGGACGACGTTAGTGCCGTTACGCCAGACTTCCTGCCGCGCTACGCCTGCTGCCGGTGCGTAGAGCGGCGTGCCCTCCGGCGCAGGGAAGTCGATCCCGGTATGGAAGTGGCTGTAACCCAGGTACGGTTGGTGACCGTCCATGTCGGAGTAGCCCCAGCCCCAGATAGTCCTGGGGACGCCACGTTTGAAAACGGCCCCTATTATCTCGGGCACGCCGGATGGGAGCGTAAGGTTGGTCCTCATGTTCTGTATGGGAGGGACAGGCGGACAATCCCCGGGGGCAGGCGCTCCTGGCGCAGTGAGGAAGACGTTCTCAGTGTGGCTGAGGGTCTGGCCGTTGTATCGCTCGGCCCAGAACCACGCCGGAACGTTGACGAGCCCGAGGTCCGGATTCGCCGTCAGCCTGATCTCGGGCATGGGCAGGTTAGCGAGCACACTCTCCGCAGCCTCCGCCGCATCTGTCGCCGTGATCGGATCTCCCCGGACGTCGATATGACGAGACTCGTAGCGCTTCGGCACCCAGACGATCTCGCTGTACGCGATCACGTGGGCGCAGATCGGAGGGTCTCCCCCGCAGGGCGTGTAGTAGATCTGTAGCGGTATGTTTGTGCTCAGTAGGTATGGGCGCTCGTTGGGATGTTTCGCTACCTCGGCTTCCCACTCCGGGCTCCCGGTGACTGACACGGTGCAAAGCTGATACCAGTAGCCCCAAAGGTGGCCCGGACGCTTCTCCTCCTCTCGCCGCACGCAGTATTGAAGCTCGCCATCCACTGTGAGCGTGTAGTAGGTGGTACGCGGCAGCTTGGGGTCGCCCGGCGGCGGCCCGGGCCTCTTCGGCGGTTGTGGCTTTGGACGCCTGGGGTCTCCGTTCGTACCGGGGCTTGTAAGGCGCACGGAGATGTACAGTGTGTAGCGCTTCCCTTCGACCGGAACCAGGGTTACTGTGGTCGTGGACTGTGCTCCCGGCTGATCACCACCCGTTGGAGGACCGGGTGGATCATCGGCATACGCCGAAGAAGGGATAAACAGTAGCAGCAGTGCGATGAGAACTGGCCGAACGATCACGCTGTTCACGTCGTTACCTAGTAACCGTCTGCTTGTTCGTCGCGACTACCTTCCAGACACCGTCCAGCTTCGCGAAGAACGTATTCTGCTGGAGGGTAACAGGAGGTGTATCGCGGGGTAGGGTCCGGCCGGTCCTCAGGTCGATCCAGACGCTCGAGTCCGTGTATACGTGCTGAATACTGAAGTCACTCTGACCCTGGGTGGCGACCAACGACTCTTTCGTCTCGATACGCAACTCGACTCCAGGACCCCGCGCCTTGTTCGTCTGGATATCCTGAATCGTCTGCTCGAGCAGGTCGCCGAACAGCACCTCGTCCAATCGCGAGGTGTCGCCGGTGGCGTACGCCTCGTTGAGCACCTCCCAGTATCTGGCATACGCCCGCTCGTACTCGTTGCGCCTTGGCAGCTTCGTGACCCACTCGCCGCTTGCCCGCGGGGATGTCGGCTCAACCGCCTGAGTGGCTGTCGGTGTATGGGCCGCGACGGTCGGGCTTGCGGTGGGTATTGAGAGGGTCGGGCTCCCGCTAGGATTCGTCGCAATTGGCTCACCCGCCCCGATCGTCGCCGCGGTCGCTGTTGAGCTGGGAGTCGCGGGGTGCACGGTTGGGCTCGGCTCTACATCCCGAGCGGCTGGCGACTCATGCGGTGTCCTCGTGCCCAGTGCTGCCGTTTCGATACGCTCATCCGTCGGCTGGTTGTCTCTGAGAGCGTCCAGCAGGAAGAAGCCTCCCACCACCAGCATGACCACAACCCCCAGCCCGATGGCCACTGCGGTAGCTCGCCTGTTATCTTGCCTTTCGTCCATGTCCGGACTCCCTCGTCCTGCCCGTGGAGACCTCATTCTCCCTCGCCTGCGAACTGATCCCGTTCAATGTCGTGGTGAACCTCCGCAACCGCTGTCGCCTGAACGGTGACAGTATCGAAGCCCACCAGGCTCAAGAAGCTTAGCTGCACCTCGCGTCCCGCCTGCACTCGCACCCCTTGCGGACTCGCCTGCACCAGCCCGGTCACCTGCCGGGCCTCGGCTTCCAGGTACTGGCGCGATGCCGTCTCTGCCTCCTTCTCCACAAGGACGACCGTCTTTCCGTTACTCCGCCGGTACTCGTCAACATCTACCTGCATCGCCCCCACTCGCGCCGCTCCGTCCGCCATGTTCTGCAACTCGCGGCGCGCGTCGAATACGACGCCCCCGTCGATGACGAGCCCAACGATTGACAGCAGCAACGGTAGCGTGACCACGAGAAGTAGCAGAGCCTGGCCCTTGACCGCTCTCATTCAGATTCCCCCTCCTCCAGGCTCCGGTACAAGTCGACCCTCTCCGTGTGGGAACCGCTCACGCCTACGCTCGCCCAACCGAGCAGTGGGAGATACTCGAATGAGACGGTGTAGTGCACGCTCGCCGCCACCTCCCCGCCGCGCCCCCACGTGGGTGATGCGACCGTGAGTTGGAGGCGCTCGCTGTCCATATCGTAGCCTTCGGCGACCTCCCGCCCGCGCATCTCGCCCTGAGAGATCGCATCGGTTGCACTGTCTGCGAGTGCCCCTGAGCGGGCCGCCTCGCGCGCCACTGCGCTGACGCCCATCCGTGCCTGCGTTAGCTGTGCCAGCGCCACCACGCCGAACGCGAGCACCAGGACCACCGGCAGGGTGAGCGCCGCCTCGACGAGCCCCTGCCCCCTTTGGGAGCCCAACCTTGATGTCTGCAGGATGTGATGGGTCTTCAGCGGTATCATCACATCTCCTCTCGGGGGCGGAAACGCTCCCTGCTCATCGAGGCGCTTGCTTCCAGCGGCAGCCGCCACCCCAGTATCGGCAGTATCGGACGCAGGCTGCCCTGAGCCTCCACAGTCACCGTGTCCCGCGTCGACTCATAACCGCGGAGCTCTACATCGCCGGAGTCAGCGCCGAGCCCGGCATCAAGGAGGGTGCAAGCGCGATCCAGACCTTCCACCCTTTCACCTCCGTACGCTGCCCAGACGCGTGCCCCGTCCTGCACGGCACCTCGCACCACGTTCGAGGCATGCATCCAGAGAGCGAACTGCAGCAGACCGAACATCACCGGCAGCAGGAGACCGAGCGCGACTGCCGCCTCCAGGAGCGCCTGGCCGCGCATCGGCGTCGGGGGCGAGCTGTGTCGTTTCCTCCAAATGCTGCCCATCCTTAGTTGCCGTTGCCGCCTGAATCCAGTCCCTGTAGCTCCCTGGTGATGCTCTCGAATACCCCCGTGATGGCCTCACCCAGAAGCGTGACCGCGCCGACTACCACGACGGCGATGAGCGCGAGCACGATCGCGTACTCGGCGAGCCCTTGGCCCCGTTGCGGAGCGAGCGCCCGCGCGATCACCCGGGCCATGAACGCGGTCGCCGCCGCCAGGTATGAACTGATCAGAAGATATACCGCCATTGGTCCTTCCCTCCTTATTGTCCTCACACCCTCCTGTGGGTGAGGCGCCTCAACCCCTTGTGTCTCCTCTCCGTCTCCTCTCCGTCTCCTCCGATCGCATCTCCTCTCTAGCGGTGACCACTAGTCCGCCAACCCGAGCACGCGGAGCGTCGCGGGGAGCAGCAGGACCACGAACATGCTTGGAAAGATGAACAGCGCGATGATCATCACCATCTTGATGCTCGCGCGGTTGCCCGCCTCGACGATCTCCAGCCGCTTGCGCTCCCTCAGCGTCTCCGCCTGTACCGACAGCGCATTGATGATCGAGACCCCCAGGTCGTCCGTGGCCTTGACCTGGGCCGCCAGCTGGGATAGCTCCGGCACCCCCGTGCGCCGGGCCATGGAGTAGAGGGCATCCGGCAGCGTGACGCACGTCATCGCCAATTCGCGGCTGAGGTAACCGAACTCCCTCGCCATCTCACCCTCGCTCTCGGCGGAGACGAAGACGAGCGCCTCCTCCGGCGTACGCCCCGCGCTCATGGCTATCGTAAGCATCTCGAGCACGGCCGGCAGCTCCATCAGAATCGCACGCCTGCGCTTCCTGAGCCGGCTCTCCATCGTCAGCTTCGGTATAAGGAAGCCTGTGACGAACAGGATGAGCCAGACCCACACCGGCAGTACGTCCACAGTAGAATCCGTCAACCGTATGAGCATCACGTTCAGGCTACCCAGCAGCAAGACGAACACGAGGCCCGTCAGCACCTGCTGGCCGTAGTATCCGGCGACGTCGAGGCCGGGCTGGGCCACCGCCAGCTTGCGCTCGAGCTCGCCGGTTCCACCCGAGAAGCGTGAGATCAGCGTGCTCATTGTTCGACCAGCGCCGTCGACTATCGGGCGCAGAAGCGCCTCCATCAGGGGATTACGAAAGATAGGTTGCTTCTGGAACCTGCCCAGCTCGCGCATCCGCACGCGCTCGCGCACGTCCAGCCGCCTGAGCCGCTCGCCGAGGTCCGGTCGGGGACGGCCGATCGGCTGGCTAGTGACGAAGAGATATATGCCCCAGCCCACCAGGATGGAAAGCACCACCACCGACGGCTGCAACGCGCCGGGATCGAACCTGCTCATCCGAGCACCCTCCTGTCCTCCGGTAGGCGAGTCACCCACAGCATCAGGCGGTAGCCGCCGAGGGTCGAGAGTACGCAGTACGCAAGGGCCAGGTCGCGACCCACGGCGCCGAGCGGCGCCAGGTACTCGGGGTTGAGCTTACCGATTGCCAGCACGAGTGTGAGCGGGAGCACCGCGATGATGCGCGCCTGGTACACGTTCCTCTTCTGGTACGAGCGCAGCTCGGCCTGCACCCGTAGTTCCGCTCGGGTGGCTCGTTCCAGTCGCTCCAACACGGGAGTGAGTCGTGTGCCGCCGAGCTCGTAGGCGATGAGGAGCGCCTTCGCCGCCTGGTCGAAGAGGGGATCGGCGAGCCGCTCCCGCATGGCGGCCAGTGCGCGCGGAAACCCGTCGAACTTCCGCTCGACAGCCAGCCGGGCGAACTCGCCGCGCAGTTCCTCCGGACCGATACGCCCCAGCGTTGTGAGTGCGTCCTGGGGTGACAGCCCCGCGCGTATCAGGTCGCGGAGCTGCGCGATGGCGTCGGCGAGTGCTGCTCGCCTGGCTGCCCGCTGCCTGTCACGGCGCCCGCCGACGATCGGTATGAGCGCGTAGGCTCCGAGCAGGGCTGCGAGCGTGGAGAGCAGGGGTCTTGCCAGCAACAGGTGGGTGACGAGGCCCGCAACCGCGCCGGCGAGAACGGCCAGCAGCAGGAAGTGCGTCAACTGCACGTCCGACGGAAGGATGCGGGGAAGGAGCCCCGCCACGGGACTGGTGCGCCGCCCAGCACGGGGGCGGGCAAGGCCCTCGTAGGTGAGCCAGATTCCTATGCCGACCGCCAGCGAGAGCAGGTATTGCATTCCCCTACCTCTCGTCCCGCTGCGCGCCGGAGAGGAACGGCGGCGCGTACGTCACGCCGTTAGCGCGTATCCGTTCCAGGCACTTAGGGGTCACGCCCGTCCATCTCAGCCTCTCGTCCTGCCTGTTGACGACCCACAGGTCGTGGCCGGTGATAGCGCCGTTCTCCTTCTCGAACCCGGTCACCTCGAACACCTGCGTCAGCCTGCGCTTGTAGCTGACGGGATCGTGCCTCAGCTGCAGCACCAGGTCTATGGTGTTAGCGACGGTCTTGGCGAGGGTGACCTCATCGGGCCGCTCCGGCGCCCAGCTAGCCAGGACCACCAGCCTGTCGAGAGCGTCGCGGGCGCTCGCCGCGTGCATTGTGGTAAGCGAGCCCTCGTGGCCGGTGTTCATCGCCTGGAGCATATCGAGTGCTTCCTCGCCGCGCACTTCGCCGACGACGATGCGATCAGGACGCATCCTCAGCGCGTTCCTGACAAGCTCCCGTATCGAGATGTCGCCGACACCCTCTTGGTTTGCTCCCCGTCCCTGAAGCGCCGCGCAGTTGGGCAGGTGCTCGGCGAGAGCCAGCTCCGCGGTCTCTTCTATAGTTACGACGCGTTCGCTCGGCGGGACGACTGAGCCGAGCGCGTTGAGGAGCGTCGTCTTGCCGGCGCCTGTAGAGCCGCTGATCAGTATGTTCAGCCTCGCCCGCACCGCGCACGAGAGGAAGTGGCCGACCTCCTCCGTGAACGTCCCCAGTTTGAGCAGCCCGGTAAGGGTCTGGGCGCGCAGCACGAACTTGCGGATGGTGACAAGTGCGCCGCCGACCGCCGCCGGAGGTAGCACCACGTTGAGACGCGAGCCGTCGGCTAGCCGGACGTCGGCCATCGGCTGCGCCTCGTCGAGCCTGCGACCCGAGGGAGCTATCCGTCGCTTGATGAGTTCTACGAGCTCTTCCTCGCTCTCGAAGCGCAGGTCCTCGACGAACTCCCACTCGCCGCCCCTAAAGGTGTGGATTCTCCCATGGCCGTTGCACACGATCTCCTCCACCCCCGGGTCGTCCACCAATGGTTGCAGCACGCCCCAGCCGAAGAGGTTATGGAAGATCCGCCGCTGTGTAGCCTCGGGGTCGGGCAGCACAAGCCTGTTCGTGTGGGCGGCCTCGCGCTGGTACTCAGTCACGTGACGGCGGATGAGCGTGTGGAGCCGCTCCTCCTCGCGAGCATCCAGCGTGAGCAGCTGGCGCTCGCCCAGGCGGCGACTGATCTCCTCGCGCACACGCTCGTGGATCGTCCTTTCGGTCGCCGCGGCGAGGGAGTGCAGAGACACGCCGAAACCCGTGGGCGTGTCGGCAAGGACGCTCACTGGTACAGCCTCCGGCCGGCGACTACCCCGTACCCATCGGTACTGCGTCCGGCCTCCCTGGCCTCCAGCAGCCTCTCCATTACGCTGGCGAGCAGGACCTTCACCGCACGGCGGTAGGCGACAGGCATGTTGTGCATGTCCAGAGTGCCGTCGTCCAGAAGCCTCCGCAAGCGGTCCGAGTGTGGCAGGACCTGCACATTGACCTCGGGGAGTGCGGCTCGCACCTTTGTGACGTCCACCGGGTCTCTACCCGTGACGTCGTTGACCACGAGCGTTGTCTCACGCAACGCGCGCGGTTTGTCCTCGGGGCGGCGTAATCCTGCTACGTACTCCACGGCCGTAAGCGTCGGCACCATCGTCGCGTTCTCGGGCCGAGACATGAACACCACGTGGTGGGCACGCGAGATCGCGTAATGGTTCAGCGGCTGGGTGGGCGCTGTACCACAGTCGAGCAGGATCCACGAGCTGTACCAGCACAGGACATCGATCGCCTGCCGGTACGACTCGGGTGACATCTGCTCCATCACCTCAGGTCGGCTTGGTGCGAGCAGGATATCGAGCCTGCCCCACTGAGTCAGGTACTCGCGCAACGCCGTGTACCCGCCTCGCTCCACCTCCGGCACGTGCTCCAGCAGGTGCTCTATCGTGCGGCCCTTAGGGGCATTACCGAGTAGCTGGGCAATGTTGGCGAAGTCCGGGTTCACCTCGCACAGCTTCGGGCCAGCTCCTTCGACCTGCGAGAGAGCGAGCCCCAGTGTCAGGGAAGTTGTGCTCTTGCCCACCCCGCCCTTAGAGCTGATGAAGGGGATGATGTGAGTGCCCACGCTAAGTTGAGCGTTCAACTCCTGTATGCGAGCGTCGTGCTCGTCTTCCAGGCGAGCGGCCGCCGAGCGGGTGCGCAGCCACTGCACCGCGCGCTGCAACGCCGACCGGGATGCTCCCGGGCTGTAGGCTCTCAGATCGGGGTGTACATCGGGCTGTGCGGTTCCTGTTGAGGACATCTGTGCCGGGCCGGTTATTACGTGAGTTTCATGATCGGCGGCTGCTTCAATCGCGGGGAAGGTCCCTGTGGTGGAGAGCCCGGAATGCTCGATCCCGCGGCGGGAGCCGTTGGAACGGATAGGGCGTGCTTCCAACAAGTCGGATGAATATGGCGACATATCGACGCCTTGATCGCCCGATTCAGCGCCATTCCCTGCACCTACCCGGTTGCCGGCGGCCTCTGACACGGGCTCATTCGCCTCGATAGGGCGAGGCGCACCGTCCGCCTTTGCCGCTGGTAGTCGCGGTGTCCGCGTTCGCGGGAGGCGCGGTCCGCCTGGTGCCTGACTTTCAGACGGTGGGATCGGTCGCATCGGCATTGTGTTCTCCTCCTGGCTGTGTTCTTGCTGCCGAAGCGGGTCGGCGATGGCAGTAGCCGCTTTCTGTCCCGTCTCCGTATCGACCGGACTGGCATTCAGCACTACCCTTACGGTTTCGCCGGAGCCGTTCGGGCTGGCGAAGCTGAACAACTCTTTCTCATGGCTCATGCGGTCAGCGTATGGGCGACTCTCAGGATTGGAGGGATCGCAGGCGGTATCCATACCGGCACACGTGCTCACGTCCTCTTCCTCCAGCCCTACGTTGAGAGAGACCGTCGCCTCGAGATCGCTGCGTCTGCCAATAGCTTCGTCAACATCGGCGACTTCCCGGCCTCCCTCGCTGAACAGCATTGGGTCGGGGTCCGGCGTCGCGGGAGCGACTGGATTACTCCTGCTTCGTGTCAGGAGGCTCCAGCTTGCTGGTGCAAGCTTCCATCTGCGCGGCGCCCTCGCAACGTCGGGTGGCAGGACGAGCTTGCCGCCGTGGATGCGCTGAGCGAGATCGAGGAGCGACCGACCGGACTTGCTGCGGTGGTTGTACACCAGCGGCTGCTGCGCGGACAGCGCCCGCTGCTCGGCTACGTGGTCGTACGGTAGCACCGCCACGACAGGTAGTCCCAACTCTGCCTCTATATCGGTAGGCGGATACTGCCCTGACTTCCGGCTGCGGTCGTATCCGTAAACCACGAGACAGATCCGGTCGACGTTCACGCCTACAAGCCCTTGCAGCGTCTGGAGCGTCGCCTGCGTTTGCTTGAGTCCGGCGATGTCCGCCGAGGTGACGAGCAGTATCGTCCCCGCCATACGGAGTGCTGCCCGATGCACCACGCCGGCGTCCTCACCCAGCAGTTCCTCGCCGAGGTCGAGAAGCAGGTAATCGAAACGCGATGCCAGTTCCGTGATCAAGTGACGGACGAACGGTACGCCAACCTTCGCGCGCATTTCGGGCGAGGGCACCCCGCACAGCACAAGGGCGTGGGGGCTGCGGGACGAGATGGGCTGACACTCCTCCCGGATCTTGCGGTCCCACTGTTCTTCGCTGCCCGGACCGTCGTGCCATATCATGTACATGTTCTGAGTGGGGTCGGCGTCGAGATGAGCAGCAACGCTGGGATCGGCCATGTTGAGATCCACGACTAGTGCAGGCGCCGCACTGCCGAGTGCCGTAGTCAGCCCCGTCGCCACTAGAGTGTGTGCGGGGCTACGCGTGGCGGAGAGCACCGCGTATACCCGGTCGTGCGTCTCGGCACCTTCGAGGTCAGGTGCGTGATGGCCGTACTCTAAAGTCTCCTCAGGGGCTGGTCGGGCCGCTCTCCCAGACCCACAGGACAGCAGAGCTTTGCGCACCGCCCCGGGATCAGCGTCAGACGCGAGGATAGCGGCATCCAGTTTCGCCTCCAGCCCCTCCTCGGAACGCTCCACGAGCACTACAAGCGGGACACCGGCCTGTCTCACATCCACCAGCATCTCATCGGTAAGCTGGTGCAGGTCGCGCGCTACGAGCACGACATCGAGCGAGAATTTGTCCCGGCGGACCCGCTCGAGCAACCTTGGCCCCGAGAGGCAACGTCCCATAACGACCACTTCACCGGTCTCTTGGATGGTCGTCAGGTACCGCGACTCGAGTGCCGGGCTCCCGAGGGCCAGGAGGGCGCGCCTCTCCCCGGACCAGCCCTGCAGCAGGTCGGGGAATCTGTCAGCGCTCACAGCCCCGGCATCGTCGGGTCGAGTCACAGCTGGTCCTACCTCTCCGTCTTTGGCAGCAAGAGAACGTCAAGCTGCCCGTTATGCTTGGCACCAGCGAGCGCGACCGCCTGCTCCGGCGTAACTATCAAGGTCAGGGCACTTATGGCTCCGCCCTCTCCGCTGCTGTCCCTGTTGATGGATCTACCTGCATCCTCACGGATCACGTCGTAGACTGTGATCCCGGACACGACCACGCGCGTCGCCGCGTCCGGCTCGCCCGCGTTCGTCGTCAGCAGTATCTCCACCCGGTCGCCGGGTTGCAGTCGCCCACCGGTCGAGTTGTCCTTGCTGAGCCGTAGGCTTATCGCCCGCTGCCCGGGACCGAGGAGGTCTCGCGTTGCTATTTGTGGCCACACCAGTACCTGGCCCGCGTGCGCAGGCTCGGCGAGCTTGTTACCTATGACATTCGGGGCCTGCGAGGCCGGCAGGGCGACGGCATACAGCGTGTCGGTGAGCTGTACGTGCGCCGTGGTAACAGAGGAAGCGTCGAGCGTAGCGCCGACGGGCAGATCGCGCCTGGCGACGAGCACAGGCTGCGTGTTGCTCGACGAGCTCCAGAAGAGTAAGAGGCCACCGGTGGCCATCAGGGCAAGGACCGGACCGACTACGGCGCGCCAGTCGACGCGTCGGGGCTTTCGCAAAGCGCGCGGGGAAGCAATGGTATTTGTTGCCAACTCCAACCTCTCGTTGCTTTGAGCTTGCAGAACCAGATGGCTCTCTCCACGATGGTAAAAATCTTAGAGCTGTATTTGCACGATAGTATAAACAGCGGATGCGAGGATGTCAACGTTGGTGTAGGCCCGCGTCTGGTATTTGCTCGATGGACGAAACCGGCTATACTGCGGGCAAGCAAGCCGCACAAGGAGGAGACGTATGCCGACAGAGGCCGCTTCCGACAGGTTCCCCACGGACGGGACTTTCACCGAGAAGCTTGACTTTCTCTGTCGTACCATTCATCCGCCGGGCCGAGGCCCCTACACGCTCCAAGAGATCGCTGACGCCGTGGGGGTCTCGCCCGGCTACATCCATGCTTTACGGCGAGGCAAGAAGACCCAACCGACGCATGAAGTGATCCAGAAGCTCGCGGATTTTTTCGGTATACCGGCGGGAGCGTTCTTCAAGAACGACAAGGAAGCGCTCGAGGTGGCGGCGGATGTGGAAGTGTTCGTCGCTCTCCGGGATGCGGAGGTGCGCAACATCGCTCTCCGGGCGGCCGAGTACACCCCCGACGAGCGGCAGGCCTTGACCGGAATCATGGATCAGGTCAGCCGGATGCTTCGTGCGAGGAGAGCGGCGGAGCGCCGCCAGCGAACAAGTGCCGAGGGGGAGACGGAACAGAGGGAGTAGGGGGAAGAGGCAATGCTCCGCATGCGACCGTACCTGGCTCGCTGGGCCGAGCCATTCAGGATTTTGCGCGAGAGGCGCCGGATGATGACTGAGTGCGAGCAGCGGCTACGGCAGTTCGATCTGCCGGTGCCGTTCGACGTGGAGAAGCTCGCGGCCGCGGTCGAACGGGTGCGGGGCCGGCCCATCTGCTTCGTGCCCTGGCGCAGGCAGGGACGTCCGTTCGGAGCCACTTTCACCTATCAGGATCGCGAGACCGGCGAAGTCGTCGACGTGATCTGCTACGAGGAGGCTACACCGCGCTCCCATCAGGAGCGCATCATACTGCACGAGCTGGCACACCTGATGTGCGGCCACCGGTCGACGGGCCTGTTCAAGCACTTGAGCCCTGGCGAGAACAAGTACGGCGTCATCCTCCGCAACACCTACAGTCGGCCCGAGGAGGTGATGGCTGAGCTGATGGCTGGCCTCGTACAGTTCAATGCAAAGTACCGCCCTCTGACGGACTCCAGGGATCCCCACACTCGCGAGATGGTGGAGCGCCTCGCTCGCTACTACGAGGACAGGATGGGGAAGTGGCGGCAGGGATAATCTGGTACGCAGCTGTCGTACTTGTATGGGTGGCTCTGCTCGACTACGTCATCGCTTGGTGGCGTCGACCCGGCGAGATCGTCACCGCCGCGACGCTCGGGGCGGTGCTGTGTGTCGCAGTGATGTTCACCGTTCTCACGCCCCCGACCTACACGGCGATCGACGAGCTTCTGGGCGTGCCAAACGTTTCCCGGTTGCTGGCCGACTACATGCTCGTGCTTCTCGCGTGGGCGCTGCAGCCGATACTGGCGCACTTCTCCGATCCCGAAGGGAGACGAGGCAAAGTGGCCAAGGCACCGGGTGTGCTGATCGTGCTCCTGGTTATGACCGTCCTGTTCGCACTTGCCCCCGTGGATCGCACGAATCCACGTAACTTTGCCGTCGCATTTGCCGGCCGACCCTGGGTTCTCGAATACACCCTGGTGGCAATGCTTCTCCCGGCGCTGACGGCGGGCCGCTTCCTGCTCGTGGCATACCCATTGAGCCGTGAAGTCAGCGATCCGAGTCTGCGCCGGCGGCAGTACTTGCAGACGCTGGGATGGGCATTTGGCCTCGCATACACGCTGCATCAGTGCTA
>JADDPP010000186.1 GCA_016781845.1 Rubrobacter sp.
TTGGGAATACACGTTGAGAGCCCTATGTCAGATGCCAATGTCCTGCAGTATGGCCCTCATTTCCGCAACTGCGTCGCAGACTTCAGCGTCGTCGATGGCCGTTCTGCTCCGGTCCCGAAATGCGCGTAGTTCCCCTAGCAGCTTACCAGCCCAAGATCTCGCCTCTTCGACGGACATGAGGTCGTCCCCCTTCCTTACTCCCGACAGCTTTTCCCTGGCCTCATAGACGGCGTCGAGAGTAGTCCGGACGTCCGCCTCCCAACCGATCAGCGGGTGCGGCTCGATGATTGCCCGCAGGGCCTCTGCGTGTTCCTTGGCAAGCCGCACCTCCTCCGCTCGACGCTCGACGGGGGAGAGCTTCCTGTCTTTACCCGCCGCATGCTGGGCCGTCGATGCCGCTACACTCGATGCGCCGTCGGTTGCTATCGTCGCAGAGTTGTCAGTGTGAGCCTTCGCGCCCCCAGGCGGCTCCTCGCTTGAGCTGGGGTGTACGAATTCGTACACTTGACCATTATTCTTCTGCTTGGCAGCTCCGTTATCTTTCGCTTGCCTGCCGACGCGTTGAGACCTGAAGGCGCGAGCCTGCGCGGCCGTGCGAATGCGTCCGGCTCTGATTTGTTCAATCGCCTGAGCTTTATCGGAGGGAGGTAGTCCGCTCAGGGTTCCCGCTGTGCTGGGAGCTACCACCTCCTGGCGCACGAGCTGACTGAGTTCCTCATCCTTCCCCACGCGTAGCAACTCGGCAACGTCCGTGAACGCCCTGCCCGTTCGCTTCGCTATTTGTCGCGCTGACCACCCATACTGTTGCTCGAGGCGCAGCATAGCCTCCATGGCCTCCGTCCTAGTCAGATCCTCGCGGGCAAGGTTCTCGGCCAGCGCGTCGGCCAGCGCACTGTCGTCGGTCTCGTCGGCCACTATGCACGGCAGGGCAGCAACCTTAGCGCGTACATCAGGCTCCTCGTGGCCCCGCAGGATATTCGCGGCCATCAAGCGTCGCGCGCCCGCGATCGTCATGTAGTAACCAGGGCGCTCGGGGTCGCGGCGTACCACCAGGGGCTGGATGAGTCCCCTGTCCTCTATAGAGGCGGCTAGCTCATCGAGGCGCTCGAATCTCTGCCTCGGGTTGTCCTTCATCGGCGCTATCCGCTCGATGGGCACGAGGAGCGCCCGGTCTAGGCGTTCGAACGATGCTTCGGCCGCCGCTGCCTCCTCCTCCTTCGACAGCTCCCAGTTGCCGGCCTCTTCAACGAGGTGAAGACGTAGGAGGTCGGTGTCGCTCTTTCTGGCGCTAGAGCCTGGCATAGTTGAATAACTCCTTTGCCGCTTCATCATACCCATCGGAGGCCAGGTCCCACCTCTCGATCCTTGTACGCGAGGGTACAGGCGTCAACACCGGCAGGGGAGGATCGTAACCGGCGGCGAGGTCCCGGATGATGCTCAACATCTCCCGATGGAGCGCGGAGTCCTTCTTCACATTCGCCGGCAGCAGCGCAAGCAGCCGCATGTGGGGACTCACGGAGACGCGCTGTCCCTTGATACTCCTGAGATACTGAACCAGATTGACCACGCCCTGCTCCGACGGGATAACGGGAACCACAAGCAGATCTGCGGATTGGAGCGAGTCGATCGCAGCCAGTCCCGGTGGCGTGTCTATTACAACCAGTCGAAGGTTCTGGTCATCCTTCGGCAGCTCCTCGCCCTCAAGGAGCTTCACCCCAGGTCGCAACAGTGACCGCCGGACCTTGATCATACCGGTGAGGTTCTTACTGGTGCTATCGCGATCCAGGAGACCGACGACGGGGTTGTCCTCGGTTCCCCCCAGGTACTCGGCAAACCGGGTCGCCAGATAGAGGCTCGTCGTGGACTTAGCTGATCCGCCCTTCTGCGACCCTATCGCGAGCACTTTCATTTTGCGGGTCTCGGGCGTCGCTACCTCCGACCGTCCTGGTTGCCTGGTTGTTAGCGTCATCGTCGCCCCTCCTCGGACAAGCGACCTAGCAGTCTGCCGTGCAGCTCGCGCACCGCCTCCCGAATAATCTCCGAGCGGTCGAGACCGCGGCGCTCCGTTCGCCTGTAATACGCCTTCAACTCGTCCAGGGACGCGAGATCATCCTCCTCCAGATACACGGTTGTACGATGTTTACCCGTCGCGCGAGTCTCTGTGCTGCTCTGCATGCGATCACCTCCTGCGGCTGCTCCGACTGTAATCATCATCTACCAGCGCCTGACAAGCCAAGACATTTCAGATGTTTTTTGCACCTTGTTTACAAATCCTCTTGCTTCACCGTACAGAACGCTAGCGTGGTGCTGTCGAAACCGTTGAAGGATGGCTGAAACCCAAATAACTACTTGACAGTCATCGCAGTAGACTGATCAGGAAGTGAGGGACGCGTCCCTGCGGGGGTGGTGATTTGAATCCTGATAAGCCCGAGAAAGATGTTTATACCTTTGATCCCACTGAGTGGCTCGATAGAGAGATAGGCTCCCAGGGTGGTGCCGCTACTGTGGAGAAGCGATCGCGCACGAGTTCCAGAGGATCCCGCGAGGCGAATACCGGTAACACCAGCCGTCGTCAGCTTATCCGAGAAGTGTGGCGTGCACACGAAGGACAGGTGGTTGATGGAGAATCTCCTCGCACGGGAGCGGTAGAACAGTTCGCTGGACAGATCCGCGCAGACGAGCAACTGCTCGGTCTCATTGTGGAGATGGTCGCGCAGCATTTGGGAAGGGTCTACAGGCATAAGCTGGAACAGACAGCCTCAAATCCAGCCGACTGGACATTAAGCGACCACAACAAGGCAAACCTGCCCGTCGTAATCCAGAGCGTGTTCGAGGCGGCATGTGCGGACGGCTTCGACGTGTGGCGGGGACTCGACGCGCTCTTGTTCGCCCAGGTAGTAGCTCTAGGGCTAGACCTCATGGAACAGGAGCTGGGCGTAGAGGCGACACGCGCTCTCTCTGAGGCAGAGCGCCACCAGCACCTCGGTGCCTACCTGGAAAGCGGCCGGATCGAGCTCTTCGAGCACCGAATCGAGTATGTGATGCGTATCTATGCTCCAGAGCTGGCTCGCTTCGTGATCGACTCACTCGACTTGCGGGACGCTTCAGTCGAGCGTTTGGAGAGGCTGCTAGGCATACGGCCACTGGATTCCGGGGCCATACTCCCCTCTAGCCGTCGTAAGGCACCCAGAGAGCTCATCACCGTCATGCTGACGCACGGTCATCTAACGGTAATGAGCAACGCGCACTACCACGCGGTACGAGAGGCCCTATATAAGAACACATTCCGCGAGGTTGAGGGTAGTCCCTGGCCGACCGCCGCTCTCGCGAGAGGAGGAGCGCTTGGGCAGGCGCAGCTCAGACCTCCACTCGCCGATGAGCAGCCAATCCTCCCCACTCAGGATCTGGAGCGGCTGGCCAGGATGATGTGGCAGCAGAGGGAGGAGTTGTCCGACCTGGATGCGGACGTTCTGGATGCTCTCTCAGCCATGTGGCTCCACCAGGCAAAGTCTGTACAGGATAGGGCGGTCGCGGACGTAGATGCCCTTCTTGCTATGCGGGGCATCAAGCCGAAGATGAGTGGGACAGGACGGCGAGGCGGCTATGAGCCTGAACAACGGGCCGAGATCATGCGGGCGCTTGCACATGTGCAGAGCCTCTGGCTGAACATGGCAGAGTTGGAGGTGTACGAGCAAGACGGTAACGGACGCCGTCAGCGTCCGACGAAGAAGACCATACAGAGTCGGCCCTTTATAATCACTGACCGGTTGGGCCAATTACGCATGGACGGCTTCATGGACGTGGAGCAATTCATCTTCCGGCCCGGGGAAGTGTTCGCCCACTTCCTGATGGGTCCTGGTCACCAGACCGCCTTGCTCTCCGCCAAGGCATTGAAGTATGACCGCATCCGGCAGATGTGGGAGAAACGTCTGGCGAGATATCTGAGCTGGCAGTGGCACACCAAGGCACGAAGCGGCGAATATGTATGCGTCTATAGGGCGTCCACCCTCCTTGATGCGATAGGTGTCCAGGTCGATCTGAGGAGACCCTCCCAGACAAGGGACCACTTGGAACGTACACTCGACCGGCTCCAATCCGATGAGGTGATCGCAGCCTGGCAATATGACCGGTGGGATGAGGAGACGACCATTCGTCGCGGATGGGCACACGAATGGTCACAGACCACTATCCTGATCGAGCCCCCGGACGTAGTGAAGGAACAGTACCAAAGACTCGAGCGTCGAGATACCAGGCACCAGCAACCCGCCTTGCCGGAAGGGTTGGCCGCACGGATCAAGCGCCGACGTACAGAGCTGAGACAGACTCAGTTGCAGGCGGCGGAGGCCTTAGAGATCTCCCAGGCCCACTTCAGTAAACTGGAACGTGGCCGGGCGACGGAGTCCAGCCTTACCCAGGCGACGCTACGCAAGCTACGCGAGTGGTTGGGTCCACCACCATCCTAATGCTTCAGAATGTCGTGGGCAATGGTTGCCACGAGCCTCCGGTCGTACAGGGAACCAAGACCCAGCCCGGCATGCCGCGCCGCGTATCGTGCGAAGCAGGGGCAACCGGTGTAGATAGCCTTGTGGCGGTGGATAAAGGGCGGGAAAGTGCGTTCTCCCAATGCGATAGAACCGCCTTCCTTCTCGGCGGTATACATCTGCGCATATTCGTCGGGGTAACCACTGACGAAAAGCGGGCTTGTCTGCCCTAAGCTTCGTCCGGCCAGTCGCACAATAACTGTGCCCCTATACATGAAGGTATAAGTGTCGGGGTAACCGCTACCCAAAATCGGGGGAGTTGCGATCCCGTCGCATGGCCACTACTTATGCAGGATTCTGAAGCCGCCGGGCCTCACCCTCAGACTTACTGTTTTCGCCCCATGTATACATGGACGCATAGGCGTCGGGGTAACCACTGACGAAAAGCCGACTCAAGAGCCAGAGAACCTGCCTTCTTGCGGGCGAGCATTAGGGCGTTAGTCATCACCAAGCAGGCCCATGTTCTATTCCATCTGCCGCATGTCGGGGTAATCCTTACCCAAAGGCGGTGCCAAGGACGCCTCCCCCGAGGGGTCGAGCTGCGAGATGACGTGGATGCGCAATGTATAAGCTCTGGCTCGTCGGGGTGACCTCATCCCTAGGTCGGGGTAATCCCTGACGAAAGTCGGGGTAATCAGTGCCACGTTCACAGTTAGAATCGAGTGAAAGTCCAGATAAATAGCCACATTAGGAGGATGTCCGTGGGATAGTCATGCCTAAAAAGACTTAATAAGATTAACCTCTCCCACTGTAACGGTAGCTCGGAACGACACCTAGTAGCATGAGGCCGATCATCAGTTTGGAGTGTAGGGCTTAGCTACTGGAGCTATTTATGGTGGGAGTCACAGCAAACGTAATCAGACGTTCAGCCAGCGCCGCACCATCGGGTATACGTCTCACGACTGGTCTCGTGCGGCCGGGAACAACTTCGGAGGTTGTCCTCGGGTCAGGTGTGGCAA
>JADDPP010000297.1 GCA_016781845.1 Rubrobacter sp.
GAGCGGCGGGGCTGGATGCGAAGGACCGGGGAGATTAGCAGCACAAAGGGGCGGGCAGCTGCCCGCCCCCTTCGCTTCCCTCCCGGCCTGTGGCGGTGCGCCAGGAGGCCAAGCGCGAGCGCGACGAGTTGCGCCGGCGCTTCGACGCCACAATGCCCCCCGCGCACGCTGTAGGTGGGGCAGGAGACGCGGCATATCGCGCGAACCCGAGCGCTGGGTCTAGTCGGGGTAGCTGTCGTCTACCCTGACCGACTTCGAGACGACTTCCCACTCGGTCACTTTGCTGCCGTCGTATCGCCTCAGGGTATAGCGATCGACCAATCCCCACGACACCCGCACGTGCCTTCCCGGCGGGATCGTGACGGTCACTTCCCTAATCTCCTCCGTCATCCGGGTCGTCGAAGTGGACGTCGTCACCTTGAGTTGGTCGGTTATCTCGCGTTTGATCGAAGCCGTGCCCGTCAACTTCGCCCCGGACAGGTCGGCGACGAAGCTGAACCCTCCCTCTTCGGTCACCTTCACCCCCAGGGTGCGTTCGATGCTGGCCGCCTGGGTGACGGAAAAGCCCACCTTGATCTGTTCCCTGAACGTCGTCCCGCCCGCTCCTTCGATGTCGTAGTAGTATCCTCGTCCGAAAGACCTGTCCCAGCATTGGTCGCGCGTCAGGACGTAATACGGGCTGCTCTCCACCTGCGGGATCTTGCCGGAGAAGGCCGGATCGTGCACCAGCACCGCCGGGACGGTCATTTCTCCCACGAGGTACAAAGGGGACTTCTCCGGCGGGGCCTTCCCCAGCTCCGTGACCCGCGGTACGTCCGGGATCTGCCCCGGCGAGTACTGCCCGGACCGGACCGAAGGCCTGACCTTCTCCCCTGGGGCGGCGACCAATTTGAAGCGCTGATCGTTCCGGTTGCTCTGTGCCC
Organism: Rubrobacter sp.; assembly: GCA_016781845.1. Taxonomy (GTDB): domain Bacteria; phylum Chloroflexota; class Chloroflexia; order Thermobaculales; family Thermobaculaceae; genus JADDPP01. Next base: position 924 of record JADDPP010000297.1, read on the forward strand.
ACCTGATGACGTCGCCGTTCCAGCCGACGGCCACGAACTCGTTCTTGGTCCCTTCCTGTATGTTCCATTGGCCCAACGAGTTCTTGTTCACGAAAGAGAATTCTTGTTCGCGTCCCCCGCTGTCGGCCCAGCGGATGATGTCCCCGTCCCACCCGACCGCCATGTACTCGCCGTTCTGACGGGTCATAATCTTGCATCTGTCCTCGCTGGTGGGGATTAGCAGCCACTGCTGCTCCCTACCGCCCGTCTTCGCCCAGCGGATGATGTCCCCGTCCCACCCGACCGCCACGTTTTCGTTCTTGGTGCCCTCCTCAAGAAAGAAGAACGAGCACCTCGTCGGTTCGGGAATGGCCATCGCACGCCCCCTTCTCGCTCTACGCCAGTCGTCGCCGCCTGTTCGAGCGTCTCGCATTGCGTCGAGCACCGCGACCCGCTCAGATTGGGGTTCTCGTCGCGGGCGATCCGCTCTGCCCTATA
>JADDPP010000229.1 GCA_016781845.1 Rubrobacter sp.
CTACTATCTCCCTACCCCAAACTGCGAAATCCAGACTAAGCAGCAGGACGAGCAGCGGGCTCAAGAAGCGTTGCAGTTGCTAGGCCAGTACGCACGGGGCTAACCCGGCGATTTGGGGGAGTCTGGAGTCACTCGACTGGGAGAGCGATGAGGGGCTTGGGGGGTCTCGCCTAGCCTCACGCTCTCCTGTCGTGCCAGGCCGGTCTCTTCCGAGTACTTCTCGCACACTCAGCAGCTAGTGCATAAGCTATGGAAGTGTCCACTTGCTTCATCCTTGGTGCCCCTAGCTCCTAGCCAGTCTCCTCCCGCACCGTATGCACCACATCCTCAGCCCCTCCCACTCACATCACCGACTGACGATACCACCGCCCACCGCGAGTTCAACAGTACCCTCCTCATCGGGGCACCAACTGCAAAAAGACGTTAACAATACCTTAGGGCTATCAGGCACTCCTTGTACTATGCGTGTAGGCAAGTACTCGGGCGGTACATCGAGTGGACACGGAGGCAGAAATGAAAGCGCGCGACGCTACGGACAGGGCCAGGGTGACCGTCTACCTAGACTATGACGATCTCGCCACCCTAGACGAATTGAAGGCACAAGTTCGCCGCACGGAGCGGCGCACGGTCGACCGTTCCGAGCTTATACGGATGGCGGTGCGCCACCTTCACGACGAGATGGTGAGTGCAAGCACCACTAAGAGAGGGAGCACGAGATGAAGGTCATCGCCGTGGGGTCACAGAAGGGAGGAGTTGGCAAGACCACGACGGCATTCTACGTGGCCGCACACGCGGCACGCCGCTTAGGTGGGCAGACGAGGGTGGCGCTTATCGACCGGGACGAGAGCCGGAACCTGACGCAACTGGCACGGCTGCTGAAATCACTGCCCTCCGGGGTTGAGTTGGTCGAGGGCACGGAGGTGCCGCCGGACGACGGTCAATACGGTATGGTTGTTGTGGATACTCCGCCCGGCGTGACGGCTATCCGCTCCCTGGCCGAGGCAGACCTGGTGCTCGTCCCGGTTCAGCCAGAGCCGCAGGGGATTGCCAACCTCGCGGATTTCCTACGAAACATCGACAACCAGGGACGTACAGTCAGCCCAGGTATGCGACTGTTGGCGTTACTCCCTACCCGAGTCTCGCGGAAATCAAACGTCCACAGGCATCACATCGGACTCGTGCATCGTATTGCTGAGATGCGACGACCACAACTGACAGTACTGCCACCCGTCCGTGAACTGGAAGCGATCAAACGCTACGAGCTCGACGTACCTGACTACCTGACCGTCGTAGAGGAGATCCTAAACCATGTCTACTCGCAGCAAGAGCTACTCGGCGCCGTCGTTTGAGGACGTCATGGCGCTTGCGAGCCCAGACGGAGACAGTCCCCGCGCGCTCGCCGACGCGGCGGAACTGTCGTTTGCCCGGGTCGACAAGGCGCTCCTCATACCTATCGAACGAATTGCGCCCATGAAGGACAATCCCCGGCAGCGGTTCGACAGGCTCGATGAGCTCGCCGAATCGATCCAGGACCGGGGACTGATTCAACCACTGGTCGTGCGCCGTGATCCCGAGCGCCCCGGCTACTACATGACGATTGCGGGTGCCCGACGCCTCTTGGCTGCGAACATCCTGCGGGGCCATGACAACGCGGATGTGCGCTCCTCCGTGGCATTGCTGCCTTGCATCGTCGCCGACGAATCCGACGACAGTGCGCTGGCGTCCGCGCTCGCCGAGAACCTTGCCCGCGACGACCTGACACGCGCGGAGGCTATGGATGCGATGCTCCGCCTGGAGCAGCAGTACAGCTGGTCGGCCCGGCAGATAGCTAGGCGGACTGGTCGGAGCAAGAGCGACGTAGCAGAATTGCTCCAGCTCGCGAAGGATCCTGATCTTAGCGACCTGGTCAAGCAGGAGGTGATCGCGCCAACCGCAGCCGGACAGATTAGTGGACTCCCCCCATTGGAGCGCGCCGAAGCTGTAAGCGAGATCCGCGCGGGGAGGATACGAACCGTCGCGCATGCAAGAGCCTTCAAGTCACAGCGTCTGCGAGCGAAGCGGCCCGAGGAGACACGGGCAGATGATGCCGTTTATAGTAAAGTGTCCGATATCGGACACTTTACTATAAATACTGATACGCGCCCAAGTTCGTCTATAACGGGTGCCACCGCCACGGACAAACCGCCTGGGAAAGCAGCAGTAACCGCCGTGCCAGCGACCTCGGAGGACGAGAGAGGAACTGCTGATCTGACTATTGCTGCAACCAGACGGCCACGCCCCTTGAACGGTCAGCGCCGCGATTCCTTCGATGAGGAGGTCAGAAGGGTCGAGGCTGAATCCGACGCCCTGCGTACGTCGTTGGAGACACATCCCCTGCTAGCTACAGAGCCCAGGGTAGCAGCCAATCTAATGCTGATATACGAGCTCGCAGCCAGAGTGCTGGCTGATCCGAAGCCCAAGCAGCTGGCAGAAATCCAGTGGGCGCAGGGAACCGCCACCCTTCTTGCGCAAGCTGTGCGACTGTTCGTTGAGCGACTGGGCGACCTGGAACAGGATCGTGAAATCAGGGGCAAGCTAGACGAGATAAGGCTCTGCCTGGAAGGCCTGCGGGAGTAAACTTGCCCTACGGCGCGTACACGAAATTCACCCGGACCTTGCGCCGTAGCACGGTGGTAAGCGCGTCCTCCACGGCGCGCTCGTACTCCCTGCGAGCAACAAGGAGGTGCTGCATCTCGCGGAGGAGGATGTCCGTGTGCCCATCCAGTGGCGGAAGGAGTACGGCGCCCCGTAGCCAGTCAGGAATCCCAAAACGGCCCGCGAACCTGGGTATCCACTCACAGACTTGAGCCCAGAGTCTGACCGTTTCCTCGTCCACGCCGTGCTCTGAAAGCTGATGCCCCCGCCATGAATCGGCGTCCGCTCGCGGTCGTGCGGAGCCGGGCTGGGGCGCCAGTGCAGTTTCCTCATGCCCTTCTCCGTAGCCGAGCGGTGGAGCCCAATCCTCCTGAATTGCGCGTACAAGCATGGCCGGCGGATTCTCAGCGTGACGGTAGGGCAGCATATCTATCTGGGCCAGGATGGTCTCCGCAGGGAAAATGCGCGCCAGCGCCTCCGCAGTCTTTCTAGTAATACCGGTCGAGACCAGAGCAACAACAATATCCATGGAAGCGGGTGCATGCGTGACCGCCGAATGTTGTTGCTCTGTCTCTTGCTCAACTGTTTCTGAAGTGTTGTCCGGTAAAGACTCGGCCCCCCCTGTCCGGCCCGTCTCTTGACCGCCCCGTGGTAAAGACTCGGCACTCCCTGGTGGTAAATATACGGATCCACCGGGCGGAGAATTCTTGGACCCCCGCCGTGGTAAGCTTTGGAGCCCCCGGGGTGGTAAACTTTGGGACCCTCCGTCCTCGAGTTCTTCATCATCCTCTTGCCTTGAGACGACGTTGAGCCGATATACGCTCGCCTCAGACCCGCGCTCCGCGCTCCTGCGCTCCTCGACGGTGACTACTCCGTACTCCTTGAGCTGCTTGATCGCCACCTTCAGCTTGCTCTCGCTCAGGCCCGCGCCCTGAACTATCTCGGCTCTTCGGAGGGGTGTGCTGTTTATGCCGTAGCCGAAAGTTCTGCGACAGATGAACAGGACCACCTTGAGTTGGCCCGCGTTCAGGTCTGGGAGCAGCACGTCAAACAACTCGTCGGGTACCTGGACGTGCTTGGGCGCGCGGAAGGATTTGAAACTCGTGAGGTTGCCGGCACTCTGTGCTCGCTCCGGGGCCAGGTTCAGCTGGTACTCTGTGACGCTATCCCCGCCGTCTGGCCCCTTGGCGCGGGTGGCAATCAGGTACCCCGCCTCCCGCAGCTCCCGCAGCCCTTGCAGGAGAGAAGGCTTGCTCAGACCACACCCCCGATCCAGGCGGCGCCCGTCGCGCGTCGTAATCCCTTCAAGGAACTGGGAGATGCTGATCCGGTCCCTGTCCTTCCGGAAGCCGAACGTGCGACGCATCACGTAGAGCAGGATCTTGAGGTGACGCTCCAGCAACTCCGGGGCGAGGTGGAAGAACTCGTCTGGGACTTGGGTATAAGTGGGCCTCTGGAAGCCCGGGAACGGTGCCCGATTGCGTCCGCTCACCGACGCTCCTTGGGATCGCCCCCGCTAGTTTGTAAACAGGTCGCAAAAATGGCCGAATACCAGTATTGCGCCCACAGGAGAATCGTGTATAATCCCATCAGACGTTCCTTTTGGGTCCTGAAGTTCTGCGCCGCCAAGCTCGAGCTTCAGGACCTCGTCGTTTTTAGGGGCAGGTCTCATAGTTGCTGCCCGTCAGTGTCTCAAGCTATCGCTTGTTCTTGCGTCTCCTGTACCTCCAGCCGCTCGTCGCGGATTGCGCGCACGAAAGTATCCCATCTCTCGGGAGTGATTGGCGTGCGGCCGTTCACGTACTTGCTGACCGCTGCCTCGGACACTCCGAGCCTCATCGCCAGGTCTTTCTGCCTGAGCCCATTCCTGCGCAACTCTGTCAGCAGGTCAAGTCCGGTCACACGAGCCCTCCTGGGTAGTGCTGAGTAAATTTCTTAACTCGTCCCATGATTACCCCATGTTCCGATGCAAGTCAATACACTTATCCACAGATTTGCCCGAGGTTTTTGCCTAGTCTCTTTGTGTCTACCGATAGGTGACGCCTTGGTTCAGGGCTGCCTGCAGTCCCTCCTCCACGTACTGGTTGCGTACCCGCGATACTGTCAGCTGGTTCACCTCCACAGCCTCAGCTATCCGCTCATCCACCCAGCCAGCTCCCTCGTGGAATAATGCCGGTCCTCGTGACGTGTCACAGGCCATGTCACGGACATCCTCCAACGGCCCACGCAGGGTTTACCCGGTCTGCGTGGGCTTCTTTGTGCCTCGTATCCAGATGGCGCGGTTTATGAGCTGTACTGCTTGCCACGGCATGCCCGAACAACCCCATGCCGTAGCACTATTCCGAGGCCTACACAGTTCTATACCCAGTCTGTGTGCGCCTTCCCCCTCCCTGCTACCCTCTCGCCACCATCCCTGAGCCCGCGCCTGCTGTACTTCTTGCCTGCCGCTATCTGTGCCTCCTCGTGGTACTCCTTGACGCGCTCTTTGTCGTCCAGTTCGTACTCAAGGAGGATGAGGCACAGCTGCACCGCGGTGTGGGAGCCCTTGCCCGTGCTGAGCAGGAGCGTCAAGATTTGGTTCCCCAATGCCTTCGTGTGCTTGCTCATAGCTTTCTCGGTCTCCTGCTTGGTCGCCTCGCGGATCCCCGCGAGCAGCTGTAACTCTCTGGTCGTGAGCTTGTTCTTGACTGCCTCCTGCACGGTCCGCAGCACCGCGGGCAACAGCAGCATCTGTGTGTCCTTGCGTGAGAGCATCTGTATAATGCAGGAATGCAGAGGGTAACTACTGGTGTACCAGGTCTTGACCAGGCTATGAGTGGGGGCATACCGA
>JADDPP010000036.1 GCA_016781845.1 Rubrobacter sp.
GTGGACGCGCACAAGCGAGTGAACATGGCCGTGGCGATCGATGAGTCCGGCCGAGGTGCTCCGCCGGCGGCGAGCGGACTCACGACCACGAGAATGCGAAACGGCCCGACCGTCGAGTGATGATCACCTCGCCATCTGATGTTGAGGGCTCCTCATCCTGGGGATAAGCCGTGATGCTCAGCGCATCGATATAGGGCTGTCCCGCGGCATCCCATTCCGCGATCAGCTCCATGAGCTGATCCCTAGCTGCGTCACCGGGTCCGAAGTGCCGCACGTAGAGTTCGTTCGCCGCCGACTCGGCTGGCGAGGAGCCAACCGGTGAGTCGGATGTCTCCGGGGATCGCATCAGCAGGCACAACCCATCCTCGGCTACCAGTCCGCAGGCGAAGCAGTGACTCCCACCGCTCGTAGCTCTGTAGATGCAAGGTATGATGCCGCTATCCGCTGCCCTCCCCCGCGCGTCCAGATTGCATACGCCGGGACTATGTACAGACATCCACACGCGCAGCCCGTCGAGTTCGCGTCGCCTCAGGAGCACCCCTGTCGGCAGGTCCCGACTGGGGGAGGTCAGCCACTCGTAGATGGTGCCCTGGGCGATGGGTAGTTCACTGTAGAGCGTGAGGATTACGTCTGCATCCGGTCCGAGCCTGAGGTTTCTCTCCGGCACGGCGAGGACGCCACGCAAGGGCATGAAGCCGCAGCCCACGACGGAGACGCTGCGCAAGAGGCTGCCTGCCCGCTCGAAAGCGACCGATATCTCGGCGGCGCCGAGTTGTAATGGCAGTACAAGCCTCCCACCGGCCTCGAGCTGTTGCACCCAAGCAGGGGCGATGTCCCACGTCCCGACGGTCAGGATGATCCTGTCGAAGGGGGCACCCTCCGGATAGCCGTGCGCACCGTCGGCGCGCAGCACCCGGACACGCTCCAAGCCGGCTGCGGACAGGTGCTGGCGGGCATCCTCTACGAGGTCTTCATCGATGTCTACTGTGGTGACCTCGCCAGCGTCGCCGACTATATGGGCGATGAGCGCCGCGTTATAGCCCGTCGCCGCCCCGATCTCCAGCACCCTCTGCCCGGGCCGCAGGTCGAGCTGCTCGAGCATGAGCGCCATGATCGCCGGCTGTGAGGACGAGCTGATGGGCACGCCCTCGCACAGCTTAGTCGGTATGGCCTCGTCCGAGTACGCCCTTTCCGGTGGGACCTGCGGCACGAAGAGGTGGCGCGGCACCCTCAGGAACGCCTCCTCGACCTCTGGCGTGCGGATAGCACCCTTGCTCCTCAGTTCATCAACAAGCGCTCGCCGCAGTTCGGACAGCCCCCCGCCTTCGTCGCCCGAATCGATCCGATCGCCGGGCAAATCCCTTCTTTGGTCTCCCATGCATCCCCTCACTCT
>JADDPP010000253.1 GCA_016781845.1 Rubrobacter sp.
CACTATCCTTGCACTTTTCGGCCGCGCTACGCCGCGAGACGGTCAAAGACCGTCTGCGGGGCCGTGCCCGCGACAAACTGCTGATGCATCCAGATGATCAGATGGCGCCAATGCGTGCGCTGGACCTCGCGGCGCGCGTCCCCCAACGTCACATGACGCTGCCATTCCCGGCGCAGCCGCGCCCGCTCCTCATCCAGGAAGCAGTAGGTGGCCCACGCCAACGTCCAGAAGCGTACCAGTGCCTCCGCACTCATCACCTGATACTGGTCCAGCCCCAACAGTTCTTTGCCATCCGCAAAGAGCACCTCGACTGCCCATCTGGCTGCCAGGTGCCCCACCAGCGTCGCTGCGTCAGCCGTCAGGTCGCTCGACGCGAAGTAGCGCACCTGCGTCACGGGCGCGTCCAGCGTCTCCTTCACCAGGATCACCTGGCAGCGATACAGCGTCTTGACCCGTGTCTGGACCACATGGACCCACACCTGGCGCGGTTCTGCCTCCTGACTCGGCCAGGGCACCCGCTGGTAGTCCGCGTCGGTCAAGCCTGCCGCGTAGGCCGTCAGGCCCTCCCAGCGCCAGCCGTTGGGCGCGTCCGGGTCCTCAATGCGCAGCAGCCGGTTGCTTTTCAAGCCGGTCGAGATCAGGAATCCGCGCTCGCGGGCGGTCTGCCAGAGCCGCTTGGCCGCATACCAACTGTCCAGCAGGACGTGTGTCCTGGTGCCCGGCAGCGGCTGGAAGGTGCGGATCAGGTCGTCCATCAGGTCAATCTTGCTCTGGAAGGGCACCTGTTCCGTCGCACAGACGGCCTGTTGGCGATAGAGCTGCGGTTCCAGGGGACACTGCCGCCCCTGGACCACGTACAAGCCCTGCACCAAGCTATGCCCGACCACGCGTGTGCCCGCCGTGGTCGAATAGTGCTTGCCCAGGCCGGCCATCTTTTTGCCGCGCACTTTGTGCATCGTGGAGTCGTCCCCGATCAAATACCCAGTCACGACGGGGGTGGTGGGACGCCCACGGCGTTTGGGCTGCGCAGCCCGCTGGCGCGCCTGCTCGGCCTGGACCAGCGGCGCCACCTGGGTGTCGAAGCGCTGGCGCCAGGTCTGGGCCACGGCGGCGGTGGACCAGGGCGCCTTGGCCAGAAAGCGGCTGAGGCCGGACAAGGTGACCGGGACAGCGACGTGGCGCAGCAAGCCGGAGAGCGTTTTCGCTTCCTGACAGAGCAGCACGGCCAACAGGACGATCTCGAAGTACCTGTGTTGCGGTCTGCTGAAGCAGGGGCGGAACGCCGCGGTGAAGTGGCGCAGCCGGTCATCCATACATATAATCGGTACTCGCATAGCGCACCCCCGTGGTTGCCAGTGTGCTTCGACACCACGCTTGTACCGCACGGTGCGCTATGCTGCAAGTCCTTCCCTCAAAAGTGCAAAGGT
>JADDPP010000258.1 GCA_016781845.1 Rubrobacter sp.
TAGGAAAAGCTGCTGCGCCGCATCTCGGCGGCCTGCCCTGATTATAGCCCTTGCTTGCTGCACGCGGCAACGTCGCGGGGAAGGGACGTCCTCATCTCGAAGTCAGCTCAGGAAGCCTATCCCTCCCACTTCTGGCTACAATATGGTGGTTATATCAGCACCTGGGGCGGGATAACGGCTGTAGAGACGTTGCACGCAACGTCTGCGCGACGTGCCTACGCTCATCAACACCGGCTCCAGACGCGCCCTGCGCGCGGGGTTTCGTCCGTTGACAGTGGAGCCGGGCCTTTGATAGGCTAGGGTTACCGGGCGACGTGGCCAAGTGGTTAAGGCAGAGGTTTGCAAAACCTTGATCAGCGGTTCGAATCCGCTCGTCGCCTCCAGTCCTGCCTACGCCCCGATGTCGCTCCTGTACCAAGCTCCCTCGAACGACACCTGACGCGCCAGCGCGTATGCGCGCTCTCGAGCCTGCTTCTCGGTTGCCCCGCGCCCCACTGCTGTGAACACTCGCCCGCCGCTTGCCTCCAGCGCACCTTCGGGGGTGAAGCGCGTCCCCGCGTGGTACAGCACGGTGTCTGCTGGCGCTTCGCCAAGCGTCACCGGTTGTGGAGCGCCGCCTGACATAGGGTATCCGGCTGAGGCTATTGTGACGCCGCAGGTGTAATCATCCGCCAGCTCGATTCCCTGCTCTCGCAGGTCTCCCCCCGCCACAGCCTCAACGAGGTCCAGCAGGTCCGTCCTCAGCCGGGGCAGAAGAACCTGGGTCTCCGGATCGCCGAATCGGGCATTGAACTCCAGCACGTACGGGCCGCGCTCCGTTAGCATCAGCCCGGCGTAGAGCACGCCTGTGAACGGGCTGCCCGAGCGCGCCATCTCGCGGGCGACGGGTCGCACTATGCTCTCCGTCAGTTTCCCAATGAGATTTGGAGGCAGGTCGGGAGGGCATATAGCGCCCATCCCGCCGGTGTTCGGGCCCTCGTCGCCGTAGTACGCACGCTTGTAGTCGCGGGCACAGCCGAGGGGGAGCACAACCTCGCCGCTCACGAGCGCGAAGAAACTCACCTCCGGACCCTCCAGCTTCTCCTCGACTATAACAGGGCTGCCGCTCGCCAGGTATGCGTCCGCGAACGCTGCCGCCTCGGCATGGTCCGCTGTGACAAGCACGCCCTTACCGGCCGCTATCCCGTCCGCCTTCACGACCACAGGACCCTCACGCTCTTGCAGATGCAGGCGCAGAGCCGAGGGTTCCGTGAAGCGGCTGTAGGTCGCTGTGGGCGCGCCCGCACGCTGCATGACCGCCTTAGCCCATCCCTTGCTTGTTTCGATGCGAGCGGCGTCGCGGGTCGGCCCAAACGCGGGGATGCCAGCCTGCCGGCAAGCGTCTACCAGCCCTGCCGCAAGATACGCCTCGGGCCCTACAACAACCAGTTGCACACCTGCCCTCAGGGAGGCGGCGACGATGTCGGATGGAGCGTCGGAGGCAGGATTGAGTGGCAGGGACAACTCAAGGATGCCGGGGTTGCCGGGGTGACAGAAGAGCAGAGGGTTGCGAGGACTCCTGCTAAGAGCGTCCGCTATTGCGTGCTCCCGGCCACCGACGCCGACGACGAGCACACGCGGCTGCTCAGGACTCACTCCCACTCGATGGTGCCCGGCGGCTTGCTCGTGACATCGTACACTACCCGCGTCACTTCCGGCACCTCGTTCACAATCCGAGTGCTGATGCGGTCGAGCAGGTCGTAGGGGAGGCGCGCCCAGCCCGCGGTCATCGCGTCGTCGCTGGTCACCGCCCGCACAGCGACCAGGTTGCCGTACGTGCGCCCGTCGCCCATCACCCCCACCGTTCGCAGGGGCGTCAGGACGGCGAAGCTCTGCCACACCTCGCGGTCAAGTCCTGCCAGCCGTATCTCGGCGCGTACTACCGCATCACACGCTCGCAGCACGTCCAACTGGTCCTGTGTGACCTCACCGAGTATGCGGACCGCGAGGCCAGGGCCAGGGAACGGCTGCCGGTGTACGATCTCATCCGGCAGCCCAAGCTCTGTGCCAACTCTCCGCACTTCGTCCTTGAAGAGGAGCTTGAGTGGCTCGATGAGCTTGAAGCGCAGGTCAGCCGGGAGGCCACCGACGTTGTGATGGGTCTTGATCTTCTGCGCGGAGCGAGTCTGGGCGGTCGTGCTCTCGATCACGTCGGGGTAGAGTGTGCCCTGCGCCAGGTACTCTATCTTGCCCACGCTCGCCTCGAGCTGGGCGGCTTCGTGCTCGAAAACGCGGATAAAGGTCTCCCCGATCCGCCTGCGTTTCTCCTCGGGGTCCGTCACGCCCGCGAGGGCCGCAAGGAAGCGCGCGCTAGCGTCCACGTGCCGCAGAGTGAGGTGCTGCTGGTCGCGGAACACCTCCACCACCTGTTCCGCCTCGCCCTGCCGCAACAGGCCGTTATCCACGAAGACGCATATCAGCCGCTCGCCTATCGCCCTGTGGAGGAGCGCGGCAGCGACAGAGGAGTCTACCCCTCCGGAGAGGGCGCACAGGACCCTTGCCTCGTCCCCCACCTGCTCGCGTATCTGCGAGACGGCCTCGTCAACGAAGTGTGTGGGAGTCCAGTCCGGCTTCAGGCCTGCCACCTTGTACAGGAAGTTAGCGAGCAGCTGGCTGCCGGAGGGGGTGTGTGCGACCTCCGGGTGGAACTGCAGACCGTAGATGTTCCCGCATCGCACTGCGCTGTAAAGAGCGGCGGGGCTCGAGCCGAGGGGTTCGAACCCGTCAGGCAGAGCTGTTACAGAGTCACCGTGGCTCATCCAGACAGGAAGCTCCGTGCCCACACCCTCGAAGAGAGGGGAGGCTGCGTGAATGCGAACGTTCGCGGGACCGTACTCCCGCACGAGCGCCCTCTCCACCTTGCCGCCCAGCGCGTGCGCTAGTAGCTGGAGGCCGTAGCAGATGGCGAGTACGGGCAGACCGCTCTGTGTAACCCAGTCGGGCAGTCGGGGCGCGCCCTCGTCGTACACGCTGGATGGGCCGCCCGACAGGATAATGGCCCTCGGGTTCAGCTCCCGAACGGAGTCCCACGAGGCATCCCACGGCACGAGCTGCGAGTAAACGTTCAGCTCGCGGACGCGCCGGGTAATGAGTTGACTGTACTGCGAGCCGAAGTCAATGACGACCACGGACTGCGGTGCGGGAGGTTGGACCGGCAGCTCAATCTGTGACGAGGCGATGTCCGTCGTCAGATGGGGTTGGGCCACGATCGGTGGGTCCACTGCTGGTGTGGGAGTTGCGCTCTCTCTGCTCACGATGTGTTGATTATAGGTTGCGGGGCGGCGCGCAAGCAACGGCGTTGCCGCCCCTCCGGCACATTGCTATAATTCGGCTTACTGACGGACAACCAGGCAGGAGGTGCGCGATGTCCGGACACTCCAAATGGGCTACCATACGTCGGAAGAAGGAGGCTACGGACGCGAAGCGCGGCCAGCTCTTCACGAAGGTCTCGCGCGAGATAAGCGTTGCGGCCCGGCAGGGCGGCCCGGACCCGGAGGCCAACTTCCGTCTGCGACTCGCCATACAGAAGGCTCGCGGCGTCAATATGCCGGCGGATAACATCAAGCGCGCCGTAGAAAAGGCCACTTCCGAAGGCGCGGGGGCCGCGAACTTCGAGGAGATAGTGTACGAGGGCTTCGGACCGGGCGGCGCAGCCGTCATCGTCGAGGCGCTCACCGACAACCGCAACCGGACGGTCGCCGAGGTACGCAACGTCTTCAACAGGTCCGGCGGACGAATGGGCGAGACTGGCTCGGTTGGGTGGATGTTCGACGAGCGGGGCCTGATTGTGATTGAGCCCACGAAGGACCAGTCGCCCGACGACATAGCGCTCGCAGCGATAGAAGCGGGAGCGGAGGACGTGAACGAGGTCGAGGATGGCTCGGTCGAGGTTTACACCCAGTTGCACGACCTCAAGGCTGTGCAGGACGCGCTAGCCGCCGAAGGCTACAGCATCGCCTCCGCGGAGAAGACGTATATGCCCAAGACGACGGTCGAGCCGGCCGACGGCGAGGCGGATGGCGTGCTGCGGCTGGTGGATAAGCTGGAGGACCTTGACGACGTGCAGGGGGTCTATACCAACCTGGAGATAAACGAGCCTGTCTCGGTCAATACCGGCGTTAGTGTTTAGGTAGGGCGGAGAGCTGCGCGTCCTCGGCTTAGACCCCGGCACCGCTATACTCGGGTACGGACTCGTGGCCTACGACGGACACGACTACGAGTGCCTGGACCACGGCGTGATTCGAACGCCCCCCGGCACACCGCTCGCGGAACGATTGGTCACAATCCACACGGAACTGGAAGCTCTCATCCGCCGCGCGCGGCCGGACCAGATAGCGGTGGAGGAGTTGTTCTTCTCCCGTAACGCGAAAACTGCTCTCGCGGTGGGACACGCGCGCGGAGTAATCCTGCTTGCGATAGCCGAGAGCGGGTACACCGCTTACGAGTACACCCCGATGCAGATAAAACAGGCGCTCGTGGGTTACGGAGGGGCGGACAAGGTGCAGATGCAGACCTTTCTGAAGATGCTGCTCGGCATGGATTCCATCCCAAGGCCCGACGATGCCGCGGATGCGCTCGCCGTCGCCATCTGTCACTGCAACAGCCAGCGTCTCGACGAGCTGGCAAGCAGGGCGAGGTCCGGCTGGTGAGCCCGGAACCGAAGCGAGAGCGCAAGCGGCTGGATGTTCTGCTCGTCGAGCGAGGACTTGCGGAGAGCAGGGAGAGGGCACGCGCGCTCATCCTCGCGGGCGAGGTGCGAGTTGCGGGCGCTAGGGTGGATCGGGCCGCGGCGCTCGTCCCCGTGGACGCCGACGTGGAGTGCGGGCGTCCGAAACACGAGTACGCCAGCCGGGGCGGTCAGAAGCTGGCGCACGCGCTCGATGTCTTTCCCATCACGGTGGAGGGCAAGGTAGCGCTCGATGCCGGGGCGTCCACAGGCGGTTTCACGGACGTGCTTCTGAGGCGAGGCGCGGCTCGCGTGTACGCGGTGGACGTAGGGTATGGGCAGATTGACTGGCGTCTTCGCAACGACCCACGGGTTGTGGTAATGGAGCGCACGAACATCCGGTACGTGCGAGAGCTGCCCGAGGCTGTTCAGCTCGTCACCGCGGACCTGTCCTTTATCTCGCTGACCCTGGTGCTCCAGGGCATGGTCGCGCTCTCGTCGGAGGAGGCGGAGTTCGTGCTGCTTGTGAAGCCACAGTTCGAGGCGGGCAGGGAGGAGGTCGGCAAGAACGGCGTGGTGCGCGATGTGGCGACGCACAAGGCGGTACTTCTGAAGGTCGTGGAGCACGCCCTCGCACTTGGCCTCCACCTCGGAGGGCTCACGGCCTCGCCTCTGCTCGGTCCCGCGGGCAACGTTGAGTTCCTGGCATGGTTCCGCCGAGGTGCGGACGCGGTTCCCGACTTCGGCACGTCCATTGCACAGACGCTGGAGGAAGCCGAGCAAATCAGGTCGCAGGGGGTGCGTGACTAGTGTTCAAGAGGGTAGACCTGCTGCTCCATCCGAGGAATCGCGAAGCTCCGCTGCTAGCCCAGCGCATAGAGAAGAAGCTACGCTCCAGGGGTGTCGAGGTGAGCCGCACGCAGCGGGAACACGGCAGGGACCGGAAGCTTGGGCCGAGCGTGGACCTGCTGGTGGCCATCGGCGGAGACGGGACGGTGCTGCGAGCGCAACGATTGGCCGTTGAGCGCGACGTGCCTGTTCTTGGCGTGGGCGCGGGCAGGCTTGGTTTCCTCGCCGAGATTGCGCCGCAGGACTTGGACGACGGGCTTGAGCGCCTCGTGGCCGGAGCGTATCGGATCGAGGAGCGCAGCCTCATCGAGGTTCTGCACGAGCGGTCCGGCGGCCAGCATGTCGGGACGTACACCGCCCTGAACGATGCGGTCCTCGCGCGTGGCCGGTCACTTCGCTCCCTTTGGATTGCCGTAACCGTGGATGGGGTCCATCTCGCGAACTACGTGGCGGACGGAATCATAGCTGCGACAGCGACCGGGTCAACGGCGTACTCGCTCGCCGCGGGCGGGCCGATACTCACGCCGGAGCTGCGCAACATCGTGCTCACACCCATCGCCGCACACCTCAGCGTCGTACAGTCGCTCATCCTGTCGGGGGATGCGAAGATAGGCCTGAGCCTCGTGCGCTCGCAGGACGCGCAGTTCTCAGTGGACGGCCAACTGGATGTCACCGTCTCGTACGGTGACAAACTCACCGTCACAATGGCTGACACCACCGCCAAGTTCGTCAGGGTGAGCGCACCGAGCCGGTTCTACACTGAGCTGGTCGCGCGCCTGCAGCACGACCTGGACCGCATGCGGGGGCCATCTGGTACCGAGACACCCCCTCAAACCTAGCGCCCTCGCTCAACGTGGAAGCGCCTCACTACCGACTGGTAGAATAGTTGAGCATGCCGCGCTAAAGTCTGCGCGGTGGTTCGACTTTGTGGAGGAAATGCTTTGGAGCCTCAAGAGCTCAGGATAGAGGAAGGGGACATCAGGGCGCTTATCGAGCGGCTTGTAACTTCCGGCACACCGCAGACGCTTGACGCGCTCACGGAGTGGTACATCGGCATAGTGATACAGCGCACCGGGGCGGGCGAGTAGCGGCGGGGAGGTAGGTAGCGAATGGCGGTTCTTTCGGTTATTGAATGGCGAGGCACTGAAGAAGAGCAACAGACAGCGCGCACTGTGTATGAGCTGATGGCCGCCAGCGGGCGATTTCGCGCTGACGACGCACCCCTGCGGCAGAGCCTGAAGAGCCTGGAAACGTTCTTCTCTTCGCAGCCCTCGATGCAGCTCGCTTCCAACGCGGGGGATCTGGCCAGTCTCATCGAGCGAAGCTTGTCGGCGAACGGCCACGTGTTCGCGCGGGAAGAGGGCGACGGTGGCCCCTATTTTGTAACTACGAAGAGGGGAATCGCGCCTGTGGCCGAAGATGCGGCCGCAAGAAATCTCCACAGCTTCCGATCGCGCCTGTTTGAGGGCGCGCGCGAGCCGACGGAGGAAGACCTGAAGGCCATCCGCGGTGTTGCCAGGGACATCCCTGAGATCATCATGACCGTGCCCGAACCTGTCCACGCGGTCTTCCCCGACCCGATCTCAGACCCGTTCGAGCCGGCGATATTCGAGCCGGAGCCTGATGTGGAGCCGGTCGTCGAGCCAGCTCCAGCCCCCGCCGTTGTCGTGGACCGGCGCGTCCTGGTCGCGGGCGCCGTCGTGGACCTGGGTGCAGACCCGAACAGTATTGTCGAAAACCACGGCGCTCAATTCCGCGAGGTGTTGGGCCGCTATCTGGACGAGGACTTCCGCTTCGTACAGTTCGGTGGGGAGTACTACGTTGAGGACCGTCTGGAGCGCCTCAGTAAGGGCCAGCTGCGCGACATAAAAGACTACATTACGGAGCGCAACGAACCGCTGACGGATGAGGAGCTCATCTCGGACGCCCTCCGAAGGCCGCTGCAGAACGCGGATTACAATCTGTGGCGGTTCACTATCAACTACAGGCTCTCTCGCGAGAAGAAGGACTTTCGGTTCGTGGGCACCGCGCAGGACCGCCTCTGGGCTACCACTTCGCTCCCGCCAATCGGGCAGTCTTTCCGTAAGGTGTCGGAGTTGGCGCAGGACTACCGCTACCTCACCGATCCAGAACTCTCCGATGAGGAGTCTGTCACGCCCGCGAGCGGCGTAGATGCAAGCGGACGGCTGGAGATGCGTCACGTGCTGACGTGGTACGAGAGCGAGAACGGCGTGTTGCCGGTGGGGAGATCCGCGCAACTGCTCATGCCCGACCCGCTCATGGACGACCAGAGTGTTGTGGTGCTGCGAGTTCAGGACCCGCAGAACTACGCGACTTACCTCGCGGAGCTGCGGCTGGGCGGAGGCAATCGGGGCACGTACATCGCAGGACTCGAGGAGTTGTTCCAGAACACGCTCGTGCCGGGCGCTATCTTCTCCCTGGTGCAGGGGGCGAACAGTAATGAGTTCACGATCGAGTACGAGCGGCAGCCGGCCCAGGAGTCCCGCCTGCTCCAGTGGGACGCCCGCAGGGAGCGGTGGTTCTTCGGACCCGTCGTGTACGAGTGCCCTGTTGACTCCTCCTACCTCCTCACAGAGGAGCGCGTGGGGCAGTTGAACGGGCGCAAGCGCGCGAGCGACGCTGACCGCAGGCGGCCCGAGGTACTGCTGCAGGCGGCGTTTGAGCTCGTGGGTGAGCGCGGCGGCGACGGCTCGATTACCGCACTCATTGACGACCTGATGCCCGTGATGAACATTGACCGACCGTTCTCAAGAGCGTACGTGCAGTCAATAATCGAGAGCGCACAGTATCCGCAGTTCACGCTCGAAGACCCGTCCATCGGGCTCGCCGCGTATCGAGCGCAGTAGGCACTTACAGGGACGCGATCGTGAGCCAGCGAGACACTTTTCACGACCTGCTGCAAGGAGAGGGAGGCCTCAGGTCCACCGACCTGGTCGCCCTCTCCGACCTGTCCCCAGCGGACCTGAGAGAGTTTGAGGCCGAGTGGGCGGGGGCGACCGTCGAGCGGCGCCGCGCGGTGCTGTCATGCCTGCGCGAGCTTGCCGAGGATAACATCGAGTACAACTACAAAGCGATCTTCCTGCTGGCGCTCGGCGACCGCGATGCCGAGGTGCGTCGAGAGGCCGTCGAGGGACTCTGGGAGGAGGAGGGGCTGGCTGTACTCCAGCGGTTGGAGGAGCTGCTGGTGGCCGATCGCTCGCCCGAGGTGCGGTCGTCGGCGGCGGCGGCTCTGGGCCGGTTCGCGTACCTCGCGACCGTAGGCGAGCTGCCCGATGCCCGAGCAGACCAGTTGCGGGAAGCGCTGCGCCGCGCGGTCATGCAGGCTCCAGACGGGTCTCAGCTGCAGATGCGCGCCGTCGAGACGCTGTCGTACTTTCATGACGACCCACTCGTAAACGAGTACATCGGCAGGCTGTATCGCGAAGGCGACGAGGAGGAGCAGGCGAGCGCGCTCGTTGCCATGGGGCGGAGCATGCAGCCCCAGTGGGAGTCCGCGGTGAGGCAAGAACTCGAGAACGATGATGCTCGCGTCCGCTTCCAGGCTGCCCGCGCTGCCGGGGAGATGGCGCTATCCGACACCGTACCAACCCTTGGCCGCCTCGCCGAGGGAGACGACCTGGAGGTGCGCGAGAGCGCGATCTGGGCGTTGGGCCAGATAGGCACCAAGCCAGCCACCGAAAGGCTGCGAACCCTCGCCGCAAACGGTCCGGAGGACGTGCGCGAGGCGTGCGAGGAGGCGCTTGGCGAGGCGATGTATTCGGGCGACCACGACTGAGGGTGTGCCGCACAGCTGCGCCGCCCGAGTCCTGGGGGTGTCACGAGCGGGACCTGTCGGTAAGTCGTCGCGCCCGAACACGTGCTTGACTCCCATCCACCGCAACCCTAAACTGGGCCTTGTTCGATAACCCGCACACCACAAGGGGACTACATGTTCTACGCCACGACCCAGGAGATCACCACGCCTCGTCCGACGGCGGGCGGCTACACGATGCGCGAGGTCAGGAGCGCAACCCAGGCGGAGTGGGACGCGATACTCGAGGCCGCGCCGGGCGGGGGGCACATCTTCCAGAGCCATGAGTGGGGCGAGTTCAAGCGACAGCGCAAATGGAAGCCAGTGCGTCTCGTGCTGGAGCGCGACGGCGAGGTGGCAGGGGCCGGACAGTTCCTCGTGCTGAAGACTCCGGTTCCGGGCAAGCTGATGTACGCCCCGAAGGGACCGTGGCTGCCGTGGGACGATGAGGAGGCGGTGCGAACATTCTTCCGAGGAGTGCTCACGGTCGCGGAGCGTGAGGGGGTGCACACGGTCAAGATCGAACCGGAGGTAACTGAGGAGCGCAAGGACGTAAAGGCGCTGCTCTCGGACATCGGGTTCACGAAGGCCCGCTACGACCTGCAGTTCAAGACCACCATGATAATTGACCTCTCGCCGAGCGAGGACCAGCTTCTCAAGAACATGAAGGAGAAGACCCGGTACAACATTCGGCTCGCGGTGCGCAAGGGAGTCAGGGTCGTCGAGGACAACTCTGCTGAAGCTCAGGAAGCGTTCTATCAGATGATGCAGCAGACGGCGAAGCGAGACGGGTTCGGTCTCAAGCCGCGTGAGTACTACATGGACGTCTGGAAGGCGATGTACGACGCGGGACGCGCCCACCTCTTCTTCGCGGAGCACGAGGGCGAGCGGCTGGCCGGTCTGCTGGCGTACACCTTCGGCGGCAAGTACTGGTACAAGCTCGGCGCCTCCACGAACGAGAAGCGCAACCTGATGCCGACGTACCTGCTCCAGTGGGAGGTCATGCGCTGGGCGAAGTCTCAGGGCATCACGTACTACGATATGGTTGCCATCCCGAACCCGAACGAGCTGAACGAGAACAGCACCATGTGGGGGCTCTACAAGTTCAAGGTCGGCTTCGGTGGGGAGATAGCAGAGTTTCTGGGGTGCCTGGACCTGCGCGTGAAGAAGGTGCGGGCGGCGGCGTGGTATAACTTCGAGCCCTTGTACTACCGGGCGTACGTGAGGCTTTTCCATAACAACTACTACTAGCCCTGTCGCGAGCCGCCTTGCCCGCTTCGCGGCTATCACCGCATTGGCGTTCGTGCTGAGTCGCGTCCTGGGCTTGGTGCGCGAGCTGATCTTTGCCTGGCGGTTCGGGACTGGCCCGGCGCTCGATGCGTACCGCGTGGCGCTCTCTATCCCCGACACTATCTTCGCACTCATCTCGGGCGGGGGCATCGGCGCCGCGTTCATACCTGTGTTCACCCGGCTCCGCAACTCCGGCAAGCAGGACGATGCCTGGCGGATGGCGGCTGGAATTGTCGCACTGGTCGGGGTTGCGGTAGCTTTCCTGGGTTTGCTGGCGTGGGTGTTCGCTCCACAGCTCGTTCGTGATGTGCTTGGAGCGCGCGCGGAGAACGAGGAGACGAAGCGGCTGGCAACGGGCCTGCTGCGCGTGCTGATGATCCAGCCGGTGTTCCTCGCGCTCGCAAGCGTGATGACCGCGATCTTGCAGGCTCACGATCGGTTCGGACTCCCGGCCATCGCGCCGGTCATCTACAACCTGTGGATAATTCTTGGCGCGGTGCTCCTCAGTCCGTTCGTGGGCATCTATGGTGTGGCCGTCGGCGTGGTGATAGGGTCCATGTTCTTCCTGGGCATCCAGGTGCCCGCCGCGGTGCGTCTTGGGCTGCGATTGCCCGCATCAACTCCACTCCGAGACCCTAACGTGCGGAGGACGTTCGGTCTGCTGGCTCCCCGAATAGTCGGCCAGGCCGCCGCTCACGTGAACACGATGGTCGCGGCTGCGCTCGCCCTCAGTCTCGGCACCGGGAGGGCTGCCAGCTATGGATACGCCTCCGTGCTCTTCGTCCTTCCCGTCGGGCTGTTTGGCACGAGCGTCGCGACAGCCGCTTTCCCCGCGCTCTCGCGGGAGGCAGGGGAGAAGGACCTGAGCAACTTCGTCTACCTTCTACGCCGTTCTCTGCGAGCGATGCTCTTCTTCATCGTGCCAGCGAGCGTGGGCCTGCTCATGCTACGGCAGCCGGTCATCGCTCTGCTCTACGAGCGCGGCCAATTCACCGCCGAGGACGTTCTGCTCGTCGCCGAGCCGCTCTTCTACTTCTGTCTGGGCATGTGGGCGTACGCTGTTGTGGATATCCTACCCAGAGCGTTCTACGCGCTGCAGGACACCCGAACACCCGTAGCCATAGCTGTTGGCGCCGTCATACTCGACATAGCTCTCTCCTTTATCCTGATCCAGTTCATGGGGCTTGGAGGGCTGGCGCTTGCGTTCTCTATCGCGCTGACGGTGCAGGTGTTCGCGCTCCTGTACGCCCTGCACAGCAAGATAGGGTTCAACGTGGACAGGGAGACGCAGAGCTTCCTGCTCAGAACTGCGGTAGCGACCGGGCTGATGCTGGCCGCTCTGTGGCTGGCGCGACCGCTGCTGGCAGGGTACCAGGACCTCTCACTCGTCTCACTCGCGCTTCGGGTAGCTGCTACGACGGTGGGAGGGTTTGCGGTTTATGTGCTTGCCAGCGTCGCACTCCGGCAGGAGGAGGTGGGCACGCTGGCGAGGATGGTGCGCCGGTGAGCCGGGCAGCGGTAGTTGTTACACTCCCTTCACAGAGGCTTGACTGACTTCTCCCCGCCCGCCTAAACTTGGTCTGGTCTTCGGGGGCACGCAAAGACGAGAGGTACGGATGCTCTACACAGATACCGCCATCGTTGCGGTAGGGTCAGACAAGGCGGCGCCACGGTACTCGCTGCGGGAGGCCCGCAGCGTGACGCAGGTCGAGTGGGACCGATGGGTGGAGGGATCGCCGGGCGGTGGACATATCCTGCAGAGCTATGAATGGGGTGAGTTCAAGCGGACGCAGGGATGGAAGCCGGTCAGGCTGGTGCTCGAGCGTGACGGCGAGATAGCGGGTATCGGTCAGTTCCTCGTGTACGATACCGCCCCGATACCGGGCAAGCTCATGTACTGCACAAAAGGCCCCTGGCTGCCGTGGGAGGACCGCGAGGCGGTTCAAACCTTCTTCGGAGGTGTCCGGACTGTCGCCGAGCGCGAGGGAGCGCACACGGTCAAGATAGAGCCGGAGGTGCTGGAGACGCAGGCGGATGTCAGGAACCACCTGGCGGGAATGGGGTTCCGGAAGGCACGGGTAGACCTGCAGTTCAAGACAACGCTGCTTGTGGACCTCTCGCCACCCGAGGACGAGCTGCTGCGCAGGATGAAGGAGAAGACGCGCTACAACATCCGGCTGGCAGGCAGGAAAGGGGTTGTGGTACGTGAAGATAACTCGCCTGAGGCTCGGGAGGCGATGTATCACCTGCTCCGGATCACGGCGGAGCGCGATGGGTTCGAGCTGCGTCCGTGCGAATACTACCGTTCCGCGTGGCAGGCCATGTACGACAACGATCGCGCGCGTCTCTTCTTTGCGGAGCACGGGGGCGAGCGCCTGGCGGGCATCCTTATCTATACGTTTGGGAAGCGGTACTGGTACATGCACGGCGCTTCAAGCAACGAGAAGCGCAACCTGATGCCGACGTACCTGCTCCAGTGGGAGGTCATGCGCTGGGCCAAGTCTCAGGGCATCACGTGCTACGATATGGTCGCCGTGCTCAACCCAGGCGAGCTCAGGGAGGACCACCCGAAGTACGGCCTTTATCGGTTCAAGATCGGGTTCGGTGGGGAGGTCAACGAGTTTCTGGGGTGCCTGGACCTGCACGTGCGGTCTGCTCGCGCCGCGGCGTGGCACAGGTTGGAGCCGCTGTATTACCGGATATACAGGAAGTTGCACGGCGGCAACTACTTCTACTAGGACGACAGAACGATTTTGTTGAGCGCTGAGTCGAAGACTCTGACTATTCGCGAGGTGCGCGCCGACGAGAGCGAGCGCTGGGATGAGTTCGTCGCGGCCGCGCCGAACGGACACATCCTGCAAAGCTGGGCATGGGGCCAGTTCAAGGCACGGTACGGCTGGCAACCGGTTCGTCTGGCGCTCGAAGACGATGGGCGCTTCAGGGCAGGGGCGCAGGTGCTCCTGCGCTCCCAGTTCGGGGTCACGCTCGCGTATGTGCCACGCGGTCCCGTGGCTATGGGGGAGGACCCGGAGGCTTACGTAAGGCTGCTTCAGGCCCTGCACCGCCTCGCGCGCAGCCGCCACAGCATCTTTCTCAAGGTCGAGCCAAACGAGCCTGCGGGCTCGCCCGTAGCAGACCTGCTCAGGCAGGAGGGCTTTGTCAGGAGCTCTCATACCGTGCAACCACGGGCAACTCTGTTCACAGACCTGCGCGGAGGTCCTGACGCGGTCTTCGCACGGCTCAAGAAGAAGACACGAGCGAACATACGAAGGGCCGAGCGGCGTGGCGTACAGGTCAGGCTGGGCGACCGCGAAGGCGACTTCGAGCGCTTCTTCGAGCTGATGGCTGCCACGGGCGACAGGGCGGAGTTCCCCGTGCGGAGCCTGCGGTACTATCGCAGCGTCTTTGAGGAGTTCCACCCGAGAAACCAGGCCGAGCTGATGATCGCGGAGCTGGAGGGTAAGATAATCGCGGCGTCCATGGTGTTCGCGTACGGGCGCGAGGGCGTTGCGATGTACGGTGCATCGGACAGCGCCCACTGGCGCGAGTACCCCAATTACATCCGGCACTGGCGCGCCATGGAATGGTGCATGAGCAAGGGCTGCGAGCGATACGACCTTTGGGGTGTGCCGCAACATGCGGTTGAAGAGTCCGCCGACGACGCGGCCGCTGATGAGGACCGTCCGGAGGGGGAAGGCGGACTCTGGGGAGTGTACAGATTCAAGAGGCAGTTCGGGGACATGCCTGTGCGCTATGTCGGTGCGTTCGACTACCCCTACATTCGCCCTCTCTACCTGCTCTGGTCTCACCTGCGCAGGAACGAGGAGCCGTAGGGTGGCGGCTTCACGAGAGGTGCCTCTAGCGCAGCTTATCGCTTCCCTGGGTCTGCAGCCGCCGCCTGGTGCCGCCGACATCGCCGTAAGCGGTATCTCCAACGACACGCGTACTCTGCAGCGCGGCGAGCTCTATGTTGCGGTGCCGGGAGACCACGTCCACGGGGCAGAGTATATCCAGCAGGCGGTCACCAAGGGCGCGGGCGCGGTGGTTACTGAGCGACCGACTGAGGCCGATATGGCCGTGCCATGCGTCCTCGTGCCGGACGCTCGCAAGGCTCTAAGCAGGCTCTCAGCCGAGTTTTGGGGCCACCCGAGCAGGGAACTCCGAGTCGTGGGTATCACCGGGACGGACGGCAAGACCACTACCACGTTCATGACCACGGCCGTACTGGAGGCTGGAGGCTTCTCGACGGGCTTCATCAGTACCGTGGACGTGAAGGTGGGCGACCGACAGTGGGCGCACTCCGACCGCACCACTACCCCACAGCCCCCTACACTTCACCGCCTGCTGCGCGAGATGGTAGATGCCGGCAACAGCCACTCGGTAATCGAGAGCTCATCCCACGGCCTCCGACTCTCTCGACTCGACGATGTCGCGTATGACACAGCGGTGCTCACCAATGTCACGAGCGAGCACCTGGAGCTGCACGGCACGGTGGAACAGTACAGGCTCGACAAGGCGCGGCTCTTCACCATGCTGGGACGGGGTCCGGACAAGGGCGGCGGCAAGTTCGGCATCGTCAACGCAGACGACCCGAGCGCGGACCTGTTTCTTCGCGCCACGGCCGGCCCGACGATGACGTACGGGACATATCGGTACGCGGACGTGGTGGCGGAGGAGGTGACGCAGACGCCGCACGGGTTACGTTTCCACGTGCAAGCCGGACAGCACGGGGCGGCGCTGGTCGAGTTGCCGATGCTTGGAGCGTACAACGTTTACAACGCGCTGGCCGCGCTGTGTGTGGGACTCACCGAGGGGATACCGCTCGATAGGTGTCGCGACGCGCTACAGAGCTTCAGGGGGGTGCCGGGGCGAATGGAGCAGGTGCGTGAGGGGCAGCCGTTCAGGGTGGTAGTTGACTACGCACACACGGCTGACGCCCTTTCAAAAGTGCTTCGTACACTCCGCGCCGCGACGGAGGGCAGCCTTATAGTCGTCTTCGGCAGCGCCGGGGAGCGCGACCGCCCCAAGCGGCCAGAGATGGGCGCCGTGGCTGCACGCCAGGCCAACTACGCCTTCATCACGAATGAGGACCCGCGTGGCGAGGATGAGATGGCGATTCTGCGCGAGATCGCAGCGGGCGCGGAAGCCGCGGGTGCGGTGGAGGGAATGGACTTCGCGCTCATACCCGACCGTCGGGAGGCGATACGCGAGGCATTCCGCCGCGCGCAGCCCGGAGATGTGGTTCTGCTTGCCGGCAAGGGTCACGAGCAGTCCATCGAGCTCGCTGACCGGAGGATAGCCTGGAGCGATGCAGGGGTGGCGAAGGAGCTGCTGCAACACCTTTCGCTGAGCTCCGGCGCCTGAGCGCCCCAAATCAACTGGTCGCAATACCTTTCAAACAGTCCCTTGCGCTTGCTGCCGAGAGCCAACTGCTTCACGCACGAGAGGCAACGGTAGCAGCCTCCGAACACTTCTAATCCTGTACGTTCTCGGATGTGCCTCGCGGTCCGCTTTGGCCCAGCCAGGATTCATAATGCTCTGCCCCGTCATACTCCTCCCAGTTCCTGCGGAAGCCGTAGGCGGGGCGAAAGCCAAGGTGTTCGTAGTACCTCCGGGTGGTCTGTGTAGCGATGAGGCCGAGATCGCGCGGCATAGCTTGAGCTGCGGTACCGGATAGATGCTGTGTTTGGACAGCTCACCGACCGCCAGGGCATCGAGCGGCTGTGGGCGCGGGACGTTAGTTCCACTAACCTGCCCTGGTACAAGCAACATTCGCCCCTCTTTGCGCTGCCGCTAGCATTGAGTACTTGCGTGAACGGTGAGGAGCGTTCGGCAAGCTGAACAATGTAGCGCCACTTTCGGTCCGGTTAGTACCTTGGCCCCGAATGGCTGTTCTGTGCATAGGACGGCTTCTTGTGAGGCAGCGGGCAGACGCAAGAAGTCCGAAGTCTGATGAATGCGGCGGTCTAACTTTCGCTGGGCAAGCACCAGTGGCGCCTGACGACTCTTTCATGGAGAGCGCCCTGCACTCGCTCCAGGCACGCCTGTATCGCGCCACCTGAATGTATTTTCCCGGTCCATCCGACCTCTGTATCTCTGCGTATGCCGTAGAGGCTGCGCGTCGCAGCCCGGTTAGCAAGCGGAAAGCGGGCAGTCAGCACGAACATGAAGGCATGGTAGTGGTATCTGGATCGGGATGCTGATGTTGGTGTAGGTGTTGGACGTAGGTTCTCCGTACGACCGGCCAATTATTGCGAGGCAACGCAGGGAGGGACGCGGCCATCAAGTGCTGTATGGTACACGTCGTTGGTTCGTTATCTATTCCTGTCCTTATCGTGCTGTCATTGCCGATAACCGCTCCATCTGCTCGGGCCGCTACCTTGCCGGTTGCCTCTGCCCCGGCACAGAACTTCATCGTGTCGTCGTGGTTAGGGACGACCTCAGTGCCTGTACGGCTGAGATGGTCGGGGCGTGCCGATGGTGGCGTTGCAAGCTACAGGCTGCAGCAGAGCACCAACGGTCGCGCTTATCAGGCCATCATCCTCCCGAGCGTGACCGCAACTACCCTCACACGCTTACTCAACCCCGACTCCAACTATCGCTTCCGGGTGCAAGCGCTCGATACGGCAGGCAACCTGAGCGCATGGGCGTACGGTCCCGTTTTCACGGTAGCAGCGCAACAGGAGAACAATCGTGCGGTGGCTTATGGCGGTGCCTGGACGCGCGAGGCAACATCGGGAGCGTACGGCGGGTATGCACGCTACGCATCGGCCGGGGGCGCGACAGCGACCTTCAGATTCACTGGTCGCAACGTCGCCTGGATAGCCCCAAAGGGGACCAGGGGGGGCAAAGCGGAGGTGTACGTGGACGGTACCTACGCCGCCACCGTAAACCTCTACTCCACCACGGAGCTACCGCGGCGTGTAGTCTTTGCCCGGTCCTGGGGCTCGACGGCGTCCCATACGCTCCGGGTCCGCGTCGTCGGCGTGTATGGCCGGCGCGTTGGCGTGGACGCATTCGTCGTGCTGCACATGGACCCAGTTCTTGTAGGTGCGGGAGACATCGCGGACTGCGCTACCGTGGGCGACGAGGCAACAGCCAGGTTGCTTGATCGCATTGCCGGCACCGTCTATACCGTTGGTGATCACGCTTACTTCGACGGTACTGCTGAACAGTTCGCCAACTGCTACGATCCGTACTGGGGTCGCCACAAGGCGCGCACACGCCCCACACCCGGTAACCACGACTACCACACTGCTGGTGCGGCAGGCTATTTTGGCTACTTCGGAGCCAACGCAGGCGATCCATCAAAGGGCTACTACGCCTACTCGCGTGGGGCGTGGCGGATCTACGCGCTGAACTCGAACTGCTCGCAGATTGGTGGATGCCATGCGGGGTCGCCGCAGGAACAGTGGCTGCGGACTGATCTCGCCGCGAATCCCAGAAAGTGCGTGCTCGCATACCTGCACCACCCGAGGTTCAGTTCGCGCTACAACTATCCCTCGGTGCAGCCGCTGCTGCAGGCGCTGTATGAGTACGGCGCGGACGTCGCGCTGGCAGGTCACGAGCACCACTACGAGCGGCTGAAGCCATTGACGCCCTCGGGGGTGGTGGACTACACACGAGGCATCCGCCAGTTCGTCGTCGGAACAGGCGGTAGGGACTTCTTCCCCTTACGTACGATTCATCCCGCGAGCGAGACGAGGAACAACCACACGTTCGGGGTGCTCAAGCTCACCCTGCATCCGAGAAGCTACACATGGCAGTTTGTGCCCGTCGCGGGCAAGACATACACAGACTCCGGTGTGAGCAACTGCCACTAGGCGCCCAGCGGCCCGGTTGCGCCTGTGAAGTCCTGACCGAGGGAAAAACTCTGAGGCACGAGGTGCAGCTGGTGCATCCACAGTGGGGGGACTGACCGGGAGGCGTGAATGCATCCTCGGGGTGCCCACCGACAGGCACGACCGAATCCCGTAACTGCGCCGTTCCCCGCTACTAATCCTCCTCTCTCCAACGGTCCCGCCCGCCGCCTGGCACGGCGTCTGCAACTTCCATGAGCAGGCGCGCTGCCACCCCCTAGCACGCCCACGCCATCCATTCCCAATTTGAGCAGGAGGTAAGAGCGAGAGATGAGCATACAACGATTCGACCCATTCCGCGACGTGCTGAGCCTGCGAGACGCGATGAGCCGGCTGTTCGAGGAGAGCTTTGTGCGCCCAGCCTCGTTCGGGACGCACCCTGCAGGCACAGCGCTTGGATTCCCTGTAGATATCGAGCAGGGGCAGAACGAGTACATTTTGCGGGCATCCCTACCGGGATTCAGCCCTGAGGAGGTAAACGTGACAGTGACGGGGGATGTCCTCACTATACGCGCCGAGCACAGGCAGCAGCAGGAGCAGAATCGCAACTACCTGGTGCGCGAGCGGCGGGTGGGGGCGGTGGTTCGCACGATAGCGCTGCCTGAGCGGGTGCAGGCGGATGCCGCGCAGGCGCGCTTTGAGAACGGAGAGCTCGTGCTGACGCTGCCAACGGCGCCCGAGAACAGGCCGACACGGATACAGATCAGTGCGAGTGGGAGTCAGCAACAGCCAGGTGGCAGCGCGCAAGGAGAGCAGGACGCCGGAACGGGGAGCGGTGGGGACAAGCAGCAGGGCGCCGCGTCCGACCAGGCTCAAGTGCAGTCGGCCGGCACCCAGACTGGTCCCGCCACCGGTCCTGGGCAGCACGGCGGGCAGGGAGAGCCGATCCCACAGGTGCAGGAGGGTCTGCAGCAGCAAGGTGGTGGGGAGCCGCAGTAGACGCAGCCGCGACCTGAAGCATATGGTCCGGGGGTGGGAGGCGTATCAGCCTCCTGCCCCCACTTTGTAAGAACCCTCACAGTTCACCGTTAGGTGGAAGCACGCGAACCCCACGGGCGTGGACACTGATCTCTTCACCGGGAAGGCACAAGCAGCGCCGGACGAGCCTGAGGGCGTCGCCGCCATACTGCATCTGGACAAGGGGCCACCGCATCTCACGCCAGGACTACCCAAGCGCGGCGACCGCGGTCAGGACGACCTGCGCCCCTGCTGTGCGCTACCGCGCTAACAGGGCCGTATAGTGGGAATGATAGCTCACCTCAGCCGGTTAGGAGGTCCACATGAGGCGGTTCGTGCGTGAGAACGGACTCTCTCTGGTGATGTTCGGGCTCTTCTTCCTGTTCCTGGCGGGCCAGAGCATTGTAGGCTTTCGCAGCTACAACCAGGAGCAGCAGGAGCACAGGGAGCCCCAGGTAGGATACGTGGAGTACCTGGGCACCGGCCACTTCATCGAGTCGGTGTTCGAGAACTGGGAGAGCGAGTTCCTGCAGATGGGGCTGTACGTGCTGCTCACCGCCTTCTTGTTCCAGAAGGGGTCGTCGGAGTCGAAGGATCCCGACGACAGCGACTTGGTCAACGAGGATCCGAGGGATGCGCGCTACCAGCCAGGCGTGCCGGGGCCGGTGGGCCGCGGGGGGCTGTGGCTCAGGCTATACGAGCACTCGCTCGCCATCGCGCTCCTGGGGTTGTTCCTCCTCTCGATCATCCTGCACGCAATTGGAGGGGTGATGCAGTACAACGAGGAGCAGCTGGAGCACGGCGAGCAGGCGGTCTCATTGCTGCAGTTCGTGACCACCTCCCAGTTCTGGTACGAGAGCTTCCAGAACTGGCAGAGCGAGTTTCTGTCTGTGGGAGTGCTCGCGGTGCTCTCGATCTTCCTGCGGCAGCGGGGGTCCCCCGAGCCAAAGCCTGTCGCCGCACCGCACGTGGAAACGGGGAGTTCATATGGCCACTGCCGATGGGGAGGAGCCGATATCGGAGGTGGAGGAAGGGGATCACGTCTTAGCCTACAACGAGGACGTGGGCAAGACCGGTAGATACAGGGTAACGGACATCATCTCGCATCGTGACCAGGTGGTCGAGTACGTCACCATCGACGGGGAGACGCTCACCACGACGCCGGAGCATCCCTTCTATACGAGGGAGCTCGGCTGGGTGGAGGCGGACAATCTGTGGGTGGGAGCGCACGTCAGGAAGCTGGACGGCTCCTACGGCACCGTGGAGTCGGTGCGGGTGGTGCAGGCGCCGCAGCGGATGTACAACCTGACGGTCGATGAGGCGCACACGTTCTATGTCGGGGACGGCCGGTGGCTGGTGCATAATACGGGACCGAAGATCTGCATACACGGCGGCAAACAAGGTAAGCATATTCCAGGACACAACAACTTCCAGCCGGGCAAGAGCGAACTCACTCACCCAGATCCTCAAGGTCTACTAGACCGGTTCGCTGGGACTGGAACTAGGCACGGCCACAAGGAGGTCGTTGATTTCAAGGAGAATATCGGTTATTGGGTTGCCGAAGATGGGACTAGACGGGTGACTACTCGCGGTACGATTCATTACGACTCCAAAGGGTTCGCACACATTGTTCCGTCGAAACCTTCGCCGTAGCTAATAGGAGGCGAGTATGGCGAGAG
>JADDPP010000158.1 GCA_016781845.1 Rubrobacter sp.
CAGCAGCAAAGAGTACCGCCGCTCCGGAATTACCAGCGGCGAGATGACGTTGATGAACTGCCCCGAAGAGTCGCGCTCGGGGAAGCTACGGTTGACCGTCTCTGCGGCTTCCCCAAGCGCGGCGGTCTTCTGCTCAATGCGTGTGTTGATCGCCTGCCCAAGCTCGCGCGCTGATAGAAAGTCCCGAGCGTCCACCCGGAACTGCTCGAAGCGGTCGCCTCCGGTGGCGTCCGCAACCGCCTCCCGCAACTGTTGACCGATGGACATATACATCCTCCCCCACTTCGACCGTGCTCGACTCTACACGCCAGCCCAACCGCGCGCATTCTACACGAACGCACCTGCGCTGCAGCGATCTGGTGGTCCCGTTATGTACAACGGTTGGGCGACGAGCAAAGTCACGGTCCTCGGCCAGGCTGCTGTCCTAAAGCACGGGGTAACGGACAGGGCCGCTGCCAGCAGAGCCGAGATTGGGGGAGGAGATGCAGCACGCTGCACCTCTATAACTGTCTGAAGCTTTTCTCAGTCACACCCCGGTGGTGTGCTTCTCCGCCACTTCCTCGCGGGGAGAACCGCTCAACACCCATCGCTTGTACTTCTCCGAACGGTCCGGAGATACGGAGAAGAAGAGGCGACCCTTGCAGAGCGAGACGCTGGCCCGGCCCTGCAGCTGGAGATTGCATTGCCCCTCCCGGTTAGGCGTGCGGGAGGCGTTCACCCTGTGTACGCAGTAGCGACACTCGGCATAGACGCACAGCGCTTCGGTGCTCTGCTGCACAGTGGACTTGTGAGACATTTAGCCCTCTTTCCATTTCAGGCACCAGAAGCGCATACAAAAAGGCTGCGACCATAGGATCGCAGCCTCTCGGAACATCGCTCATAGCACCTCTCCTCTCAGAGCCTACGGGGTTAGCTGACGGGTTAGGGTTGAAAGATACCCTTCTCGCCCTGAAGGCGAGACGCACCCCTAAGTTGGTTCCCCCGTTCCCCTCTCGGGAACTCGGCTATCGGCGTTACCCGCCGACACATAGATAATAACGCGACGAAGTGCATCTTGCAAATCCCGCCAGCGCCACGAAAGGCGTCGCCGACAAGATGCTACCTCGGCATTCCCTGTAGAAGGCAGCCAGCGTGCCAGCGTCATCCCCTGTTGCGGGTCCCTCGTACCGATGATGCTGATGCGGCACCTTCATCAGTTCTTGATCGTATCGCCAACTTGCCCGCGCAGCCGCCCTGGTGGCCCGACACCCTAACCAACTGTGGGATGGCGCAAGAACAGGATGTCGGCCCATTCGACTGCGTGACGGATGCGGCGAAGAGAGCGGGCAGGCCGGCCAGAGTGACAGCCAGGGCCGGCCACGGACCTCGTGGTGTGCTCGCTGTGGGTACACCTAGCGAACTACA
>JADDPP010000494.1 GCA_016781845.1 Rubrobacter sp.
GACGGCCTGGGAGGGCGAGGAGGAGGACTGGGAGGGCCGGGGCGCCGCGATGTGGTGGAGCCACTATGGTGCCGAGGAGAACCTTGGGATGCTGAGAGCCGCCGGCTTCGAGATCGAGCGCGCGGAGACGGTGAGTAGCGGGGGGGAGACATGGCTGTGGGTCCTGGCGCGCAAGGGCGGCCTATGAGCCTCATCGCGCTCCCCGCGGCCCGCGAGCCTGACGGTGCGGTCCACGCCTTCCTCGTGGACCTGGAGCACTCCAACCGCTCCCCCCACACCCGCAGGGCGTACGCCTCCGACCTGGCTAGCTTCAATAGATACTACACGGGACCGCTCGGCGGCATCACCCCCGAAGTCCTCCGCGGCTACTTCTCCACCCTCGCCGGTCTGAGTCCCTCCACCCGCGCCCGCAAGCAGGCCGCGCTCGCTTCCTTCCTCGGCTGGGCCTTCGAGCAGGACCTCATAGACTCAAACCCTATGGGTAAGGTCAGCAGGGTGAAGATCGAGCCACCCCAGCCGCGAGGCATCGCGCCTAAGCTAGTCGAGAAGGTGCTCGCCGCTATCCCAAGCAAGAAGAAGCGCGACAGGCTGCTGTTTCGGCTGATCTATGAGACGGGGATGCGAGCCGGGGAGGCACTGCAGCTCTATGTGGAGGACCTGGACTTGTCGCGGGACGATGAGCGTATACGGGTGGTCGGAAAAGGTGGCAAGGGGAGGACTATCCTGCTGGACAACCCCGCCCTGGTCAAGCAGCTGCAGGCATATCTGAAGGAGACAGGCTACAAGCAAGGGGCGCTGTTCCGAGCGGAGAAGAACCACCGAGGGGGTGCCCTCAGGTACCACTCAGCACGGGAGCTGTGGGAGGGGTACTGCAATAAGGAGGGTGTGGAGTGCACGCTGCACCAGCTGAGGCACACGCACGCGACCGAGCTGGTCAACGATGATGTGCCGCTGGAAACGATACGCAGGCGTCTGGGGCACCGCAACATGCAGACGACTCTCCGATATGCCGAGCAGTTGGACAAGACCTCGGACACCCAGATGCGCGAGTGGCGGAGGCGGCGAGGGTGAGGGCTCGCGGGTATAGGTCGCATCTGCATACGTGATCACCGCAGGTCAGGAGGTGGCGATGGAGGAGAAAGACTTCAACTTGGAAAAGGAGTACTACGCTCTCTTTGACGTCGTCAACCGATTTGACGAGCGCTTGATTACCGTCAAGGGCTGGAGCGTCACGCTGAGCCTGGCCCTCCTCGGGACGGGGTTCACATCAAGGCATTACGGCCTCTTCCTTGTGGCCGCCATCAGCGGGCTTGGCTTCTGGATCATCGACGCCTTGATGAAGAGGCACCAGATGAGGTACTACCCCCGGATGAGGGAGATCGAGTACTGCCGCTCGGAGGC
>JADDPP010000111.1 GCA_016781845.1 Rubrobacter sp.
TTGATCGTTGCGGGCTTGAGGCCAAGCACCGTCCGCAGGTGGGAACGGTAAGCGGTTATGGTAGGGGTGGTCACCGCAGCGGGGTCGAATAAAAGCTCCTTGTCTTCTCCCTCGCTCCAGGAACCCTCGCACCAGGCGGCGAAGTGGCGCAGGTCAGACAGGTAATTGCGGAGCGTGGGAGCTGAGAGATCCTGCTCCTCGCGCAGGTAGCGAGCGTACCCCTGGACCGCAGCCTGCCCTTCCCCTGATAGCATCGGGCTGCCCCGTCTCCCCGCAGACTGCTTATGATTCATCATCTGCAGCTCCCGCCGCGCCAGACCTTAGGCCATCACGCGGAGTGGTCTTACCACCCGCGTGACGAGGCTCGAACACGCCATGATGTAGAAGTGGAGACTAGGGGCGCCAGCGCTCAATAGCTGCTCACTCTGCCGAACGGCCCACTCCACTCCGATCTCGGCTACCTGCTCCGGCTTGGCCGCCTCGATCTCGGCCGCGAGCTCCTCTGGTATCTCTACATGGAAGCTCCGCGGGATCGTCCGCAGCTGCTTGTTCGAGGAGAGGATCTTGAGGCCCGGGATGATCGGTACCGTGATCCCCGCTTCCCGGCACCGATCGACGAAGTCGAAGTAGTGTCTGTTGTCGAAGAACATCTGGGTGACGATGTAGTCGGCCCCCGCCTCCACCTTCCGCTTCAGGCCCGCCACATCCCGCACCTGGTTCGGGGCCTCGAAGTGCTTCTCGGGATAGCCCGCCACCCCGACGCAGAAATCAGTGGGGACGGCGTTGGCTAGCTCCTCGAGGTAGCAGCCCCGGTTCATCGCGACGATCTGCGATACGAGCTCGGTCGCGTACAGGTTGCGCGTGCGGTCCAGCCGGTCGGGCTTGCGGTACCCGTTGTCGTCGCCACGCAAGGCCATCACGTTTCGGATCCCCAAGTAGTGCAACTCGATCAGCGCGTCCTCCGTCTCCTCGCGGGTGAAGCCGTTGCACAGCAGGTGCGGGATCGCCTCGACCCGGAACCTGTGCTGGATGGCGGCGCACAACCCGATCGTCCCCGGGCGCTTGCGCTTCGAGTACCGGCGGACCGTCCCATCCGGCAGCTCCTCGTAGTACGCCTCCGCTGCGTGGCTGGTGACGTCGATGAACGGAGGCTCGAACGGCAGCAGTTGCTCGACGGTATCGAACACCTGCTGGACGGAGCTGCCGCGCAGGGGTGGGATGATCTCGTACGAGATGGGCGGGCTGGCGGAGCGGGCCAGCAGCTCCGTGACTTTCATAGGTGGGACCTCTCGGCTACGGTCGGGCTAGGAACGGCACGCCAAACAGGAAAAATGTGCTGCGGATTGAGTCTGGATTCGCGCGAGTTATAT
>JADDPP010000219.1 GCA_016781845.1 Rubrobacter sp.
TAGTCCCATTCCTCCATGTACATGTAGTAGAGCGAGCATGAAAGCGGATAAATACATTCTCGCCCGCCAAGTGGGGAGTGGCATTGCAAACCTGCCCACGGGTAGCGCGCTGTATGCAACCTTACGGGAAGGGCCCCTCAGGAGCGCGGAAACGCGGCGCTCATCGTGCGCAGTACCTGCTGTTAGCAGTTCTCACCAGCGCCCGAGCAGGATAAATGGAGACCAGTAGAACGGGTGGGGGTAGTTCCTCAGAAGCTGGCACTGTGCGTGTCGTAGTGCAGCCGCGGGGTTGTCGCGTGCCTGCAAACGCTCGTAGAAGCTGCTCATCAG
This sequence comes from Rubrobacter sp., assembly GCA_016781845.1. GTDB lineage: Bacteria > Chloroflexota > Chloroflexia > Thermobaculales > Thermobaculaceae > JADDPP01. The sequence continues at coordinate 331 of JADDPP010000219.1, forward strand.
CTCGGCCGTTGAAGCGTCGTCCACGGTCCAGAGGCTAACCAACACTGAGGGTGCGCCTGCTGAGAAAAAGCCGCCTGCGAGCCCCACGAGCTCATCTCCGGGCGCGACAGCGCTGAGTCCTGTCTCGCACGCGCTTAGCGCGACAAGCTCGCAGTTGAGGTTCAAGTTATACGCATCCCGCACGGTCAACCATCCGTCCGCCAGCCGCAGGGATGAGAACAGCGGGTTGTCGGGGCGGAACTGCCCGTGGCAGGCCAGGTGCACTACGTCCGCGCTGGGCGCTCGTTCCCGAACCGTCGCAAGCGTCGTCTCGCCGCCCAGCAGCGTCTCCGCCTCGGGAAAGAGGTGTGCGAGTGCCAGAACCTCGTCGCGCACCTGTAGGGCCTGCGCGTCGGGGACTCCCAGCAGCAAAGCTCGCCGCAAAGGGTGGCGAGGTCGCGTAAGACAGTGATGGAGTATGCTCGCGCTGGGCGTGTAACACACCTCGCGGCGCTCTATCACGTAGCGGATCCCATCGTGGAGGGCGTGGAACGGAACATAGTGCAGGGAGCGGTGCGGGACCACAACGAGCCGGCGTGTGCCCAGCCGCGCCTCCAGCGGACGTAGCAGCAGATCGTGCAGCCTGCGCAGATGGTGGAGCGCTCGCAGGCTAAGGTCTTCGATATAACTGCGCAAGTGGGCCGAACCGTAGCGAAGCGTCCCCATCTGAAACTGGAACTGCCGCAGTACCTCCTCGACCTCTTCTTCCTTGCCCAGCCCGGTGATTAGCTCCACGCTCTCATCCGTCACAAGGAACGCTAGCAGCTCACCGTCCAAGCTGAAGTACTCAACTAACGCCGTATCCGATCCGAGATCCCGCTTGAGCTGCTGGATATCCAACGGTTCGACGCGAACCAGTGCGTTCTCGCCGTACTGCTGCAACTGACGGTCAATCTCCAAAAGTGTGCCTTCACGCTCTCGCATCGCCGCGTGCATGTGTTCCATTACCTGAGCGCTCCGCGAGGCGTCGGCATCCGGCGGGCGGTTTACCTGGCTATAGAACCAGTTGAGCTCCTCGCGTAATTCAGCCATCTTGCGTAGCAGC
>JADDPP010000428.1 GCA_016781845.1 Rubrobacter sp.
ATTGGCCGCCTCGTGCGCTCGCTCCCGCGTCCCGCCGGCAACCTCCCGTGCGTACTCGTCATAGGTCATGTATCGCGTCCGCGCTTGCCCGATCCGTGTGTAGATCCGCATGTAGTCTGGGAACCGAGCTTGCAGTCGGCGCTCGATTTCCTGACGGTCTTTGGCATGATACGAGCCGACGGCCGAGCGGTGTTCCTCGGGCGTGCGGAAGATCACCACCGGCGGTTCCTGACCATGCGGCGGACGGAACAGGGCGTTGCGGAATACCTGTGGCAGGCGCGTCGGGTTATCCGTGAGGGCGTGCCACTCCGCCTGCTCATCAGGGCCGACCCCGATGGCGGCTAGCAACGCGGCACGCTCCCGTTTGCCCCGTTCACTCTCGGCAGCGTACGTGGCTTTCCAGGTGGATCGTCGTGCCTCCTCCTCCGCAGCCAGGCGCTCGCGCTCCGCGGTTGACACAAAGCCTGGCGGAGGTGCCCAGTCCTCCTCGATCCGCCGTCGCAGCCGGCCGGGAACTATCTTGGGGTTATCCGGCTCTTCATCGCACTCCCAGTCGAAGTGCTCGATCTGCAGGGTGACGACCGCTGGCGAGTGCTGCGTGACTAGGCGCTGTGCCACGGTTGCGGTAATTCCCCGTTCGGTCAATAGCTGAATCAGATCAGCGGAATTGACAACAACAACATCAGGCTTACCGATGCTGCCTTGTGCACCATTCGGTGCAGCATGTTGTTGTTCGTCCTTTTGTTGGTATCTTTGTTCGTGGTTTTGTTCGGTTAGGGGTTCATACGCATCCCCGCTGGGTTCGTGAGTGGGTCCTCTGGGTTCACTGGTGAACCCAGAGGACCTCACGTCAGTGGAGCCCCTGGGTTCACCAGTGAACCCAGGGGGATCATGGGGAACAGTGAGGAGATTGTAGACGTTGGCGAGGCTGACGGTGTTGGCGATTTTTCGCCGCTCGACCGCGATTAGGCCAATCCGTTCCTCGAAATCGCGCAGGTAACGCTTGACGGTCGCCTCGCTTGTCCCGGTCAGATTGACGATCTGCGCGACGAAGGCCTCGACGCGATCCTGACTGTGCTGGTTGGAGGCGATCTCGGTCAAGGCCGTGTAGATGGCTATCGCAGTTGCGCGTTGCTTCAGCCGCTCCCCACTATAGTGGCACCGCAGCCGATGTAGGGCCGACTTTGCTTGCCAGCAGAAGGGCGCTTGGCGAATATCCCGGATTGTCATGCCTCCGCCTCCTTCCGACCGGTGAGGCGCTTGTGGATATGGTGGAGAGCGACGGAAGCCGTGGTCCACTTGTGTGGCCGTGCGCGTAGTTCCCAGGGAATTAGCCCGGCGTTGACTGTCTGCTCGACCTGCACTGAGGGGATGCTGGGAA
>JADDPP010000287.1 GCA_016781845.1 Rubrobacter sp.
TGTGAGGTGATTTCTTGGGGGAAGCGAAAACCCTTGTAGGACACAGGCTTGGTGGAGTCATTCATATCCTGAGTATCGCATGCATCAAGGCAAGTCTCGCAGGTAACTACTCAAGTTGACAATGCCAGGCGGTGGGGACCCCTGGCTGTTGTGGTGCCAGCAGCGCGAACCGCCCTGGCAGCCGCCTGTGTGTGGGTCGCGTATCGTTTCGGGTTTTCTCACCCTAAGTCTGCACTTCGCAGTTTGGGGTTGGGAGATAGTAGGGGTGAGTCGTGAGCCCCATCTGCCGGGTTGTCAGGCACCTTGAGACGGCCCCTGAGCGGCGTCAGTCAGCCAGCTAGCAATACTCGAAGCTCGCTCTACCGTCCATCCAACACTATGCTCTCCCAAGTGGCTAGAGTGCGAAATCCAGACTTAGAATCAGCAGTTGAGTGACTCTGCCAGCACTGGTGGAGGCGCTCGACTCGGGTGCCGTGGCACGGGCAGACCTCGTACCAAAGGTGGTAGGCTGACGGCCGAGGTAAGGTTAGGCGACCGGCGCGTGCTGCAGGTTGTCGCCTTTATCCAGGCCGGTCATTGGTGAAGTCGTGAGCCTCGGCGTTGGCCTGACGGGTGCGGATCAGCCCCGAGGAGGGAGAAACCGTGGAAGGTTATCTGTCGGTACTGGCCTTTGCCGCGCTGCCCGCTGTCGGTAATTTCGCGGGTGGTTTGCTGGCGGAGGTATTAGCTCCATCGCAGCGCCTGCTCGGTCTCGCACTGCACGCCGCCGCCGGCATCGTCCTGGCGGTGGTGGCCGTGGAGCTGATGCCTCAGGCGCTGGAGGCCGAGCCGCCGTGGCTCATCGTGCTCTCGTTCGTGCTCGGTGGGGTCTTCTTCGTTGCGGTGGATAAGAGCATCGAACTGGTACGCGCCCGCTCGGGCGATGGAGGCGACGCCGGGCCATGGGTTATCTGGTTTGGTGTGGCGGTGGACCTGTTCTCCGACGGGGTGATGGTCGGCACGGGAGCGACGGTCGCCCTGGGGCTGGGGCTGCTGCTGGCACTGGGGCAGGTGCCGGCAGACATTCCAGAGGGCTTCGCCACCATCTCCAACTTCAGGGACGCCGGGGTGCGCCGGGGTACGCGGCTGTTGCTCTCTGCGGCGTTCGCGGCGCCGATCTTCCTGGGCGCGACGCTCGGCTACTGGGGGATGAGAGGGCAGCCTGAGCTGTACAAGCTGATGCTTCTCACCTTCACCGCGGGTGTGCTCACCACGCTCGTGGTCGAGGAGCTGATACCGGAGGCGCACGAGGGGGCCGGGGGCGCAGAGGAAGAGCCGCGCCTGGCAGCGCTCGTTTTCGTGGGAGGTTTCGCCCTGTTCGCACTGATCTCAGCCTACTTCGAGCTTGACCAGG
>JADDPP010000277.1 GCA_016781845.1 Rubrobacter sp.
CCATGCCTACAGAATACCAGAGCCCTTGGTGACGTTCGTATATCTCGCAGTGACAGCCAGTGCCGTTACAAGTGGGGATGTGCTATCTCTACCTCTCCTCCGGTTCGATCCACTTCTTCGTTCCAGTCGGCGTGTAGCGCTCCATCAGGTCCAGCAGCGTCTCGGGATCTCGCTCCGTCAACACGAGCGAGCGGTGCTCCACCTGCACGAAGCCCTCAGCAACCGCCCTGTCAAAGAGCGAGATCAGCGGCGCCCAGTAGCCGTCCACGTCCAGCAGGCCGCACGGCTTCTCGTGGATGCTCAACTGCGCCCAGGAGAGTATCTCGAAGAACTCCTCCAGAGTGCCGAAGCCTCCAGGCAGCGTGATGAAGCCATCCGACAGGTCCGCCATGAGCGCCTTGCGCTCGTGCATCGTACGCACAACGTGTAGCTCCGTCAGCCCCTTGTGACCGACCTCCCTGGCGACCAGCGCCTCCGGTATCACCCCGACCACCTCAGCGCCCGCACGGAGCACCGCGTCCGCCACGGCCCCCATCAGCCCTACCCGCCCACCACCGTAGACCAGTTTGATGCCTCTGCTGGCGAGTGTCGTTCCCACAACCTGTGCTGCGGCTCGGTATGACGGGCGTGCCCCGCCGCGAGAACCGCAGAATACGCAAACTGACTTGATACGTGCCTCCCTCCGGATTGTCACCAACACCCACAGGGGCGAAGCATCTGCGCCGCGGGCTTCGAGGATGCCCCATAGCCCTGGCTGCAACCGCCCCCAGCTACGCTCTCTCGCCCTTGCAGCTATCCACTCACGACCATCCCCCCGGTGTTCGTGTGGGCCCATTTGGCCTGATCCGTGGTTCCTGCCCTCCCCTGGATGGGCACGGGTGTCCGCGCCACCTCAGCACTCGTTCTCGACCAGCACCTCGTAGCCGGCGTAAGCGTCGCCCTGCTGCCGGTGGAACCTGTACGCCCGATACGTGACTCCTGTGTCGCTGGAGAGGGCGTCCCGCAGCTTGGCTTGCTGTGCCGGGTGAGTGACCAGGCGCGCCGCCTCCTCGGGTGTGAACCACCCGGCCTCCAGACACTCGTCGCTCGCGCAGGGCTCGCCGTCGCGCCAGCTACACAGGAACGTGAACATGACGATGCTTGTGCCGACGTTGGAGTAGACGCCCGCGAGCCTGCCCACCTCCACGTCGCAGCCGCTCTCCTCGCTAACCTCCCGCCTCAGCGCCGAGGGCAGGTCCTCTCCTAGCTCCACCTGCCCTCCCGGCGGCTCCCAGCCCCTTCGCGGCGTCCTGACGAGCAGAACCTGCCCTTGTTCATTCCTCACCACGCCCATCACGCCCACGATGTGACGCGGATCATCCGTCGACATACTCGCTCCGTTTCCTGTCCCGAGCGCCCACCCCGGCCCGGTCAGCTCCTCCGGGTGTATCATAGACGGCGTGGTATGTTGGATGTTAGCGAAACTACAAGCAGCACACGCGGAGCCTGGATACTCACAGGAGCGGCGCCTGCTCTGGGGCGAACCCGGTGATTTGAGCCGCGCAAGATGGAGGACGGTACGCATTGTCGAACGGGTTGGCAGCGAGGGGAGTCCTCTTCGACCTTGATAACACGCTCTTCGATCGCGACCGGACGTTTCTGGGCTGGGCGCAGTGGTTCGTGCGTGAGCGCCTGCATATTGGAGAGGAGGCGGGTCTGGCGGCGACAGTCAACCTGCTTGTGGAGCTGGACGCGAACGGCTACGGACCGAAGGACATCTTGTTCCAGACGGTGAAGGAGCGCTTCCCGCAGCTGGCGGAGGACGTGCATGCCCTCACCACCGCGTTCTACGAAGAGCACCTCAACTACGTGTCCCTCGACGGCGACACCGAGCTGCTGCTGAACGCTCTTGCCGGGCGCGGTATACCGTGGGGAATCGTCACCAATGGCTCGGCCAGGCAGATGTTGAAGGTGCGGAAGCTCGGACTGGATCGCCGTACTGATTGCGTATACGTCTCGGAGGTTGTGGGGATCAGGAAGCCCGCGCCCGAGATCTTCCTGCGCGCGGCCGGGTGTCTCGGGGTTGAGCCGCCGGAGGTTGTGTTCGTGGGGGATAACCCGGAGGCGGACATCGCGGGCGCGGCCAGCGTCGGGATGCGCACGGCGTGGCTCCGCCGGGGCCGCGAGTGGCCGCCATCGCTCGCCAGCATCAGACCGGATCTCATCCTCGATTCGCTGGCTTGTCTCGACCTTTCCTTGCTGCCCCCGCCCGCTGCTCCACATACCGACCCTCATGGAACGCGCTGCCTCGATACATAGACGCAGGCAGTACAATACCCGCACACTTACATGAGGGGGCCGACAATCCGCGGGTGACCTTGTGCTACAGACCGCAGGACTCGTATCGAGGGAGGGCAGACCTTGCAGGATGACACACGGGCGTACAAGTGGTCAATCGAGCATCGCATAGCTTACCCAAACCTTTGGGAGGTAGCCCCTTCACCGGATGGGCGGCATGTGCTGTACACTGTGCAGGAGCCGCTGCTCACGGAGGAGAAGAGCGAGTTTATTAACCATCTCTACCTCGCCTCGCTTGATGACGGTGAGCCCGTGCAGCTTACCTTCGGGGAGCACAACAACACCAGCCCGAAGTGGTCTCCCGATGGCCGGTACATCGCGTTTCTGTCGTCCCGCTCGGGAAAGGCGAATGTCCACGTTATGCGGGCCGGAGGCGGTGAGGCATGGGCGCTCACGAGATACGACAAGACTGATGTAAGCGCGCTCAAATGGTCACCCGGCGGTGAGCGCATGGCGTACCTGCTGGCCGACCCGCCGACAGAGGAGAAGGAGAACGCACAAAAGGCGAAGGATGATGCTATACAGTGGGACGTGGACTTCGACTTCACGCACCTGTACGTTGTGCCGTTCTCTGTCGGCCCGCGCACATTGCCCGAGCCTCAGCGGCTCACCGAAGGCCGCTACCACGTGGTTGGCTTCGACTGGCTCCCATCGGGTGACACCCTCGCCATCACACACTGGCCCAACCCGGTAGTTGATTCCTGGACCGAGACCCGCCTGGCGACCGTTCCCGCGGACAGGACGAGTACGGAGCCCGCCGAGATTGCGAAGGTGGCTGACTGGGCCACGCCGGTCGCCTCGCCCGATGGTGGTTGGCTCGCCTGCCACACTGCTGACCAGCCGGTGCGCTGGGCCTTCGCTGGCCGGGTCGTGCTGTACCCCGTCTCCGGCGGCGATCCACGCCCGCTGGCCTACACCCCCAACGGCGCCTCCGGGGATGCCATCGGCTGGTCGGCAGACGGAAACGAGACGTACGTGCTCGACCAGAGTGGGGCCAGCTCGCAACTCTGGGCCCTGCCAGTTTCAGGGGAGCCGGGACGTCCATTGACCGATACGCCCTTGTACAAGACCGTGCCCGCCGCCAACGCAGACGGACACATCGCCTTCGTCGGACAAGACTTTGACGAGCCAAACGCCGTCTACCTGCTGGACCCGGCCACAGATAAGCCTGTCCTCGTCGCGCAGCCCCCTCTGCCTGACGATTGGCCGGACGCGCCGAGACCCCGGACGGAGGCTATCAGGTGGCAGGCGCCGGACGGAATCGAGATCGAGGGACTCCTGACGTACCCGTTAGGGTATGAGGGCGGCCAGCGCTGCCCGCTCATCGTCTCCGTTCACGGTGGGCCAGCGGGCGTGTACTCGCGCAGCTATGTGGGCGCACTGGACCACTACGCGGACGTCCCGGCCCTCGCCGAGCGAGGCTACGCAGTTCTGCGGCCCAACCCTCGCGGCTCCACGGGCTACGGGCGTGAGTTCCGCTTCGCCAACTACCACGACTGGGGTGGCGGAGACTACCGCGACATCATGGCGGGCGTTGACCACCTCATCGCTCAGGGCGTCGCCGATGAGGACCGACTGGGCATCATGGGATGGAGCTACGGCGGCTTCATGACCAGTTGGGTAATCACCCAGACCCATCGCTTCAAGGCTGCGTGTGTGGGGGCGGGAGTAACGAACCCGCTCAGCTTCAACGGCACCGCGGATATACCGAGCTTTATACCGGACTACTTCGGCGCGGAGTTCTGGGACGACCTGGAGGCTTATCGCCAGCACTCGCCCGTGTTACACGCCCGCGGGGTACGCACGCCCACCCTTATCCAGCACGGGGACCAGGATGAGCGTGTGCCGCTTGGCCAGGGGCGCGAGTTCTACAACGCGCTGAAGCGTCAGGGCGTGCCGGTGGAGATGGTCATCTACCCGCGCCAGGGGCACCTGGTCGAGGAGCCGCGCCTGCGGATAGACCTCGCCCGGCGCTCTGTAGACTGGCTCGACCGCTGGGTCCGCGGGGAGGCCCCGAGGAGCTAGTTCCCAGGCGAACATACAAGACAAGGATATCAACAGTTGTGCTCAGGCAAGGCACAGGTTTGTGCCCCTCAGCCCTCCACCGCAAGGGCTTCCGCAACAAGCTGCTCCAGCGGGGTCGCGCCGCCCTGCTCCCACGCCGCGGCGAACGCTTCCTCACTCAGTGCCTGGCGTGCCTCCGACAGATAGCGCTCGTAAAGGGGGCGGTCGGGGGTGGCAGCAGGGCGTCGAGTGCCTGGCGCAGGGCATACGCCGCCGCGCAGAGTCGCACGGCTCGCTCCGGCTGTCCTTGTGAGACGGCCGCCCGTGCCAACCCCTCCAGGCAGAACGCGACCAGCGCCCTGTCGCCTACGTCGTGCAGCAGGGCCAGGCTCTCTCGATAAGCCTGCGCCGACCGATCGCGGTCTCCCTGGGCCAGCAGCGCGTTCCCCAAGTCCAGAAGCGAGATGCCCGTGCCCGATTGCGCTCCCAGCGCCCTGCGCAGGGCGAGGCTCTCCTTGTGCAGCGCCTCCGCTCGCTTGTAGTCTCCCCGGTCATACGCCGCGAGACCCAGATTGTTGAGCGACCACGAGACACCCATCTCATCGCCCAGGTCCCGGTAGAGGGCTAGGGCCTCCTCAAACAAAGCCTCGGCACGCGCGTTGTCGGCTCGCATGGGAGGCAGCAGACCCAGGTCGTTGAGCGAGTCGGCAACGCCCAGCATGTCTCCCTGCTCCCGAAACAGGTTCAACGCCTCCGCTAGCCGCGTCGCCCCCCACTCGTAGTTGCCTTGCAGGTGAGCCACAAGACCGAGGTTGCGCAGCGAGTGGGCGATGCCGGACCTGTCGCCGATCGCCTGCCGCGAGGCGAGGCTCTCTTCGTGAAGCGTCATCGCACGTCCCCAGTCACCCCGGTCGCGCGCCAGCGTCCCGAGGTCGTTGAGCAGGGAGGAGATGCCTCGCCTGTCGCCCAACTCCCGGTAGCGCGCCAGGCTCTCCTCGTACAGTACCTGGGCACGCTTGTACCCACATTCCGCAGTCATTCTTGTAAGT
>JADDPP010000329.1 GCA_016781845.1 Rubrobacter sp.
AAAATTGTACGGTAAGGGAGTGCTGTGGGGCGGCGTTGTGCGACGAATCAGGCGCCGAACGAACCGTTGGGGCGGAACGGTCGCAGGTCGCGCAGCCTGGTTGCCTCCTTTAGCTGCCAGCGGTACTCCCCGGTGAGCCCTATATGCTCCCATCCTAGTGGGTCAATTGCTATGCGCATAGCCTTTCATTCGGTCTGGCTCTGCGGGGGCGCAGGGAGCGCCGAGTGTGGGCGGCACTCCCTGCGAGAGCGTAGCGCCGCTGCCGTGCCCGTTCACGCCGCGCCTTGCGCTTGCCTCCCCACTCGAACGGCGTAGGCCCCCGGTTCCAAGCCCGTGCCACAGCCTCCAGCCACTCGATGACCTGCTGGGCGCGCGTAGGATGCTGCCCCTCCAATCCCCGCCTCGCCGGTATCCTCTGCACCGACTCGGCCATGTTCAGCTGGCTGCCTCCGAGCGGGGTGTACAGCGGCATCACCCCGTGCTCGAACAGCCCCACCACCGGTTCCGGCGTCTTGTGCCCGGCGAGATTGCCCTGCGCCAGCAGCACCCTAAGAGGCGGTAACTCTGCCAGTAACGTCACCTTCTCGGTCAATCCCTCCTGCCGACTCTCCCACAGCGCCCGGTCCTGCTCAGGGCTGAGCGCCACCCCCGGCTCGGGCAAGCTCTCCAGAACCGCCGCCAGTTCCTCCTTGAGCCACGGATGCAGCACGCGGTCGGTACAACCCGTCACCCCTTTGCACCTTAGCTCCTCGTCGGCCGGGTGGAACAGCGTGAGCGGCTCGGCGGTGCCCCGCGGACGTACTCGTGCGGCCGGCGAGCGGGCTCCCCCTCGGGTTGCCAACCGCCGCTCGGATACGGCACCGCCTGGTAAGGCCCCGCCTCATCCCGGGTCCATACCGCCAGGCCCATCGCCTCGCCCTTCCGGTAAGCCCGCTCGATCAACTTTTTTCGGGTTCGGCATCCGCGTCGGCGACGTCGACGACCTCGCCTTCGCGCTCGCGCTCGGCCGTGCCGGTATCACGCCAGCTACGCGTCCTCTGCCGGCTCAGGCCGGCCTCGCGCAAGACGCTGTAGGATCGCGTACGTGCTCACCCTCGGCAACCCATCCGGTGCTCCCCGCAAAGCTCGCCGCAGCGTCACCGTCGACCACGCCGCCGTGCCGTCCGCTTCCCTGTCCGGCGTCCGGCGCGCCTCGGCCAGTATCCGCTCGCGCTCCTTGGGCGTGTAGATGGGAGCGGGACCGGCTCCGCGCCTCGGCTCCGGCGCCGCTATCCCTTCCCGGTTGAACCGCCCCGCCAGCCGCGAGACCGCGTCGCCCGAGCGGCGGCCGGCCATCTTTGCCGCCTCAACGTAGCTGTGCCCCTCGGCCATGGCCAGCAGCGCCTTGGCGCGAGC
>JADDPP010000440.1 GCA_016781845.1 Rubrobacter sp.
GTTGCAGATGCAGCCCGCCCGCGCGTACCGGATGGGTGGTGTGTCCTGTGGAACAAGGCCCATCACCGGGGGCGGCTCCACTGGAGCGCGGGACAAGTCTGAAGGAAAGGAACCGGAGGAATGACTTTGAGGAAGCTATACCTGCTACTCGTGACCATGCTCGCGCTCGGCCTCTCCACGGCGGCCTTTGCCGACGAGGGCGACATGGTCACCATTGATCTGACTGGGAAGCCAGGGTACGAGGGCATCAGTGGTACCGCAACGCTCACCGATAACGGCGATGACACCACCAAGGTCGTCATCGAGCTGGAGGGGACCCCAGAAGGCGGAATGCATCCTGCCCACTTTCACGACGGCACCGACTGCTCTCAGAACGAGCCGGTCGTGCACGACCTCGGCATGGTCGAGAACGGGAGAGCTGAGAAGATGGTTCCCGAGTCTCTCGACGATCTGGTAGAGGCCAACTACTACCTCAATGTCCATCTGTCCGCCGATGAGATCGAGACAGTCGTTGCCTGCGGCGATGAGTACGTGGAGATGCCGACGGGCACCGGGAACCAGGGCGCTGGCGGAATGTCGGGCCAGAACAACAGCCTCCCGGTAATGGGCCTCGGCCTCGTCGCCGCGGTCTTCGCGGCGGGCGCGCTGCTCGCAGTCCGCGCTCGCAGCAGCTAAACACCAGCCATACTCGCAGCCCGGCTCTCGCCCCCATCCGAGCTGCCAGCCCATATAGCCAGGAAGGGTCGCTATCATCCACGATAGCGGCCCTTCTTCCTTCCCATACCCCCACCTGCCGCAACTGTATCGCGTCTATATCAACTCGTGTAGAGACGTTGCACGCAACGTCTGCACGCAACGCCTGCGTAACCTCTGCTCAACGTGTCCACCCCCCAGCAGCGACTCTGACACCGCTCTGCACCTGCGCGGGCTGGGTATCAGACTTGCCCGCCCGGATGATAAAATGACCTTACGCCAAGCCTGCATCGCGAAGCGCCCGGAGGTGGGACAACAGCGTGTAGGGGCAGGCCCCAGTGCCTACCCCAGCCCCGACATTACAAGGTCATCTACGGACCTGTCGTGTTTCTCCCGAGAGTCTCCGCGTTGATTGATCTTTGCATAGCCAGCATCGAAAGCGAGGTCGTCGAGAAATTGAGTCGCGTACAAAGGTTCTTCCCCATCCTGGTCCCGCTGCTCCTGGCCCTCTGGCTCCTGCCGTCCACCGCGCAGGCCGCACCGCCAGCTCAGGATCCCATGCCGGCCACCTCTACCGCCGCTACGGGGTCATCTCCTGAGCAGACCCCCGGAGCTACTGACCCAACCGCCCAACCGCCCACCGATCCACGGCGAGCCACTCCCGTCCCCACCGTG
>JADDPP010000124.1 GCA_016781845.1 Rubrobacter sp.
CGCGTGGTGAGGAACTTGTCCTCCTGCGGCATGGAGATCGTGTAGCCCAGCGCCTGGCCGCGGCTGATGATCGAGATCTTGTGCACGGGGTCGGCGTGCTCGAGGTAGTGCCCGACGAGCGCGTGGCCCATCTCGTGGTAGGCGGTGATCAGCCGCTCCTTCTCACCCATGACCCGCGTCTTCTTCTCGGGGCCGGCGATCACGCGCATGATCCCCTCCTCGAGCTCGGCCTGGGTGACCTCCTTCTTGCCGCTGCGGGCGGCGAGCAGCGCGGCCTCGTTGACCAGGTTCGACAGATCGGCGCCGGTGAAGCCGGGCGTCTGGCCCGCCAGCGCGTCCGTGTCGATCTCCCGGGCCAGCGGCTTGCCCCGGGTGTGGACCTCGAGGATCTTCGCGCGGCCCTTGCGGTCCGGGCGATCCACCACGATCTGGCGATCGAAGCGGCCCGGGCGCAGGAGCGCGGGGTCGAGGATGTCGGGACGGTTCGTGGCCGCGATGAGGATGATGTTGTCCTTCATCTCGAAGCCGTCCATCTCGACCAGGAGCTGGTTGAGCGTCTGCTCGCGCTCGTCGTGCCCGCCGCCCAGGCCGGCGCCGCGGTGGCGGCCCACGGCGTCGATCTCGTCCATGAAGATGATGCACGGCGAGTTCTGCTTGGCCTGCTCGAACAGGTCGCGCACCCGGGACGCGCCGACCCCGACGAACATCTCCACGAAGTCCGACCCCGAGATGGAGAAGAAGGGGACGCCCGCCTCCCCGGCCACCGCGCGGGCCAGGAGCGTCTTGCCCGTGCCCGGGGGCCCGTAGAGCAGCACGCCCTTCGGGATGCGGGCCCCGAGGGCCTGGAACTTCTTCGGGTTCTCGAGGAACTCCTTGATCTCGTGGAGCTCCTCCACCGCCTCGTCGACGCCGGCCACGTCGCGGAAGGTGATCTTCGGCGAGTCGACCGGCAGGCGCTTCGCGCGCGACTTGCCGAACGACATGACCTTCGACCCGCCGCCCTGCACCTGGTTCATGAGGAAGATCCAGAACCCGATGAAGATGAGGAAGGGCAGGACGTAGGTCAGCAGGGAGAGCCAGCCGTTGGACTTCGAGCCCTTCACGTCGAAGTCCTGGATGCGGTCCGCGCGCTCCGCGGCGATGAGCTGCGACTGCAGCGTGCCGCCGTACTCCTCCGTGAAGCCGACCGCGTACTTGCGCCCGTCGCGCTGGGTGACCTCGAGGGTGTTGTCCCGGTCGCGCAGCTCGACGAACTTGAGGTCGCCCCGCTGGAGCTGGGCCTGGAAGTCCCGGTACGTCGGCTTCGAGCCCTCGTCGTTCGGGCTGATCAGGCGCTGGGCGAAGAAGGCGAGCACCACCACGATGAGGATCGGGAAGGCGGCGCTCTTGAAGAAGCGGCTC
>JADDPP010000259.1 GCA_016781845.1 Rubrobacter sp.
TATCGCCTCACAGATAGGCGGCTGGGTGCTCCAGACCCCCAACTTCGCCTCCCCTGCCTATGGTGGCACCGCAGCCATCCGGGAGTTCATCGATGCGCTGCGTGCCGCAGGCTGGGCACTGCTGCTGGTAACCGGTGCAGCCGCCGCTATCAAGTTCAAGCTCGGTTTGGATCCCCAACCCTCGAGTACGATGATCAGACTCCTGGTCTGCGCCCTGTTTCTGGGCTTCTACCACGAGCTGTTCAGTTGGGCGGTGGCCGCGAGCAACCAGATCACCTCCGGCATCTTCGACATCAGGCAGGCGGGCTGGGGAGGATTGGGCCGCTTCACGATCGCGGGCTTCATGCCTCTGCAGTCCATCCTGATGCTCATAGCCTTCTTCGTGCTGCTCGTCGTCGGCTTCGTGCGGGTGCTCTCGCTCGTGCTCTTTCTCGTGGTCTACATCATAGGCCCCATAGTCGTGCCGCTACGGATGATTCCCGAGTGGGACTTCTTCAGCCAGTGGTACCAAACCGGGCTACGGGCGCTCGTGTGGCCGGTGCTGTGGGCGGTGGAGGCCAAGCTGATCCTCGTGCTCACCGACAACGCCTGGGCGGGCGGCATCGCGGGCCTGTTGTTCGCCCCGCTCGCGCAGATCGCGCTGCTGTACGCGATGTACAAGACCCCCTCCTGGGTGAGCGTCGCCGGCAGCGCGGCGAACCCGAGGATCGTCCGCTCCGTGCAGCAAATCCAGTACGTCGGCAAGGCAATCCACACCACGGCCTCCGCCTACTCCACAGGCGGGGTCTCCGCCGCCCTCAAGGCGGCTCTCACCGGGCTCGATACCCAGAAGGCAGCATCAGCCCCTAGGACCACAGGCAGGCCGTAGCCGATGAGAGGAAGAACTATACACCCGACCCCACGGCACCTCGAGGACCCACTGAGGCTCTTGGGGCTCACTCCCGGGCAGTGGGCGGCGGCTTTTCTGGGGATGGTGCTCGCGGCCGCTGCGTTCAACTACCTGCCGGGATGGGCGCCGATCAAGCTGCGCCTCTTCATCACGATGCTGCTCTTCGGCGCGCCGGTGCTGGCGGCCACAGCAGCGTCGTACGCGGGAGTGGGAGTGTACCGCCTCTTCGCCCACATCTGGACGTACTGGACGAAGCCTCGGGTCTACCTGCCCGACAAGCCACGCACCAATGGCCCCGTACGCATACACCTCTTCGACGGGGCGCTCCCGGTCGACGAGTACGAGGACCTGTAGAGAGGACATCGCAACATGCCCAGGACACAGAGCACGGCCAACCTCATACCTGTCGTGGAGATCGCCGAGACCCACTTCGTCACGACCGAAGGGCGAGTCGGGGTAATCCTGGAGGCCCAGGGCCGTAACATGTCGATAATGGGTGCCGAGGAGGCC
>JADDPP010000180.1 GCA_016781845.1 Rubrobacter sp.
CTGCTACCGCTAATCGCCAGTCAGCGCCTGGGACTCGGAGCCGACGGCTACGGCGCCCTGTTCGGCGCGCTGGGGGTCGGCGCTATCCTCGGCGCGGTAGTGCTGCCCCCGGCGAGGGACCGCCTGTCCACCAACGGAATGCTCGGTGCCGCCGTCGTTCTCTACGCGGCAGCGCAGGCCGGGATCGTTCTCGTCCCCAACTTCCCGGCTGCCCTGGCGACCCTGGTCTTCGCGGGGCTGGCCTGGATGGCGGTGACCTCGACGCTGGCCGCCGAACTGCAGCTGGTCCTGCCGGCCTGGGTCCGCGCTCGTGGCCTCGCCGTCTACACGGTCACCTTCACGGGGGCGATGACGGCTGGTGCGCTGGTCTGGGGACTTGTGGCCGAAGGAGTCGGCCTGCAGGCGGCAGTCCTGGTCGCGACCTTTCTGGTGCTGGCCGGTGCCGTCGCCGGCCAGCTGTGGCGGGTGCCGGAGACCGGCCACCTCGACCCCCAACCGGCCATCTACTGGGCCGATGCGCGGCTGGCCTTCGACCCCGACCCCGACGCCGGCCCGGTCCTGGTGATAGTCGAGTGCACCGTCGCGCCGGAACGGCAGCCAGCCTTCCTGGAGGCGATGGACCACCTTCGCCGGTCTCGACTCCGAACTGGGGCGACCCGCTGGGAGCTGTACCGAGACGGCGAGCGACCGGACCGCTTCCTCGAGATTTTCAGCGTCCCGTCCTGGGAGAAGCACCTGCGTCAGCACGCCGGCCGCCTAACCGCGGCGGACAGGGCGATCGAGGAGGCCGCGCACGCGTTCTCGGATCCGCCGCCGCGGGGCTACCACCTGCTCCCGCCACAGCGCTGACACGCTGCTCTCAAGGCAGAGTCAGTACCGCCGTCCGGGGATTTCCGATGTCGCCTGCGTTGCCGCGAACAGGCTTGTCCGCACGGGAACTTCTGCTTCGGCGCTGTGCCGTCGGGCGGGCTGTCACCCGTTCAACGCCCAGTCTTCGCCCACGCGGACAGGGACTTGAGGCGAGCGGCGCTAGAGCACTACCCCACATATTGCTTCGCTGTAGCCGACGGTATAGCACTTTGACCAGTTGACGCTTGAGGTACCGCCTCGCTGCCCTCTTTGTCTTGCACGCCGCGCGTTTCTTCGCATAGTACTCCTGTGCCCGCAGGTTACAGCGTCTCTGGCCCAGGGCGATGATTTGTATGGCGCGGTTGAGTTGCCTGTTGCCCCCGAAGTTCACCCGGTGCCCGTGTCTAGCGCCCGAGGAGACCTGTAGCGGCGCAATCCCTGCCAGCGTAGCCAATGCCGCAGCCGAGTGGATGCGTATCTCAAGCCCGAACTCGCCTATGACGCGCGCCGCCACTACCTCACCCACTCCGTCAAGCTCAAGCAGCGGAGTCTGGCTCTCCCGCACCCGCTGGCCGAGCCGCTTCGTGACGTCGGCTATCTGCTCGTGCAACTCGAGAATTCGTTGCGCAAGCAGCCGCACGATCATCAGCCGGGTCTGCACAATCGGACAGGACTCGGGCAGCTCCAAGACGCACTCGCCCCCAGGATCGCCTCCACTCGAGCGCGGCCGCCCAGCCCTCCGCCGTGTTTGCGATCATTCGGCTCCCGTCTGCTCTGCCTGCCGGAGTGCCATGACGACGAAGGGAGCGACAGCTCATAACCAGGCGACTACGCGCAGCGAGGTGTCCGAGTCAGCTCCCTTCCAACCCAAGCTAACATACAGCCGAGGTGTGGTGCGTGCCCCCGCATCTCTCCACCCTCCGCGATAAAGCCCAGCCCTCGAACGTGGCACATGTATATAGGACACCACGCAATGGAGGTCACACGGTGCAGCCACGGACACTCGTCATACGGGCGGACTCAGGCGATCTCGACGCATTCACCGAGCTAGTGCGGTGCTACCAGGACACCGCGTTTGGCTTCGCCTTCTCCATCCTCGGTGACTTCCATCTCGCCCAGGATGCTACGCAGGATGCCTTTGTCGCCGCCTACTTCAACCTCTCCAGTCTCCACGACCCGGACAGGTTCGCGGGATGGCTCCGTGGCATCGTCCGTCACCAGTGCTCCCGTATCCTCCGCAAGCGCCGCCTCAGCACGCTACCTCTCGAAGGCGCCCGAGAGGTAGCCGCGCAGGCGCCCGGACCGGAAGGGCAGGCGGAGCAGAGGG
This sequence comes from Rubrobacter sp., assembly GCA_016781845.1. Classification (GTDB taxonomy): domain Bacteria; phylum Chloroflexota; class Chloroflexia; order Thermobaculales; family Thermobaculaceae; genus JADDPP01. The sequence goes on from JADDPP010000180.1 coordinate 2,177, forward strand.
ACGCGATGGGGGCGGTCCTCTCCGAGATCATGTCGCTGCCCGAGCCCCAGCGCGAGGTGACGATCCTGTACTACGTCCGGGAATACTCCCAGGCCGAGATAGCCGCGTTCCTGGAGCTGCCGGTCACCACGGTGAACAACCGGCTCCACGCCGCACGCAAGACACTCAGAGGAGGTCTATCACAGATGGCACGAGACATATTCAACAGTAACGCCCTGCCCGAGGACTTCGCCGAGAACGTCGGCAAGATCGTCCGCCAGCAGGGCCCTATCATAGACGCCCGCTTCGGACCCGACACCCTCCCCACGATCCTCACCGAGCTGTCCATCAGCGATGGAGCAGGACAGCCAGGTATCACCGCTCACGTCGCCCAGCATCTCGGCGACGGACTCGTCCGTGCCATCACCGTTCCCCCCGCGAGCGGCCTGTCCCCCGGTGCTACCGTCATCAACACCCTCAACCCCGCCGGAGCCGCCCTCAGCGCGCAGGTGCTGGAGGAAGTCGTCAACGCCCTGAACGTTTCAAGGCGAACCACGGAAGTGCTGGAAACCGGCATTAAAGTGATTGACCTGCTCTGCCCGTACCCCAGAGGCGGCGGCTCGGGTTCTTCGGGGGAACCGGCGTGGGCAAGATGGTCACCACAGGCGAGCTGGTACATCGCCTGACCGGTTCCCAGGCCGCCCTCACGATCTTCCACTTGATCAATGCTGGACCCGATGTACCCTTTATACGGGATGCCTTCGCCAGGGATGAGATGCCGCTGTCCTCCGAGGCCGTCCAGGCCCTCTACGTGCCGGTCCACGATGCCACCGGCCCCGCATCCAAAGCATCCGGCGGCGTGTTCGACGCTTCCACCTGCTTCTCGCGCGACCTCGCCAGATCGGGGCTCTATCCGGCGATTGACCCCCTGCGCTCCACCTCCCGCCTCCTTACCCCAGATGTAGTCGGACAGGAGCACTGCGAGGTCGCGCTCGGTGTGCGCCAGCTCATCCAGAGCCACAAGGACCTGCTCCATGCGAGCGCCTCCGCCTTCGGACCCTACTCGAAACCGCTCTCGGACGAGGACGAGCTCTTGATGTCCCGCGCCCGCAAGGCCCAGCGCCTCCTCACCCAACCGCTCTACGTCGCCGAGCCCTGGACCAGCACCCCTGGCCAGAGCGTTTCCCGCGAGCAGACCGTGGCTGACTTCAAAGCTCTGCTCTCCGGTGAGTACGACCACCTTTCCGAGGATGCATTCCTCTACCGCGGCGCCCTCGCCGACCCCGCGCGGTAGACGTGCTGCCCATCCAGCGCCCGATGTGGGGAGGCCCGCCGCTTGCTACGACCTCCACAAACCGACCTGCCCGCCTGTAGAGACGTAGCCCGCTACGTCTCCCCCGTGTCTCCCCGCCAGGAGGTGACCATGTCCTCCCAACCGCCTGATTCGTACGTCATCTCCCGCCGCATTGGGGATGCTACCGTCACTGTAATCTCCGAGGGCATCCTCTCCTGGCCCCTTGAGCTTCAGGTTCCCGAGCCCGAGTGGCGGCGCGCCATGCCCGAGGCCGACGAGCTAGGCCTCGTTCCGCTCGGCCTCAACGTCGTCCACGTCCGTCTCGGATCCGCCTCCGTCATCATAGACCCCGGCCTCGATGACCCGGACACCGAGTGGCAGCGCCGGTACGCCCAGGAAGCTCCCGGCCTCACCCGCACCCCCGGACTCGAGGCAGGACTCGTAACCGCCGGCATCGCCCCCGACGAGGTCACGCATGTCCTCATCACTCATACCCACACGGACCATTACTGTGGCGTAACCCGCGAGCGCACTGGCAACTCACCCCGCTTCCCCAACGCCCGCTACGTCCTCGGTCGCGCCGACTGGGACGGCAACCCCGAACGCGACCGGCCAGGCTCTGACATTGCCACCCGGCTCGGGGAGATAGAGCGCCTCGGCCTGCTCGCTCCCCTGGACTCCGAACAGGAGATACTTCCGGGCCTGACCGCCATACCCTCCCCTGGCGAGTCCCCCGGCCACACTGTGTACCGCTTCCGCTCGGCCGGGGAGACTTTCTTCTACGTGGGCGACCTCTTCCACCACCCGTGCGAGGTCGAGCACCTTACCTGGGTATCCCGCGGTCGCCATCAGCCCGGCGTCCAGTCCTCCCGTGAGCGTATATACGCCGAAGCTGCCAGCGCCAACGCCGTCGTTGTATCCACCCACGAGCCCTTCCCACCCTTCGGCCGTATCCGCCGCACCTCCACCGGCTACGTCTGGCGGCGCCTCTGACTCAATCCAGCATCGGCCCACCCGCTACTACCTCCACCACATCCTGCTCGTATAAAATGCAAGCGTACTTTGTGAAGAGTACTCGCAGGAGCACGGTCGCGCCCCGGTCCCGCCAGGATTACCCTCCCTGAACAGTATCACAAGGAGACGCTCCCATCTGGCACACACTTTCCGAACCCTGGCGCGTTTGCCTCCAGGAGGCGTGGGACTCCTACTGCGCGGGGTCAATCCCTATCGGTGCGGCCATAACCGACCCTGAAGGTCGCCTGCTCTCGCGCGGCCGCAACCGCATCTTCGAGAACGCCGCCCCTCTGCCCTACCTCCACGGCCACCGCCTCGCCCACGCGGAGATGAACGCCCTACTCGCCCTCGAAGCCTTGCACGACAGCCGGCACGAGTGCGTCCTCTACACAACCACTGAGCCGTGCCCCCTCTGCACCGGCGCTATCCGGCAGTACGGCGTTCCCGAGGTTCACTACGCCTCTCGCGACCCCGCTGGCGGCAGCATAGCGCTACTGAACGCCACGTCGTTCATGCGCCGTAGACCGGTTAAGGTAGTTGGACCACCGATCCCGGAGCTTGAGATCGTAATCATGGCGATGTTCACCGAGTTCTCGTTACGAGCACGGCAGATGAGTCTAACCTGGTGGCTCTTCGAGTCCTGGGAAGCTGTCGTACCTCAGGGCGTGCGGCTTGGGAGAGCGCTCGCCGAATCGGAAGCGCTCCGCAGGCTGAGCGAAACTGCTGCCCCAGCCTCCACAGTAATCAACTACATACAGCGCTTCGCGAATCAGTCGAGCCCGCGCTAGTACCTCACCCCTCATGCATTGTCGGCCCATACCATACCGGCGCTAAAAAGCGTCGGGAGCTTGACCCAAGTTCCAAGCTC
>JADDPP010000333.1 GCA_016781845.1 Rubrobacter sp.
AGTCATGTAAATGGCAGAGATACACGTCTATCCTCCCCGCATTATCGGCGAGCGCAGGTAAACAAGCGGTAAACACAGCGGTTAATATCGGGTTATACGCTTCGCGGAACCTAGCCAGCCGCTGCTCAAGGTTTACGGGTCTCGTAGCGTTCAACGAAGCAGCAGGCGTGCTCGCGCTCCGCACGGATGCCCTTCCGCTCCAACTCAGACCCGCTCAAGAAACCGCAGCATCGCCTCCGTCGTCTCGCGTGGCCGCTTCAACATGAGGAAATGCCCACCGTTCGGCACGTACTCCAGACGGGAGTCAGGCAGGTCGCGTTGCATCCTCTCCGGCACGGACGGAGGGAAGTACGGGTCACCCTCACCCCAGAGAATGAGCACGGGCAACTCCAGCCCTGCCATCCGCCGCTTCCACCCGAGCACCCTGAGCGGATTCAGCCCACGGAAGGCACGCACCAACGAGAGCCAGGACGAGGTCTGCCCGTACGGCGCCGTAAGCTCACGCAGCACGTCCGAGGGCGTTTCGCGCGGGTACATCGTGGCGAGTCCGCGCACTACTAGCTCTCGGTATCGCTGGCTGCCCGCGAGCCAGGAGTATGTCTCGCCGAAGCCGGGCGCGAGAAGAGGTACGAGCGCGAGCGCCACCATCGGGTCCGGGTAGATGGTCGTGTTGAGCAGCACCAGTGCACGCAAGCGATGCGGGTGAGCGAGCGCGTACGTCAGCGCGTACAGCCCGCCGAGGTCGTGCCCAACCAGCACGAGGTCCCGCAACCCCTCCACCCTCGCAAGCTCACTGGTGAAACGGTGGTACGCGCTGATGCTCGGGTTGTGCGGAGTGTCGGACGCCCCGAAGCCCGGCAGGTCGGGCGCTACAGCACAGACACCCTCCAGCCGCCCGAGCACGGGCAGCCAGAGCGCGGAGTTGGTGGGCACGCCGTGAAGGAACAGCAGAGCAGGACCTCCTCCCGCACTCAGACCCGGCGCCGCTCGCAGCAGGGACACCTCCCTGCCGAGGATCTCCCGGCTATCGCGCTCAATACTCACGATGTTAGCCTGTACTCACGCCACGGAAGCTCCTCGAAGAGCGCGAGCGCCCCCTCGATGTTGCTCTCCGCGCCCGAGTTCTGATTTATCACCTCGCCATCAATACCGTCAAACACCATGCCCCGCTCCTGGTCGTACACAGGTTGTTCTGCCGGATTGCGGCCGTAGAACCATAGCCTCGCCTGAGCCGCCAGCTTGGCGCAGACGGGGTCACCAGTCACCACATGCAGGGCGTCGAGGTTGCTGACCGTGCAGCTTACCTCGAAGGGGAGCGTCCGCGGCCCGCGAAAGCGGTCCCGCACCACCGGTTCAAGACAACGCCTCGCGGTCACGCGCGCGGGCTCCACCCAGTCCGGACGGTCCAGCGCGCGCGCGGCGAGGCACAGCGCGGCGGGCTGGAGAAAGCCCCATAGATGGGGAGTTGTCTCGGTCGGGTAGTTGAGCAGCACGCCGTCCCGCTCGTAGGCGAGGATGCGTCCGCACACGTCCACTACCAGGTCGAGCATCGCGGGCTCGGACCCGGCGGCATGCATCTGGAGGGCGGAGAGCAGGATTACGGCGAGGATGTCGGCGTGGTCAACACCCTCCGGCACGAGCTTCAGGGCAGAGTGATAACGGTCATAGTAGCGGGGGTTGCCCGTGACCCGGTAAGCCGTGGCAAGCGCCCAGAGCGCCCGCGAGAGCCAGGGCGTCTTCCCCGGCCGGCTCGTGGGTCCGTCGAGGTTCGGCACGCCACGCCAGTCTAGGATGAAGTTCGCGAAGTTGCCGTCCGCCTGCTGCAGGTACAGCACGAACTCCAGGTTCAGCTCCGCCCAGTCGAGCGCCCACCGCAGGCCATGCTCCTCGTACGCCCGGAGCAGCACCACGGCAAGCCGGGCAGCATCGTCAACGCACGCCACACCCTCGTATCCGGTCTCGCGCGCTCTTTCCGCGCGCCAGCCGGCCCCATGCTTCTCGGCGTATATGGCCGGAGCGGACATCCGCACACCGTCTACCTCGAACGTGCGCGATAGCCGCCAGAGCTGCCTGAGCATCCTTCCTCCAGGAACAGGGCAACGACCTGAGTAGCCTCTGCCCCGCCCTCGTCCCTAAATGGCACGGAATGTGCCCTCTCTGTTTGCCTTGTACTGCCTGATGCTACACAATTAAGGCGCAACGCCGGAGAAGGAATCCCCTTTGAGCACGCATCCCCACGATACACTCTTATGGATGCTGTTGCGCGCTCCATGGGAGAATGTAGAGCACTTCTAGTGCAGCTGCATCCACGGTGTGTCGGCACAGGTGCAAGAGCGCTGGTTCTTTGATCGGGTATATAGCCGCCTCATCTCGGATGGGACAACCGGGCAACTGCGATACGAGCTGTCGGGCGAGTGGAGCCTATGGGTGGGGTCGCCAGGGGTGGCAAGGGTAGGGGGATACAAACGTGGCGGTGGGCATACAACACGAGGATGAGATACAGGGCAGAGCTTACGACGGCGAGCTCATGCGGCGCTTCCTCACGTACGTCTTCCCGTACAAGCGCCAGCTGGGGCTCGGCGTGCTGCTCCTGCTCGGCACCTCTCTCGTGGACCTCGCGGGGCCGTTCATCGTCGGCATGGCGATAGACGACTACATCCGGACCCGACGGCCCGAGGGGCTGCTCGGCGCGACCGTTTTATACCTGCTGGTGCTCATCGCAGGGTTCGTGTTCCGATACCTGCAGACCTTCGTCACGGGCGCTCTCGGCCAGCTCGTGATGTACGACCTGCGCACCCAGCTGTTCCGCCACGTTCAGCGGCTCTCGCTCTCGTTCTTCGACCGTAACCCGGTGGGGCGGCTCGTCACTCGCCTCACGAACGATGTGGACGCGCTCAACGAGCTACTGACCTCCGGCATCGTCGCCATCATCGGCGACTCGTTCACGCTCATCGGCATCGCCATCCTGATGCTGTACCTCAACTGGCAGCTCGCGCTCATCACGTTCTGCGTCCTGCCTATCCTTGTGTACGCAAGTCTCAAGATACAGGTGCGCATGCGCGCGGCGTTCCGGCAGACGCGGCTCCGGCTCGCCCGTATCAATGCATTCATCGCTGAGAATGTCACCGGCATGCAGGTGGTACAGCTCTTCAACCGTGAGAGGCGCAACTTCGACAACTTCACGCACCTGAACGCGGACTACAGAGAGGCCACGATGCGGTCCACGTTCTACTTCGCTCTCTTCTTCCCCATCGTAGGCATGATAAGCGCGCTTGCGTTCGGGCTGATAATCTGGTTCGGCGGCGGCAGGGTCGTGGCGGGCGCGATGTCGCTCGGAGCGCTCGTGGCGTTCCTGCAGTATGTGGAGCGATTCTTCCTGCCGATACGCGACCTCTCGGAGAAGTACAATGTTCTGCAGAGCGCGATGGCATCGAGCGAGCGCATCTTCCGGCTCCTGGATGAGGAGGAGGACGTGCGCGACCCCGAGCGTCCTGTCAGGCTCGGAACGGTACACGGGGAGGTAGAGTTCGACCACGTCTGGTTCCGGTACAACGAGGACGCCTGGGTGCTGCGCGATGTCTCGTTCAAGGTCCAGCCCGGAGAGAGCGTCGCGTTCGTGGGCGCAACGGGCGCGGGCAAGACAAGTATCATCAGCCTCATGTCACGCTTCTACGATGTACAGAAGGGACGGGTGCTCGTGGACGGGGTGGATGTTCGCGATGTGGCGCAGGCCGAGCTGAGGGGGCACATCGGAGTGGTGCTGCAGGACCCGTTCCTGTTCAGCGGCACCATCGCGAGCAATATCCGCCTTCACAACCAGAACATCTCAGACGAGCAGGTGCGCCAGGCCGCGAGGTACGTTAACGCGGATGCTTTCATCCAGCGGCTGCCGAACGGGTACGATGAGGAGGTTCGCGAGCGCGGCGCCGGGCTGAGTGTGGGACAGAAGCAGTTGCTCTCGTTCGCGCGCGCCATAGCCTTCAATCCGGAGATCATGCTCGTGCTCGATGAGGCGACTTCCAGCGTGGACACGGAGACGGAGGGGCTGATCCAGGACGCACTGCAGAAGCTGATGAAGGGGCGGACGACGTTCATCATCGCGCACAGGCTCTCCACTGTGCAGAACGTGGACCGCATCATCGTGCTGCACAAGGGCCGGATTGTGGAGCAGGGCAATCACCAGGAGTTGCTTGCTCAACGCGGCTACTACTACCGGCTGTACGAGCTGCAATACCGCAACCAGGTCGTCGCGGGGTAGGAGCGAGGTATCGCCTCGTCCCTACCCCGCGACAGTTTCACACCACCTGGTATGACGGACAGTCCGACCTCCGCCCTACCAGCTCACGACCCTGACGACCGTGCCGACGCTTATCCAGCTATAGAGCTTCGACACGGACCACAGCGGCATGTTCACGCAGCCGATGCTGCCCTTGCGCACCACGCCATCGGGGTCGGTGTGTACCACGTTCGTCCCGTAGCCGTAGTACGGCCTGCGATAGATGTCGTGGAAGTAGTACCCACCCGTGCGGAAACGAATCGCGTACTCCGCCGTGAACGGCTCGTAATAACCTGAGCTGCCCTTCGGGTACGGCGAGACGAACCTGTGCGGGCTCAGCTTCGCCATGACCTTGAACGTACCCGTGGGAGTCGTGTAACCTGGCCTGCCCGTTGTTACAGCGCTTACGAACACCAGCTGGCCGTTCTGGTACACTTCCGCCTGCTGGCGCGCGAGCGATACGACCACCACCTTGTAGTAGCTACGGGCGATACTGGCGCCAGCAAGACCCGTATGCACCACGTAGTCATCCAACGCATAGCCGACAAACCCACGGTACGACACCTTGTACCACTCGCCGTTGTACCGTCCAGCCAGGATCTTCACGATCTCGCCTTTGCGCATCGTCGTCCTGACCGAGTAGCCGTATCCCGGCCCCGTCCTCATGTTCAGGTATGCGATAGAGCCGGCTACCCGCGAGTAACTCCCGACCACCGGCGCCCCTGCAGCCGACGCCTGCCCCGACGCGGGGACGACCGACACCACCGCCAGGATCATCACCAGTAACAGTACGTGTAACCTTCGCACCATCAAACCCTCCCTCGGTCCTCTTTTCTGCGGCGGGACCCGAATCACCTCTACGCTCACAGCTTATCCCGGCTTTCAGTTCAGTGAAAGCGCCGCATGGCGTGTTCTCGATAGTGTTTTCTGTCAGCGAACGAGTACGCCATATGGCTTAGTAACACCTCCGACCGAACCTGATCTTCTGAGCTCCCGAATAATCTGTCGTCACCTATTACGGACTCTTCAGTGTGTTCAGAAT
>JADDPP010000162.1 GCA_016781845.1 Rubrobacter sp.
TCACACCAGCAGCGAGGGACGCCTGGGCTCAGACGTACAGCCTCGTGGCGGGGGTGATGCTCCGTGGTGCTGAGACGCAGATGGTCCAGGCCCAGGCCGCCACCATACCGGGCACAGCGACGCAGGCTGTACAGGACGCCCCGGACCCCGCGGTAGAAGATGTTCCTGCTTCCGAGGCAGTCGTAGAACATCTCCGCCGCAGAGTCGACGTCGAGACACCGCCTCGGAGTCGCATCTGGCTCTGGGCGATCCCGGCGGCTTTGCTCGTGTGCCTGCTGGTTGGTCTTTTCGCACGCGGACGCTTGAACAGTCCCGTGCTCACGGGACGCACGGCGGGCGGGGCCCTACTCCCAGTGGCGACGCCCACCAAGGCGCCGCCTAACACTGCCCGCAACGCAGCTTTTGGGGGTGCTGGGGCTGGCGCGGTCACTCCTCCGGCTCCGACGAAGCAACCGACCGTCGGGGGGGGGATACTCGCTCCAAGTCAACCGTCCACGGTAGCACGGACACTTGCTCCGAGACCGACTCTGGAACCGAAGGTGACGAACACGCCTACACCCCAACCTACGGCCACTCCCACGACCGCGCTCGCGCCGCAGCCTACGGCCACTCCTACCACTCCACTAACACCCCGCCCGGTTTCGTCTGGCATTGGAGTAACCAGAGCCGACTGGGAGAAACGACACGGCCGGCCCGTGGAGACGGTCGGGCAGTTTGCGTACTATGAGGGCGGGCGATACTTGGTGGGCTACCTGGGCGACAGGGTGCAGATCGTCACCGTAGCTTGGAGGAACGGCGAGGGCGTGGACCTTGGCGTAGCGCGGGACGTGGCCAGCAGCTTCCTACCTGCGGATGCCCGGCTGGTGTCCGTGGACACGCCGAGGGAGAACCGACTTGGCGAGGTCTACCGGAGCGAAGCCATGGCGCGGGCGTTCCCGAAAGGCCCCGGCGATCAGCGGGGCATCCTGAGCGTGGTGTACAGGGTCTACGGGGGGCGCGTGCGGGAGGTGACACTTGAAATCGGTGGGGTGAGACCAGAGAGTTAATGGACATTGTAGGCTGGGTGTCCCAGTGCGTGATGCTGGAAGCCTCGTCGGGCGATGCTACTAGGGTTGTGCTTAACGAGCAGAACACCTCGGTGTTTGTCTGTTCGCTCAGTCTTCGAGACGACAGACGTGTCGCCTCTGTGTTCCGAGTCGAGCGAGATGCGAACAATAAGGGCTCGGTCCACCCTGCGCACCTGCACCAGGGTCCTTGCTCCGGCATGCTTCCAACGGACAGGCGCCCGATCGATAATGTGGTGAACGCCTGGAGTTCACGAGGATACGTATGCCTTTGAACGAGTTGCTGATAGAAAAGCCATATATCAACATGTGCCCATTGCTACAGACGTCGGCGCCGGTGCTTTCATGCAGAGGGCTAAACTGGCCGACTGGCATGCCTAGAACGGGTGGCAGGTGGGCTTTGGGCACTGCAGAGGATACCTACTGGTCTGCGCTCACGGTGCTCCCAGTGCCAGGCGCCGTGGGTCCCTTGACTCTTGGGCAGTTGCGGCGCTACGTCATCGACACCCCCTGCGTGGAGATAGGGTGTGTGACTGAGTGCTCCCATAGCTTCGCCATCGGTCTTCGGACGCCTGCGATCTATGGTGTCGACTGGTGCCAAGTTCTTAGCAGTCGAAAAGTGAGCAATGGCATTCAGCAGGGCTACAACCTATCGCCGCTCATGGGCTGTACACGGCAGATCCTCGCCTCTACAGTTGCCCGTGGTGCTTGGTATGTATGCTAGACAGAAAGGATGTAGTGATGCAACTATCCCAGGTGGAGCGTTGGATACTTACCAATCAGTACAGGATCATGGAGATTCTAGATAGTACTAAGGCCAGGCAATACGCGAGGGCCCGTAAGGTGTTGGAAAGCGGTTATGAGCTAGAATACGACTCGATTTCGCAGCATATCGACAGACACACCCTCGGTGCTGAGGCGTGCAGAGAGGTTAGAAATATCCTCAGTATGTTTGTTGCCCTCAGCAGTTCATATACCGCCCTCACCGATACGTCAGGGATCGAAGAGCAAGATATTACCTTTCGAGGGTTCGACGGCAACAGCGAAACGGCGCAGATGGGCTATACACGTTTCCTGGTGGACCAGAAGCAGATGTTCACCGATTTACCACGTGGCGATAGCTTCAACAGCCATATTCCCCTGCTTAACACCTACCGCCGCATGCTAAGAGAGTGGGAGCAAAGCACTTACAAATACAACCTGACGAAGGACGACATCATTCGCATAACATCAAGTGGGAACCCCAAGAGCAACCTGCGAGTTATCCCATAGTCCCGTTCAGTATGGAGATTAAGAGGTTAGCTTCTTCCACCACAGACGCCGGATAGTCGAAGACCAATAAAATCGCGCTCCATAGTGGATGTTTTCGGATTGTATTTCCGCGATGCTATCTAAAATATAGGAATGGTTGAGTTGGGAATACCCACTCGCGAAGGATAGCTGCCAGAAGGGAGACGACCGCGCCTGCCGGACCGGAATTGCCTCAACCTTACGAGTTCGAGGCAGAGGGCGTTAGCTACTGGTGTCCCCACAGGAGCCCGAGCAGGATCTGGAGCATGCCGAACGGGCTGACTATCGTGAGCAGCACGACCAATCCGATAAGTAACACCAGGAGCGTAGCCACGAGCAGCCTCCTTCCGTCTCCGCTTACTGACTGATGTCATTATGCGGCGGATATGAAGGAGGTGCAGTAAAGCGGTTTACAGTTAGACCGCGTGCCTCCGGAATCTGAGATCCCTCGATGGCGCACAGGATGAGAACGAGCAGCGCCTACCGCCGCAGCGCGTATTAGCCCTGCATCGCTCTCCAAACCTTCTCGGGGTGAAGCGGCATGTCTATGTGCCGCACGCCGAAGGGCTCCAGTGCGTCCAGGACGGCGTTGACGACGGTCGGCGTCGAGCCGATGGTTGCGGCCTCGCCAATGCCCTTCGCGCCAAGCGGGTTGTGCGGAGTGGGGGTTACTGTCTCGGCGGTGGTGAACATCGGCAGGTGGGTGGCGCGCGGCACGGCATAGTCCATCAGCGTGCCGCTCAGTACCTGGCCCTCCTGGTCGTACACTACCTCTTCGAACAACGCCTGCGAGATGCCTTGCGCCAGACCGCCGTGCACCTGTCCCTCCACGAGCACCGGGCTGATGCGCGGGCCGCAGTCGTCCACCGAGAAGTACTCGCACAGGTGTACCTTCCCCGTGTCGCGCTCGATCTCGACCACGGCAACATGCGCGCCGAACGGGTAGACCAGTTCGGGCGGCTTGAAAAAGCTCGTCGCCTCCAGGCCAGGCTCTATGTCGTCCGGCAAATCGTCGTCGTACGCCTCGTCCGCGATCTCGGCCAGCGTGAGTCCCCGGTCTGGCGCACCCCTCACCTGGTACTTGCCGTCCTGCAGCACTATGTCCTCGGGCGCGGCCTCCAGCATGTGCGCGGCGATTCGAGAGGCTTTGTCACGGACCTTGCCAGTAGCGCGTACGACGGCCGAACCGCCGACAGCCAGACCACGGCTACCCATGGTGCCTACACCCATCGGCGTTTCCCGTGTGTCTCCATGCCGCACGACTATCCTGTCGAAGTCCGCACCCAGATGGTCGGCCACGATCTGCGCGAACGTCGTCTCCTGCCCCTGTCCGTGCGGGGAGACGCCGGTGAAGACTGTGACGGTCCCGCTAGGCTCGACCCGCACTATCGCGCTTTCGAACGGGCCGAAGCCGCACATCTCCACCCAGCACGCGAGTCCGATTCCCAGCAGGTTGCCGGAGCCGTCCTCGCGCCGTCGCTTCTGCTCCTTACGCAGCGCCTCGTATCGTGCAAGCTCGAGCGCCCTGGTGAGCGGCTTGTCGTACTCGCCACTGTCGTACGTCTCGCCGGCCGCCGTATCGTACGGGAAGGCATCGGGCGGTATGAAGTTCTTGCGGCGCACCTCGGCGGGGTCCATGCCGAGCTCGTCCGCCACGAGGTCCATTAGCCGCTCAATGTAGTACGCGGCCTCGGGGCGGCCGGCGCCCCGGTAGGCGGCGACGGGTGTGGTGTTTGTGAACACGTTCGTCGCCTGGAGATCCACGGCGGGGATGCGGTACACGCCGGTGGCCATCCGGCAGGTCAGCTTCGGTATGCCCGGTGCCTGTGGGTAGGCGCCGATGTCGGCGAGGATGTGCAGCCGCAGAGCAGTCACGGTGCCGTCCTCCTGTACCGCCGCCGCCACGTCCGCTATCTGCGCGCGGCCATGTGTGGTCGCCACCATATGCTCGGAGCGTGTCTCGATCCAGCACATCGGAAGACCGAATCGCTTCGCCAGTACCGGGAGCAGGATATCCTCCGGGTATATGCCTATCTTCACACCGAACCCACCGCCGACTTCCGGCGCGATAACGCGGATCAGGTTCTCGGGCAGCCTCAGCGTCCTCTCGAGGTCCTTGCGAGAGAGGTGCGGAGCCTGGGTGCTGGTCCATATAGTGACTCCACCGGTGCCGGGGTCGGGCATGGCGAGCACGGCGCGACCTTCCATCGGTATACCCGCGAGTCGCTGACTCACCATCCGCTGGCTCACGACGCGGTGTGCCTGCCCGAACGCGGCGTCCACGTCGCCTGTGCTCTTCCTCCAGACCCGCTCCACATTCCCTGGTCGGTCCCGGAAGAGCAGCGGTGCATCGTCCTGCCTCGCCTTTTGCATGTCGGCTACGGCAGGCAGAGGTTCCCACTCAACGATTACCTCATCGGCGGCGTCCTGGGCGATGGCCATGGATGTGGCGATTACTGCCACTACGGCTTCGCCCACATGCCGTACTCTGTTGACGGAGAGCGCATGGTGTGTATGCTCCATGTCGCGTTCGTCCTGGGGCGCTTCGCCCTCTCCTGAGCTTTCCATCGGCATCGGCTCGTACTCCGAGAGGAGGTCTTCCCCGGTCACGACCGCGAGAACGCCTGGCATGCTGGCAGCCGCCGATGTGTCAATGCCGCGGATATTGGCATGGGCGTACGGACTGCGCACCAGGGCGACGTGGTGCGTGCCGGGTATATCCAGATCACCCACGTACGTTGCCATGCCCGTGATCAGACGCGGGTCTTCCTTGCGCTTCACCTGTGCGCCAATGAGCGATGCATACGCCATCAAGCTGCCCTTTCGTCATAGTGGGTCGGTTTAGCTCGCGTACTGGACCGAGAAATGCTCCTGTTCGGAGCGGGTCAGCCTATGATAGCACGTAGTCGGGAAGTGTAGCGGTGGCGCTGCGCACAGGGTCATGTCAAAGTCGGAGGAGGGATAGCGCCGATGAG
>JADDPP010000330.1 GCA_016781845.1 Rubrobacter sp.
GCGTACAGGAAGCCGAGGGACTCGTACGCCGCCTTCGCCCAGCCGTAGAAGCTCTCCGGCCTCGGGTAGTCCTCCGGCGCAACCCGGTCGCGAACACCCCGGTACCACGGCTGCTCGTACCACTTCGCCGCCTGGTTCGTGCTCGCCGCGACAACCCGCCGCACGCCGCCATCGAGCGCAAGCTGATACACCTTCTGCGTCATGTCCACGTTCAGCTTCTCACCGTCGTACTGCGACTGCGGGTCCGTCCCCGTTGGCCGGTGGTAACCAAGATGCACGACGGTATCAACGCCTGAGAACAGCGGCTCCAGAGTGGCCCTGTCCGCGGAGAGGACATCCACGACCTCAATGCCCTCTACGGGCTGGCCCTCTCTGTCCTCGCGCCTTACATCTACCAGTCGCAGCTCATACCGCTCCCTGAACGCAGGCAGCAGTTGGCCCGCGATATACCCCGTCGCCCCCGTAACCAGAACTGTCCGCCTCGCCATCGCCACCCTCCGTCACTACATACCGCCCGCCCTGACCGTTTCCGCGACCTTCCATGGGTCCGACGCAACGACGGGCTGTGCGAACAGTTCCATCGCGCCCACGTCGCTCGTCGCGCTGCCCAAGTCCCCCCGGTCAACGAGGCGCACAACCACGCCAAACCCCGACCAGTTCTCCTCGACCGGCACGAGCGGAGGGAGGTACACCGCCAGGTTGTACGCCCGGACACCCAGGCTGTCCACGTACAGCCGGAGCACACGGTGTACCTCCCTGTACAGCTGGTCTCCCAGGGACGGGGCGAGCAGCACGAGCTCCTTCTCCTTGACGGGCGTCAGGTGCGCCATCCAGCGAACGCCGTCCCCTACCCCCGCCAACCCGAGCGACTCGTGGACGGAGTACAGCGCCTCCAGGTACTCCTCACCGTGCTCGCGCCTGTAGCTCTCAGCAGCGCGCCGCCACAGCTCTACCCGCGCGTACGGCTCGCCCTCGCTCAGAGCCACCTGCATGTGCGCGTGAACGATGGAGGCGCCGCTGCGGGGCAGGCAGTTCCACATGATAAACGGGTATATGGCGGAGGAGTTTGCCCTGTGCGCCTCCTGGAGCCACCTCTGCGCCGTTCGGAAGGCATCCACGACGGACTCCCCGAACCAGCCGAGAGGGTTGTGCTCCTCGAAGATGACCACACCGTGAAGGCCATCGTACTTCGCTACGTTGCTCGCGCTGAGCGCGTGCTCCCCCTCCACCCGCCCGAACGTGTCCGCGGGCGTGCCGGTGAGCGGGTGACAGAAGGGGTCCGCGCCGCCACGCAGGCTCGGGTCGTCGTCCCGGTCCGCCCTTCTGTCAATGGGACGGCGGGCGCGCAGGTCATTGAAGAGCGATCCTTCGAGCGTCCAGCGATTGTGTACCTTCAGAACCGTCTGCCGCTCCACCGCCTCCACTGAGCCGAACGAGCGCTCTATCCACGCCCTCATCTCGGGTGGCGGTACGAGGCTTCCCACGCTCCTTGTTACCGAGTACAGCCGCCCGAACCTCTCTCGGTCCGCCGGCGGGAGCGCGGCGACCTGCTCCGGCAGTGTGGCGACGGAGCGTTCGACTGGCAGGCTCAGGGTCCGTCCTCGCCCTTGCTCTCGGCGCGCTCCAGGTACGCCTCTATCAGGTCGCGCGCGATGGGTGCAGCCACATCAGCCCCCTCACCACCGTTCTCCACGATCACCGCAACGGCTATCTTCGGGTCCTTGGCGGGCGCGAAAGCCGAGAACAACGCGTGCGGAGCGTCCTCGCGGCCAAGCTGCGCCGTGCCGGTTTTCCCTGCCACGTCAATGCCGGGGATGCGCGCGCGTCTGCCCGTACCCTTCTCCACAGTGGTGACCATTATCTGCGTCATCTGCTCGGCTACCTCGGGGCTCACGACGTTCTGAAGAGGCTCAGGGCTCTGCGTGTACACGACCCGCCCACCCGGCGTCTTGATCTGAGACACAAGGTACGGCCTGGGCATGACGCCGTCGTTCGCAATAGTAGCAGTCACGAGCGCGACATTGAGCGGCGTGGAGAGCAGCTGCCCCTGGCCAATAGCGGTAGAGGCGAGTGCTGCGGGATCGCTGAGGAAGCCCGGAGTGCGCGACACCTGGCTGACCGTCACCGGCAGGTCGAACGGAATGTCGCGCTCGTAGTAGAACCGGCGGGCGTACTCACGCATTCCGGCGCTCTTCACCTCAAGCCCTATCTGCGCGAACACGGCGTTCAGCGACCACTGGTAGCCTTCCGTGAACGTCCAGCGCGTCCTGTCTTCATCAGGGCGGTTCGGATCGTTGATGATGAATCCGCCGACGGAGTACATGCCAGTGTCAATGTATCGCTTGCCCGGTGTCGCAACGCCTTGATCGAGCGCTGCAGCGGCGGATACGGTCTTGAACGTCGAGCCAGGAGGATACAAGCCCTGCGTCGCGCGGTTCACGAGCCGTGCGTCGCGCACGTTATTGATGCGTTCCCAGGCCTCGGTAATGCGCTCCTGCTCCTCGGCGAACGGGCGTGAAGGATCCCGCACCAGCTCGGCGGGGTTGAACGCGGGCTTGGAGACCATAGCCAGGACCTCACCGGTCTTTGGGTCCAGTGCCACTATCGCGCCCCGACGGTCCCCCAGCAGCTCATCCGCCTGGCGCTGCAACTCTATATCAAGCGTGAGAATCAGGTCGTTGCCGCGGGGCGGACGGTGCAACACCGTTGCGCGGGTTCGCTCCACGGGGTCTCCTCGCTCCCCCGTCAGGTACTCGTTATACGCTTCCTCCAGTCCTGAGCGCCCGAACCGGTCCGGATTGTAATAGCCGACGAGAAACCCGGTGGAGGCTTCGGGATAGGTGCGGCGCACCCGACCGTTGGGCGAGATGACACGCCCGGCTATCTCCGTGCCGTCACGCGCGAAGATCCTGCCTCGCTGGGTACGAAGCTCTGTCGTCAGGTTACGCCCGTTGCGCGGATGTGCGGCGACCTCGTTCGCGACGATGAACTGTTGCCGCAGCAGCTGCAGGCTCAGCGCGATGAAGCCCACGACAAGCACGGCTGATATCTTCCAAGTGTTGCGCCGCCACCCGACCGTGCGACGTGGCACCATCGAGAAGAGGATGTAACCAATCGGCAGCATGGCGGCGTAGAGGGTGAGCATCCAGATGTTATCGGACCCGGTCAGCAGCCCGTACACGAGCAACGCGATGGCGCTCAGAAACGCGAAGAGCCGCAGGAATCCCCTCATCGCCTGCCCACCCGCCCGCGGCTGTCAGCGGCGCTAATACCTAGCAGCAGACCAGCTATCACGAAGTTAGCGAGAAGGGAGCTTCCCCCGTACGAGACGAACGGCAGTGTGATACCAGTCAACGGTATGAGCTTCACATCCCCAGCGATGATGATGAACGACTGCAGCCCGAGGATGGTCGTGAGTCCTATCCCGACCAGTTGATGAAAACCGTTGCGGGCATTCAGGGAGATGAAGAAGCCACGGTACACGAGCACAAGGTACAATCCTAGCACCGCCAGGGAGCCGATGAGACCCAGTTCCTCCGCGATGGCGGAGAATACGAAATCCGTATGCACAGCCGGCAGGGCGTCTGGAGACCCGTAACCCAGCCCGCTCCCGTACAGGCCACCACTGCCCAAAGCGAACAGCGACTGCGTTATCTGGAACCCCCGATCCTCAGGGTCCTCAAAGGGGTATAGCCAGGTATCGAAGCGCGTCTGCACGTGAGGAAAGATCTGGTACGCGAGGTACGAGCCCGCGAGGAACATGCCTCCCAGCGTCCACACATACAGCGCTCGCCCGGTCACCGCGTACAGCATGGCCAGGAAGATACCAAAGAAGAGGAGCGCGCTGCCCAGGTCGCGCAGGAACACGATCACGAGCATCGAGATTCCCCACATTGTCAGCATCGGCGCGAGGTATGGAAGCGGCGGCAGCTTGAGCGGGCCGACCCGGTACTCGGAGGCGAGCAGGTCGCGGCGCTCGTCGAGATACGAGGCGAAGAAGAGGACCAGTATCACCTTGAAGATCTCGCCGGGCTGGAAGGAGGCGACACCGAGGTTGTACCACAGCCGGGCCCCCTGTATGGGCGATTGCGTGACGAGCCCGAGCATGAGCAGCACCCCGAACGCCGCGAGTGTGTACCTGTACCGGCGGGCCGACTCGAGTCGCCTGAACAGAGCCACGGTTGCGGTCAACACCGCCACCCCGATGAACACCCAGATAGTCTGCCTGATCGCGATCCCCGGCAGTTCGGGACGTCGTCCGAGCACGTCGAGCCGTTGCATAAGCACGAGCCCGATGCCCGTAAGCAGCGCGACGATCGGGAAGATTAGCTGATCACCCCGGAACCCGCTCAGTGTCAGGAACAGATGCACGAAGAGCAGCGCAGCGATGAACGCGCCTGCTGTGTAGACATCCTCCCAGTAGAACAACAGGTTACCGCGATCCACGAGCACCACGAGCGTCAACCCGGCGAGGATGAGCAAAGACGGTATGATCAGCAGTTCCAGCTCAACAAGCCTTAGCCGTCCGGTTCTAAGCACTACAATCTATCTCCAACCTAGTCCCGCAATCAGGAGCGTCTCACCCACCCGTCATTATAGCGGGCAAGGTACTTCGGGGACCGTGATGCGTTGGTACGAAGGCCCGCGTCGGCGAAGACCGTGCATTACATCGCAAAGTGACGATCAGCGGTAGGGAAATTGCGACGAAACCGGCGTAGCTTATGCATACAGGAGGGTACTTTGAGCGCAAACGACGGCACCACAAACAATGATTACCAGTTCGGTGCGGACGATGGAGTAGACATTGACGAGAACCAGGCGGAGATAGTGATAACCCTGACTCGCACGGATGAAGGGATCGAAGGCTTCGTGGACGTACACGAGGGTGTGGAGTTCGACCCAGGCGACACGCAGGGTGGGAATGGACTGGACACCCTCCGCCTCGCTGCGGAGATGGTGCTCGTGGCCGCGGGGTACGACGAGGACGAGGTCGGCAACTTCCTCGACACCGCCCCACGCGGCCCTGTGCAGCTCGAAGACGCCGACTCCTTCTAGCGTCAGATAATCACCACAGAGCACGCGCAGCACACACAGGGATCACAGCGGGCAGGGGGGACGGGCGGTAGGGTGCGGTCGCTATACTTCCCTCGTCCCACCATACACATCTGTGCCTTTGGCTTTTAGTTGGCTGCTCTCGGGCGGTAAGTGGTACCCAGTGAGCGCCCCCAGACCGTTTCCGGCATCGTTCATGCTTCTGGAGAGTAGCGGATCGCGAAGGAGTACAGGTATGTCGAGAGGAAATGGCTGG
>JADDPP010000096.1 GCA_016781845.1 Rubrobacter sp.
AAGGTGCTCCCCTCGCGCCCATCGTGAGGAAATACTACTTAGCATAACTCTAGCCAGCCATCTACTATACAACAAGTGTGCCGTGTGGACACCGCGAAGCGCAAACAGGGTTTGTGTACCTGGAGGCCGGAGGCTTGCAGGTACGCGCCTGCGGAGCACACAGCGCGCGGCTCCGTCCCTGCACTTGAGTGGGGAGTGGCTGTTCTGATAGGTTGTACTACGAACTACTCCTCTGCGGGCGGCACAACAGTGTGCGCTGCGTGAGAGAGCAGGACATCCACGCTTCGCCTGTGAGAGAGCTCCATCTCGCGCGGCTGCCGATACTTGGACTGAGAGAACCTTCAGGAAGGACAAACGATGCGGCGCATCTCGGAGATGCCGACCGGTCTGATGACCGATCTCTACCACCCGGATTCCGCTTATATCAGCTGGCGAACAGGGCGCAACGAGGTAGTCACATTCGACCTCTACACGCGCAGGGCTCCCTTCGACGGCTCCTACCTGCTCGTTGCCGGTTTGGAGCTGGCCCTCGAATTCGTCCGCAACTTCCGGTACACGGACGATGATATCGCGTACCTGCGCCAGATCCGCGATTACGACGAGCGGTTCCTGGAAGAGCTGCGCCACATCCGCTTCACGGGCGAACTGCTGGCGATGCCCGAGGGGTCTGTCGCGTTCCCCAATGAGCCACTGCTCCGGGTGAGCGCGCCGTTCCGTGAGGCGCTGCTGCTTGAGTCGGGTCTGCTCCATACTCTGAGCGTGTCTACGCACATAGCTACCAAAGCATCCCGCATCGTGCATGCGGCACGGGGCCGGTCAGTAGCGGAGTTCGCCCTACGGAGGGTGCAGGAGCCGTTCATCGCTGCACGCTCCGCCTCGATCGGCGGCTGCGCGAGCACCTCCTTCGTAGCAGCCGCGAGGACCTTCCGCCTGCGCGCTACCGGCACCATTCCCCATGCGCTCGTCCAGTTGTTTGATACTGAGCGCGAGGCGTTCGAGGCGGTAGCGGAGAGCTTCAACCGCTACACCTTCCTGCTCGACACCTACGACGCGGAACGCGCGCTGCACACAGCCATCGAGGTTGCGCGGGATACAAGGGAGCGCTTGGGACATACCCTCGCCGCCGTGCGTCTTGATAGTGGTGATCTCGTAGCTCTCAGCCACTACTGCCGCCGGGTGCTGGACGAGGCGGGTCTGCAGGAGGTGCGCATCCTCGCTAGCGGGGACCTCGACGAGTACAGGATTCACGAGCTGCTGGAACAGAACGCCCCGATAGACGCATTCGGGGTCGGCACAACGTTCGCCAGTGGCGTGCTCGGCGCTGTCTACAAGGAGGTGTGGTATCAGGACCATACCCCCGGCGGACAGGACAAGATCAAGCTGGCGGGTGAGAAGAGCACGTGGCCGGGACGCAAGGAGGTGTACCGGATCGGGGAGTTCGAGGAGGACATCATCCAGCTTGAGGGCGAGCCGAAGCCCGAGCGTGGCATACGGCTGTTGCGACCCGTGATGTCTGGCGGCGAGCTGCTACCGGGCAGCCAACCCCCACTGTCGGAGATCTGGGAGCTGGCGCAGCGTAACATGGCTCGCCTGCCCGACCGGTACAAGGCTCTGAACAACCCTGACCGGTATCCGGTCCGCTTCACTCAGGGGTTGAGGGACCTACGGCGCAAGGTGATGGAGCGCTACCAGAATGGCGACGGCGAGCAGGAAAGCTCGTAAACGCTCACTCCGGCTCGATCAGCTCCATCCGGTTGCCGAACGGATCATTGACGTAGAACCGCCGGTAGCCGGGCAGCGGCTCGTCGTCCCACGTCTCGCAACCCGAGCGGGATAGGCGCCCCCTCATTTGGTCGAGTCCGTTTACCTGGAAAGCGACGTGCGCCTTCTGCGCGGGCTGGAACGCGGGGTCCACTCCGAGATGCAGCTGCAGGTTGCCCGTGACAAACCAGACCCCGCCGCGCTTCCGCAGGTTGCCGGGCTTCTCTATCTCCTGAAACTCCAACAGTTCCCCGTAGAAGCGCCGCGCCGCCTCCTCACCTCCCACAGGCATGCTGACCATTACATGGTGAATGGTTGCTGTGCTCAACTCGATATTCTCCTCGCAGAAAGCTCGCACGCGAAAAGCCCGTCTGCAGACAGCCGCAGAACATTTATGCCACAGGCTGCCACAGACCTGTCCGGGCGAGGAGCTTGCCAGCGCCCGGCGGTCTGCCCTAACCTCTGCGCTCTCTGCGTCCTCTGCGGTGAGTAAAGCCAGGTTCTGACGGGTGTGCTACTCACGCCTGGTAGCGCGGATGAACGCACTGGCGAGCCTCCCGCCTTCCGCGTCCATCGAACCACCGCAGCAATCTCGCCCGAGCGCCTCCTCCGCGGAGTAGACCCGCGTGACCTCGACCTGAATGTCCCGGAAGCCCGCGGCCTCCAGTTTCGCGCGGTACTCGTCCTCGTGAAGCGCTCCCGCAACGCACCCGGCCCACGCCTCCATATCACGCCGCAAACTCACCGGCAGCTCGCCCTGCACTATCACGTCCGAGACGGCGAAGCGCCCGCCCGGCCGCAACACCCGATACGCCTCGCGCAACACCTCGTCCTTGTCCGGCGCCAGGTTGATGACGCAGTTGGAGATGACCACGTCCACCGAGGAGTCAGGCAGCGGTATGCGCTCGATCTGGCCCTTGAGAAACTCCACGTTCCGGACACCTGCCTCGCGAGCGTTGGAGCGTGCGAGCTCCAGCATCTCATCCGTCATGTCCAGCCCGTACGCCTTGCCTGCGGGTCCCACTCGCCGGGCTGAGAGGAGCACGTCGAGACCACCGCCGCTGCCGAGGTCGAGCACCACCTCGCCCTCATGAAGGGGGGTGAGCGCCGTCGGGTTGCCACATCCGAGAGAGGCGCTGACCGCGGCTTCCGGCAGCCCCTCGACCTCCCCGGCTGCGTACAGGTTAGAGGTCACAGGGTCCGCCTCCTCGCAGCACGAGTCGGTACCGTTACAGCAACTCCCGCCTGCCACGCCTCGCGCCGCGGCAGCGTACTTCTCACGCACCGCGTCGTGTACGCTGTCGGCGGACTCTTTCCCTGCCGTGATGTCCACATACCTGCTCATGTTTCCTCCTCCGGGTCTCTCCCGTTTCGTTCCTCGAAGCGCTCGTTCGCGGCTTCTGGATATGTAGACGGAGAAACGGTCAACGGGATGCAGCGCTCGCCAGCAGAGCCTCGGACGGAGCAGCAGGCCTGCCTCGGCTCGTAGTTGATGACCCTGCCGGCACGGTCTAGCTCAAAGTGGCAGCAGGCAAGCAGCAGGGACTTCAACTTCGCCCGCGCTCGTTGCACCCTCGACTTCGCGCCCGACACAGAGAGACCCAGACGCTGCGCAAGCTGCGCCTGGGTCAGCCCCTTATACTCCGTTAGCACCAGCGCTTCCCGGTCGTCAGATGGCAGGCACTCGAGCATGCGCCGCACGCTGCGCGCAAGCGTTTCCGTCATTTCCTCGTCCGCCGAATCAGCCAGCGTATACGGCGCCTCGTCCAGCCGGTATGCAGCCCGCGCTGCCCCCCGATAGTAGTCGTTCACGGCGTTTCGCGCCACCTGGTACACCCAGCTCTGGACCTTCTCCTCATCCCGCAGCGTATGCACGCGGGAGTGGATCTTCACGTACACGTCCTGCAGGATGTCCTCAGCGGGGTGCAGATCGCGCACTCGACCGAGGATGAAGCTTCTCAGCCCTGCGTCAAACTCGTCCCACACCCTCTCGACAGTGATGGCCATGTGCTCGCCTTCTCCTCAAATGCGTCTCTGCTAAACATAGACGCAGCAGCGCCGGAAAGGACGCGACACGCCGGGATGGTTCATGCTGGCCGAACACTCGCGCAACCCGTCGTTCAGAGAGATGATGTCCACCGTGTAGGGGGCAGCTCACCGTGTCACGCAGCACACCGGGTATCGAGTTAGAACGCGCGCTTGAGCACGCCGAGAGCGCCCTGCTTCCACGGCACCCGGTGGGTCACACCTGACTGCTTCTCGAACTTCTCGCGGTTGTTGATGTACCACTCGAAGTTGCGCAGCAGCGCCTCCTTGTTCGAGTACTTCGGATTGTAGCCAAGCTGCCGCTCCGCCTTCTCGATGGACACGAACGAGTCCTTGGAGGCGGTCTCGTATACCCACTTGTAGAGCGGCGAGATGTGCAGTTTCTCCAGAATCCGAAGACCCCAGATCGCCGGCGCGGCGGGGAACCCCTTGATCTTCTTGCCGAAGCCTGCGCGGTCGAGCACCGCCTGATAGTCGCTCTTCATGGTCCCGTATTCCCTGGCGCCGATGTTGAAGGTATCGTTAACCTTCTCCTCCGGGAGCGTCAGGCACAGGTGAATTGCTCCGCACAGGTCCTCAACGTCCAGAAGCTGATATCGGTTCTTGCCGCTGCCGATCATGGGGAAGTTGCGGCCGTCAAGCGCCCAGTCGTAGAGAAGCGCGAAGACGCCCAGGCGCTCCGGCCCCACGAACGACTTGGGCCGTATGATAGATACCACCAGCCCCTTCGCCCTGTACTCAAGACAGACCATCTCGGCCTGAATCTTCGCCTGCCCGTAGGGGCCTACTCCCTCCAGCCGATCATTCTCATACAGCGGATGGTGGTCAGGAATGCCGTACACCGCGGTCGAGGAGATGTGGACGACCCTCTTCACGCCGTTACGCAGGGCCGCTTCCATCACGTTGCGTGTACCCTCCACGTCGGTGGTGTAGATATCCCTGGCCGAGTAAAGCGGCAGAGCGGCCGCTGTGTGTACCACGAAGTCCACACCCTGCATCGCGCGGTCGAGCGCCTTCGGGTCTCGGATGTCACCCTGAACTTCGGTGATCTTCCCCTTCATGTCCGGATAGTCAAACGGCAGGAGATCAATCGATGCGGTGGCGTAGCCCCGTGCATCGAGATAGCGTATCAGGTTGATGCCCAGGAAACCGGCCCCACCCGTAACCAATACCTTCTGCTGATCCATGTATGTTTAGAACCTCTACTAGCTGCTGCACATGATCGCGACTTGCGCGCACACGTCTCGACTAACTTATCCTTGACCGCTTGATTTTAGCAGGAAGGAACTCCTGCACGCCGAAAAGGTGCCAGCACAAGGATCGCTGCGGGACGCCCTGGCAGGCGAGTATCGCTTTCAATGCTGGCTTTGCGCTCCGGCTACGAGGTCGGCTACAGGGCCGGAATCCGCGAACGGGAGGGCTGCACGTCCGGAACTGTCTCAGCAACCTGCTCCACGGAGGCGAAGTACAGCTCCGCGTTCAGGAGCGAGCAGCCAGCCGCGCCAAGCACTGTGTTATGGCCCAGAACGTTGAACTTCCACCCGAGGAGAGGGCAGGGCCTCAGCCTGCCTAGCACTGCGCCCATGCCGCTCGCGGTCATCGCATCCCGGCCGGGACGGGGCCTGTCCGCCTCGCTTCTGTATATCAGCGGAACATCGGGAGCACTCGGCAGCCGCATGCCCAGCATGTCGGGCCTCCACTCTTGCCACGCCGAGAGCACGTCCTCTTCAGGGAGGGCTTGTCCAAGCTCCATCGAGACAGCGAGCAGATGCCCTTCCCGAACCGGGACGCGGTGGCATTGCGCGCTCAGGGCTATATCCGCGTACCGGAACGCCTCCCCTTCCCACGAGCCGAGCAGCTTCAGCGGCTCCGTCTCCACCTTCTGCTCCTCACCGCCGATGTATGGCACGACATCGCCGAGGATGTCGTACGACGGCACACCGGGGTAGCCAGCGCCGGAGATGGCCTGCATCGTGGTCACGAGCGCGCGCCTGACGCCGAACCGGGAATGCAGGGGGGCGAGCGCCATAGCGAGCGGAATCGAGACGCAGTTGGGGTTCGTGAGGATGAAGCCCTTCCACCCTCGCCTCGCCTGCTGCACAGGGATAGCGGCGAGGTGCTCGGGGTTGAGGTATGGCACCATCAGCGGTACGTCGAGTGCCATGCGGTAGCTGCTCGCGTTGCTGAACACCTTGTAGCCCGCGGCGGCGAAGAGCGGCTCCAGGCTGCCAGCGGCCTCGGAGGGGAGCGCGGAGAACACCACCTCGCAGTCAAGCCCCGGCTTTCCTGGCTGGAGCCTCATCCCCCGCGCGTACGCCGGGACATCCGCGCCCAGGTGCCACTGCACGGCCTCGCCGTAGAGCCTGCCCTGGGTCCGCTCCGAGCCAGCGAGAGCCGTCACCTCGAACCACGGATGCCCGTCAAGCAACTCTACAAACCGCTGCCCCACTGTGCCGGTTGCTCCGAGCACACCCACCTTTACTCGCCTCATACCCGCACCTGCCTTGCCGACTGCAATACGTCTTCGAGCACACCCATCGCGGTATTCGTAGGCCCGGCGCCTGGCCCGATAATCGTGAGCGGTTGCTCGCGGTACTCACGGGTGCGGAACACGAAGATGTTATCCGGACCGGTAAGCGAGCCCACCTGGCTCCGCTCCGGCGCCTCCCGCAATTCCACTCGCACCTCGCCCTCCGCCGGTATCGTCGCAACGTACTTCAGGGAGCAACCTGACCTTTGCGCCCTGGCGACTCTCTCCGAGAACTCCCCATCCCCTTCGGGAAGCGCGTCCATGAACTCCTGGACGCTCAGGCCCGTATCGAGCGGGGGAAGCAGAGGCTCCACACGCACTTCCCCTGGCTCCAAACGGCGTCCGAAGGTGCGAGCGAGTATCAGCGCCTTGCGTGCGACATCGAGGCCCGACAAGTCATCCCGCGGGTCCGGCTCGGTGTAGCCCAACTCCCGCGCTTGGCTCACAGCCTCCGAGTACTGCCTGCCCGCCATCAGCTCGCTCGTGATGTATCCGAGCGTCCCACTTGCGCACGCCTGTATCTCGATCACCTCGTCGCCCGAGTCCAGCAGCGACCGCAGCGTGCTTAGGACCGGCAGTCCAGCGCCTACTGTGGCTTCGTTCAACAGACGGCTCTGCCCCGCTTCCATCAAATGGTCGTAGCGTTCCTGGTCAACTGCCAGGGGCGCCTTGTTAGAGAGCACGACACTACCGCCGCTCAGGAGGGTCTGATGAATCGCCTCGTACGTCCCACCACCTGCGGCACAGTCTACGAGGACTACGGGGCCCAGGTCCGGGCCCAAACGCTGCAGCGCCTCAAGGGGGCTGACACGCATCCCCACCGAGTTCTCGGCAAGCGACTGGCCCGTCTCCTTCGCCGCGACCAGGTCGCGCAGCACGCGGTCAGGGATGCCGTCCGGGCATACCACGCCACCCTGAGTGTCGAGCAGCGCGGCGTAGCAGACATTGACCCCGTACCGGTGCAACCACCGTTCCCGGCTCTCCATAAGCAGCCGCACCACCTCGCGCCCGACGTTGCCCATACCTATCTGCACCAGCCTTACCGGGCGAGTCAAGGGATGAACTCCTCGTGGAGCGCGCGCACCGCGTCATCGAGACGGTCGCCGTCAACAACGAAGGAGAAGCTGGTGCCGGAGGGCGCCTGTGCGAAGCCGTGTACCGTCGCGCCAATTCTCCCTAGCACAGCCCACACACGCGCGCCTATGCCGGAAGTATCTCCCAGAGTCTCGCCGACCATCGCGAACACGCCAAGCCGGTCGCGCACGTTGATGCCGCGTACCTCACCGCGACGCATCTCGTCCGCGAACTCGTCCTTCAACTCGCGCACCACGGCGGACGCCCTCTCCGCGTGCAGGACAAAGCTCAAGTTCTGCTCCGGGGATGAAGCGTTCGTTAGAAACGCATCAGTGGACAGACGCTCCAGCACGCCGAGCGCCCGCCCGGCCACTCTCGGTCCGCCAGGTCTGCCCGAGCCCTCCACCGTCACGGTGCATACGTTGCGGGTGTACGCGATGCTCTTCACACTGCCGCCGGCAAGCTCGGGGTCGGCGGTGATGATAGTGCCCTCGAAGTCCGGGTTGAAGCTATTGCGCACACGCACGGGAAAACAGCCATCGAGCGCGGGCAACACCGTGCGTGGGTGGATGACCTTTGCTCCGAAGAAGGAAAGCTCCCGCGCCTCCGCGTACGACAGGTGCGGCAGGGGCTGCGCGACCGGTACCACCT
Source organism: Rubrobacter sp. (assembly GCA_016781845.1). Lineage (GTDB taxonomy): Bacteria > Chloroflexota > Chloroflexia > Thermobaculales > Thermobaculaceae > JADDPP01. The sequence continues at coordinate 8,063 of JADDPP010000096.1, forward strand.
TCGGGTCCGCCGTGAGCACACCGTCCGTGTCGCTGTAGATCTGCACCTCGTCCGCGTTGAGCGCCTCGCCGAGGATCGTTGCTGTATAGTCCGACCCACCCCGGCCAAGCGTGGTCGTTACGCCCTCCGAGGTTGCGCCGGTGAAGCCGGGCACCACGGGCACAATCCTCTCCGCGAGGAGGGGAGCCAGGCGCTCCCTTGCGGCTGCCGTCGTGGGCTCCATGAGCGGCATCGCCTCGCCGAAGTTGTCGTCGGTACGCACGAGCGCCTCCGCGGGAAGCGTATGGGCGTTCACTCCCTGCGAGCAGAGCACGCCGACCATCAGCGCGCACGACAACTTCTCGCCGTAGGAGGCCACCATGTCCAGGGAGCGGGGGCTCGCCTCGCGGAGCAGCCCGAGAGCCGAGTACACGCGGTCGAGTGTGTCCAACCAGGCCTCGAACTGCGCCAGGAGCGGGCCGAGGTGGGGCTCGGTGACAGCCGCGCGCGCCGCCTCGTGGTGTCTGCGACCTATCTTCTCGACAACGGAGCGGACGGCTCCATGCTCCCCGCGCGCTGCAGCGTGGGCTGCCACCAACAGCGAGTCGGTGACACCGCTCATTGCGGAGAGCACGACTACCGTTGGCTCGTCGTGCGACCGGATAATCTCCGCGACCCTGAGCATGGCCTCCGCGCTTCCAACGCTCGTGCCGCCGAACTTGAGCACTAACAAGGGAACTCCAGCACCTCTCTGCGACGTATAGTTAACCCTGGCCAGTGTACCCGATGGAACAGGTCCCACGGGCTCGCTTGGGGCCTGACGCCCCGTGCAAGGTGGCCCGGAGGCCGCCCCCACACCTGTGGGCACGCCGACAGGAATGCCTTCGCCACTCGTAGGACAGAAGAGCACAGCGGAGGATTCCTGCCTGTCAGTGGGAGGCAAGCACTCCGTCCTGCACGGAGGGGACACGGCGCGCCGTGTCCCCTCCGTGCCCCACAGCTTATCCCTAGTACGCCTCGGCCGCGGGTGCCGCCTCGCGCTCCAATTCCTCAGGCGGGCCGGCAGTCTCCGCCACCTCGCCCTCGGCGGAGGCGCGTAGCGCCTGGTCGAGGTCCGCGATGATGTCCTCGATGCTCTCCAGACCAACAGAGAGCCGGATGTAGTCATCCGTCACGCCCGTCAGCGCTTGCTCCTCCGCCGTCAACTGCGAGTGAGTCGTGCTGGCTGGGTGGATGATGAGGGACTTCGCGTCGCCGACGTTCGCGAGCAGGCTGAACAGCTTCACGTTATTGATAAGCCGCTTGCCTGCCTCCAGTCCGCCGTTGACGCCGAAGCCGAGTATCGCACCGAAGCCGCCCGTGTGGTACCGCTTCGCCAGGTCGTGAGAAGGGTGGTTTGGCAGGCCGGGATAGCTCACCCAGCGCACATTTGGGTGGTCCATCAGGAAGTTTGCTACCTTCAGCGCGTTCTCGCTGTGGCGCTGCATGCGCAGGTGGAGCGTCTCCAGTCCCTGGAGGAACAGGAACGAGTTGAACGGAGAGAGGGCGGGGCCGAGGTCGCGGAGCAGCTGAATGCGTGCCTTGACGATGTACGCCATCGGCCCAAGCGCCTCCGCGTACTTCAGCCCGTGGTACGAGGCGTCGGGCTCCGTGAAGGCGGGGAAGTTGCCGTTCGCCCAGTCGAACCTGCCGCCGTCCACAATCACGCCGCCGATGCTTGTGCCGTGACCGCCGATGAACTTCGTTGCGCTATGCACCACGATGTCCGCTCCGTGCTCCAGTGGACGTACCAGGTACGGACTGGGCAGCGTGTTATCAATGATAAGCGGGATGCCCGCCTCGTGAGCGATGTTCGCCACCGCCTGAATGTCGAGGGTGTCCAGCCGCGGGTTTCCGACCGTCTCGGCGTAGATCGCGCGGGTCTTCTCAGTTAGCGCTCTCCGAAAGTTCTCCGGGTCCGTGGGGTCAACAAAGTGGACCTTGATACCGACTTTCGGCATCGTGTGGTAGAAGAGGTTGTACGTGCCCCCGTACAGACTCGTCGCGGAGATCATCTCGTCGCCCGCGTTCAGGATGTTGAGGAGAGCGAGAAACTCGGCGGATTGCCCAGACGCCAGCCCGAGCGCGCCGACCCCACCCTCGAGCTGGGCAATGCGCTTCTCGAACACGTCCGTCGTTGGGTTCATGATGCGCGTGTAGATGTTGCCGGACTCCGAGAGATTGAACAGGTTCGCTGCATGCTCCGCATCGTCGAAAAGGTACGACGTGGTCTGATAGATGGGCACCGCGCGGGACTTGGAGGCCGGGTCGGGCTCCTGCCCCGCATGGAGCGCGAGGGTCTCGAAACGATACTGCTGCTGGCCATCTTCGGTTGACATTGGGTCTCCTTCCAAGATGGGCACCCCGGTGGGCCGCCCCTACAACTTATCGCCGCCTGTTATGCGGGTCTCGTCACTGGCAGACGCGCCTCGGCATTGATGCCTGGTAGTCCGTCGCCCCCACCATCCAGGTATCCTCGGATGGTGCTTGTCATCACGTCCCATTCCTTGAGGAACGCATCATGCCCGTGCACGGACTCTATCTGAGCGTACCGCGCGTCACTCCCTGCGGCGCGCAGCTTCTCAGCCAGGGCGCGGACATCCTCCGGCGGGTAGAGCCAGTCCGTGCTTATGCCGACATGCAGAGTCCGCGCCTTGACGCGCGCCAGCGCCTCTTCCTCTGACTCCCATCCCTCAGCCACGTCGTACAAGTCCATCGCCCGCGTCAGATACAGATACGAGTTCGCGTCGAAGCGCCGCACGAGGGAGCGTCCCTGGTACTCCAGGTAGCCCTCGACATCGAACTTCTCGCCGAGTGGGGAAGTCGTGGTAGGACGCGACGCCAACTCCCGGCCAAAGCGCAGCCACATGCTCTGCTGGCTCTGATACGTCACCATGCCTATCATACGCGCGAGAGCCAGGCCCCCCGTCGGCCCTTCCCCCGGCTCGTAGCGACCGTCCTTCCACGCGGGGTCGAGCCTAATGGCGTCGCGACCAATGGAGTTAAAGGCGATGGCCTGTGGTCCTATGCGCTCCGACGCCCCGAACAGCAGGGCCGCGTCCACGTCATCGGGATAGCGCACCACCCACTCCAGCGCCTGCATCCCCCCTATCGAGCCGCCCGCGACCGCCGCGAGTCTCCGAATGCCCAGGCTGGAGAGAAGCTCCCGCTGTGCGCGCACCATGTCCTGTACCGTCACGACTGGGAAGTCTATGCCATACGGAGTGCCAGTCTCGGGGTTGACCGACGCTGGCCCGGTGGAACCCTGGCACCCACCGAGCACGTTCGAGCAGATGACGTAGTACCTGTCGGTGTCGAACGCACGTCCTGGGCCGATGAGCGGCTCCCACCAGCCGCCCTTTGGGTACTCCGTGGAACTCCCGCCCGCCGCGTGGGAATCACCGGTCAGAGCATGCAACACGAGAACGACATTATCGCATGCGGGCGAGAGCGTGCCCCACGTCTCGTACGCGAGCGTGACGGGTGAAAGCACCCCACCCCTCCAGAGTGGCAGGGGATCGGGCAGGGTATGGAGGAGTCTCTCGCTCGCCGTCATGAACTGCTGCTGCACTTGGTACATAATCCGTCTCGTGTCGGCCCACTGAGAAGAAGGGGGCACGACGGGATGTGTAGGGGCAACAAAAAACCCCTCGCCGCTGCAAGGGGTGTAGATGTGTAGAGTTACACGGTCCCCTTATCTCGCGGTCTCCCGCCGGAATTGGCACCTGGCGCTTGCGCGCTGGTTGCCGGGCTTCACAGGGCCGATTCCCTCCACCTCTCTTGATAAGGCCAGGCCAATTATTCAATTATTACCTTGATACTAGCAGAGCCTACCAGCAGAATCAAGACAATGGGTAGTTTCGCTGCCGGACCTGGACACTAATAACTTCGAGTCAAATCGAATGAGAATGGTACCGAGCGAGCAGGTTAGGTAACGGTTCACTCAGTTGAGAATGCTACCTCTGGGTGTCTCGCTGCACATACCAGAGCCCGCACAACAGCTTGTATATCTGTTCTCTGAGCTGTCTTGGGTTCGTCTCACGATACAGCTTATCGAGCCTTGCCTGCGTATCCTCGCTCAATACCTTCGTGTCCTTGAGCCGCTGATACGGCGTCTTCGCCTCATCCCACTTGCTCTTGAGCTTGCCTGTCTCTTAGCTCTTCTGTACAAGCTGCAGTACCGGCTGGAACACGTTGTAGTACTTCCACATCAACTCGTATATCTCGTTGAGACGCCTGCACTGCCCTACATAGCTCCACCACTCGATTATCGTTCTTGTGAAACCTCTGCTCCTCCACAGCTTCATCCCCGTTATCTCTTCCCCAAAGTACCGGATCAGATGATCGTTGAAAAACTCCGGCCCGTTATCTAGGTACAACTGCTTGACCTCGAACGGCAGCCGCTGTAGCACCTTGTCGAGTCCTATGCTCACAGCACGTCCCGACCTACCCAGGATCGCCACCCGCTCACTCCAGGCTGTGGCTGTATCCACTATCTGCAGTGTATACACGTACTCTCCCGATGCATTCTTCCCTCCGTGATGCACGCCGCTTGAGGTCCCCTTTGAGCAGCCTCACAAGGCTCTTGCAGTGCAGCCCAGTCACAGCCTCCATCTCGCACAGCAACTGCCCCTTCCCAACTCTGTCCGCTTTCAGCTACCTCGAGTGCTTCTTCCTCAGATACTTGTGTCTCTCTTCTATTGTCATCTCTTCTTCGGCACTCACAGCTCACCCCCGCTAACAATCTACGTGAGTGAACACGAACTCTTGACTACACATGACCAGCTTTGCTATATTCTGTTTGCGGGCGAATAGCTCAGTTGGTTAGAGCGCACGGTTCACATCCGTGAGGTCCGGGGTTCGAGCCCCTGTTCGCCCACCGAGGAAAGGCTAGGTATTTCCTAGCCTTTCGTGCTTTATTGGGCCTGCGCGTAGTGTGGAGAGTGGGCTTCGTGTGCAATCCGTGTGCAATTCAGCCCAGCAGCCGCTGGAGTTTGTCCGCGGCCTCCCTCCCCATGCCCGGGATGACGTGGCTGTAGATGTCGAGTGTGACGCTGACCTGGCTATGCCCCAGCATCTCCTGCACGACCTTGGCCGGCACACCCTGGACTAACATCAGAGTGGCCGCAGTGTGCCGCAGCCCATGGAACTCCACGTGGGGCAGTCCGGCGCGTTGTAGCAGCTTCGCATACTCCCTGATGACATTCCGATGCCCGAGCGGTCGGCCCTGGTATGTCGTAAACACAAGGCCATGGTCCTCCCACTCCGGACCAGCCCCAAGCCTATGCTCAAGCTGCCGGGCCCGATGAGCCCTCAGCGCTTCTACCGCAAACGGTGGCAGGTCGATGACTCGCCGTCCCTTGTCTGTCTTCGTCTCGCTCAGCGTCTTGTCCCGGTCGAGCTGGCGGCTGACATGCACCCGACCAGCCTCCAGATCGACGTCCCGCCACTGTAGACCCAGCAGTTCGCCCTGCCGCATGCCGGTAGTCACGGCCAGCGTGATCATCGCCTCCCACCGGGTGCCCGCGATCGCGTCCTTGAGCGTCTTGGCTTGCTCCCATGTGAACACGTGCATCTCCGCCCGCTTCGCCTTAGGCCGGTCAACCGCCTGTGCGACGTTGCGCAGCACCAGCCCGTGGCGGAGTGCATGTTCGAGCGCCGAGTGGATTGTGCCATGGGCGTTCTTGATCGTCTTCGGAGCGAGGCCCTTGCCCCGCATCTCCGCATACAACGCCTCTAGATGTGCCGCTTGTAGCTTGGACAGCTTCACCCGGCCGAACATGGGAATCGCGTGCCTGTATACGGTATTGCGGTAGTCCCGGTAGGTAGTTGCACGGCGGTTTGGCTTAATCACATTGTCGAGCCAGTGCTCCAGGTATTGTCCAACGGTCCATCGCTCCGAGCTAGGCAGCATCCCCTTATCGGCGTTGGTGAGCAGTTCTCGCCGCTTCCGACGGACCTCCTCCTTCGTCGCTCCCGTGACGGAATGCCGCCGACCAGCGATCATCACCTGAGCGCGGTAACTGCCACTCGGCAACTGCTTAATCTTGGACTCGCCGGTGCTACCCTTCGTTGCCATCCTGTCCTCCTTCCCTCTCGTACCTTCCCTGACCGGGGCATAATCGCTAACCGTTGAGTCCTGCACCATTGCCCGACCGGTCACTGGGCTCCAGCGCAGTCCATCCAATAGCTGCCTTCTCCCGCGATTAACGTATTCCTTGTGCGGTCAGTGCCATGTAGTCGCAGGCCTGTTATTCTATCGCGAAAGCAACTAGCTCATTCCTTGTACTATAGTATAAGCGACCGGCGGATGCAACGAGGGTCGCAACCGCGAATGTCTCTGCGATGACCGCTCCCTCACCAGCCATGGATAGCCGTGGTTTCGATAGCAGCTGGACCGGAAACGCTGCTACGTGGCACATGCGGGAATTCGTGTCGATCTACCGGCTGGAACTTAGGAAGAAGAGGGTACCAAGCGAGGTGAATCGAGAAGTAGACGGTCCTGGGCTGCAGCACTGTGCCAGGTTGAAAATGAACCGAAACTTCCGGATGTGCCAATGGCGGCATGCAGTACGCATGACACTGAGCGTCATCGCGTGGAAGCTGGTATTACCGTCGAGCCTCCCGATACATCACCGGCTTGATTGCCTTGGCTGGCTCTACTTCGTCCGGCGTCCAGTGTTCCGCTATGTCGCGATGGATGTGGATTGAGCGCCCCAGTCTACGGTGAGGTATTACACCTTCTGCGACGAGCTGATACAGCTTGTTGCGGCCGAGGCGCATAACGTCGGCGGCTTCGGCGATGGTGAGCCAGACGGTCTGTCTCTCACGCTCATCCGTCATCGGTGTACGCTTCATCCCAGGTTCCCTCTCTACAGCCATTTCTCTCCTCTTGCGATCCGCACCCCAACCCGGAAAGCATCGATGCCACTTCCGGTCCGTGCTTTGTCCCCGTCAACGGATACGGCGCCGTCTACGCTGCCTAGCGACGGCCTTGCGTCGGCAGGCATCCGAGCAGTACTTGCTCTTGCCGTACGCCTGGTAGGCTGCCCCGCATACCTGGCATACCTTCTGGCCTGGCAGCAGCTTGACTTGCGTCCTGCGTTCCGGCTTGCTGCCGAAGAGACATTCCGTCGCCTGACATTGAGAACACGGGTATGACCTGTACCTGCGGTATTCGTCGATGCACGGATAAATCCCCACCGCAGTTCTCCTTCCGCCTATCGGTACGGCTCCGACGGCGGACGACCGTAGCCGTAGGGGACTGGTCCGGGTGGCCGCTTCAGCCAGTGCCGCCGCCGGGAGCTGGCGGGCTCTCGCCAGATGGAGGCGAGCAGTCTATCGCGCTCGGCCTGGACCCGCTCCTCCGTCGTTATCAGCACCGGCAGGCTGGCGCCTCGACCCGCATACGCTGTGAGGATCGCGCGGGCAACGCGCTCCTCGCGGACAGCGTCCGTCGTGACCACCAGCACCGTGAGAGAGGGGACCACGGTAGTCTTCGCGTACAGCCGCCGGTAGCCGTCGAACTTCCACACGAGTTGGGCTTCGCCCTCCGTACCCCGGTCGTACTCGAGCGTGAACGCGTAGCGGACGTCTCCCGCCCAGAACTCCGCATGTCCATCCGGCCGCGCCCCACGCGAGGCCCGTCCCAGTGCTCCAAGCCAGTTGGTCACGGAATACTCGTTGCCCGCCTGCCTCCACGCGGCCGCCACGCGGTACAGCCCCACGAAGAGCGCGTTGACGCCGAGGGTGTGCGCGGTGTCGCGAGCGAGCGCCTGTCGCTGCCCGAACGGCTCCTGCGGCCCGCCCCCCGACAGGCCGAGCATCGCGGTCGCGTCGGCCGGGGTGAGGCCAACGCGTGCGGCCACGAGCCCCAACCCCGCGTTCGTGACCTCGGTAAGCCCATGCCCGATCCCGGTACCAAGCTCACCCTCTCGTGGCTCGCGCAGCAGGCCTACGGTAAGGAGCCGCCGACGGGTGCGACTTACCTTGTCCGGACTCCAGTCGAGAACGCAGGCGATGTCGTCCGTACTGAGGAACGGGTGCCTGGCTATCAACTCCAGCAGGTCACCGTCGTCGGGCGAGAGGTCGAGGCTCGAGGCCCCTCGGAGCCCTCGGCTCACCAGTTCCGGCACCTTGCGGGACACTCCTTCGGGGCTAGCGCGCCTCACCGCGATAGGTTGAGCGTGCGACTTGCTAAGGGGCCGCGGAGTGATGGACTGGGTGAGTCCTTCGGCCACCTCGTCCCAGGTGAACACGCAGCCGGGCAGGCGGCGGGCTCGTCCATCCCCCCTCGGTTCGTTCAGCAGCTCCTTCCACTCGTCGGCGCGTGGCGCATGTGTCGTCGCCACTATCAGGTTGGGGAGCTCGCCTCGGAAGCCAATGTACTCTCCGAGGCGGACGAGGGTCGCCTTGTACGTGTACAGCTCACGGCTGCCGTCATCGGGGAGCAGCAGATAGGGCGTGGTGCGATCGCGGTCGTCCCTTATCTCTATGTAAGCGGGCAACGACACACGCTGCAGCGCCCTAACCGTGGGCTTGAAGTAGCGCCCCGTCCAGGGTGCCAGCCAGTGCCCGAGGCTACCCCCAGGTGGCACCAGTGCCGTAGCGAGTTCGTACAGTGAGCTCAGATGCGGCAACCCCTTCAGCCTTGTGGCCAGGTCTTCGCCACGCAGTCGGTGCATCATCGCCAGATGCGCCGCGTCCAGCCCTCGCATCGATGCCACGACGGCCACTCCCAGGTCGGTGAGGTGGTACATCTGAGGCGCTCCGCTGCCGAGCTGTCTCGATCGCAGCTGGCCCACGAGTCCCTGTCCCCGTAGCTTCTCAAGGCAGCGGTACGCCGTGGCCCTCGACCCTAGCGGTGCCAGCGTGCATACAGCATCCGTCCACAATAAAGGCGCCTGCGCCAGGAGCACCAGCACCCTCGTCCCATCGGGCGTCAGCTCCGCGATTGCCCGCCGAGCATCCCAGAAGGTCGCCCTGTCGCTCATCGTTCGTTCTCCTCCCATTCCTCCTCCCCCTCCGGTATCGGCGGCGCGTCTCCATCCAGTTCAATATGGGTGGGGGCATCCGCGCTTTGGTCCACGAGGGTCAGCTGTCGGGCCTCCGTCGTCGGTCGGGAATCGACTGTCCCTGGCGGCCGGTTGTGGGATTGTCCGTCCTTGCTCCTCTGTTTCCTGCGCCCATCCGGCCGGCCGCCGACCACGAGCGTCCCCGTGCCCGCCGTGGAGCTTGATCCACCTCGGTTCGCCTCCGCGGCCTCATGCCCGGCGAGCTCCACGCGCGCCAGCGCGAGACGTAGGTCAACGTCTACCAGCTTACGGTCCCTCCCATACCGGGAGGCGGACGCCGCTGCCAGCTCGTTGCGCATCCTCGGGTCTCCCTCCGGTGGCGGGAGCAGCTGTATGGAGAAGGAAGGCAATCGCTCCCCGTTGCTGGTGAAGCGGGCGTAGCAGCGATGGTTGCCCAGTTCCCCGAGATCCTCCTCCTCGACAGCGCTCCCCAGCTCCGGCGCGAGATAGCGGGCATCCTCGGCGCTTACGTGGAATGCGAAGAGTGCGTCGATGTTGCTGAACACTTTCTGTCGAAGTCGTCTGTTGTTCTCCCGGTCGGTTGCGTCCAGGCTCGACAGACCCTGAGTTGCGAGTACGAGGTTAGCCCCGTACTTGGCTAGCTCTCCGAGGATGTACTCGTAGTCTGCGCCGGGGATGCTGTGAAACTCGTCAACCAGGAACGTCACCGATCGACGCTTCGCCGTCTCCTGCTCCGCCTGCTGCGCCACGACCATCGCCACGAGGTTGATGAGTGTGGCTCCGATGAGGGCCGAGGTGCCCTCGCCGACAATGCTCTTGGCTGTATCTACGATCACTACGGCCCCGTCACGCAGCCAGGCTGTGGGATCTATCGTGGATGCCGGCTGGCCCACCAGACCCTGCCCGGCTCGACTCCCGGCGAAGCGGTGTATCTTCGTCTTTACCGGGGTCGTGATCTCCTCCTGAAGCCTACGGTCCTTCCGCTCGAACCGGTTCCACCAGTCCCTGATTCCGGGGTCAGAGGTTTGTTCCAGCACCTTGTTGCGGAAGTGGGGGTTATCGTAGAGAGCAGGCGCATCGAGCACCGTGTACTGGTGGCCGCGTCCGCTCGCATTGGCTCTGCACAATGACTGATTGGCCTCGTACAGGGTAAGGAGGCCAAACCGGAACGCGTCCTCCATGCGGGAGCCCCACGAGCGGTCGAACTCGCGGTTGAAGATAGTCAGGGTGCTCGAGACAGCCCTGTCGCGATCGGGCCAGAGGACTGTGTCGAGGAGATTGAGGCCGAAGGGGCGGTCGGCGTTGCTCACGTCGAGGTACACCACGCTGTCCCTTCGCTCGGCGGGTACGAGTGCGAGAGCCTCCCGCGCCAGGTCCGTGTGGGGGTCCACGAGCACCATGCCCCGATACTTACCTCGGGCATCGGGTCGCTCCATGATGTACTGAGCGAGACGCAGCATCAGCGAGGACTTGCCACGCCGGGTCTTGGCGACAAGCAGGCTGTTGCGCTCCAGTACGTCTTCCGGCACACACACCTCTACTCGTTTCCCCTGGTGCTCGCTCACGCCTACCGGGCAGCCCTTGGACACCGTACGGGGATCGGGCAGGCGTCGACGTTCGGTAGTACGCTCCAGTAGCGGGAGATCCGCGTCCGCCCTGGGCAGGTGCCACAGTCCGGCGAGCTCCCTGGTGTTCAGGATGGGACAGCTTCGCCTGTGCTGCAGTGGATCCAGGCACCGCAGGTCCCGTCCCTCCGCGCGGACCGGCACGGGCACCACTGCGTTGCCGGTGGGGAGGTCGTACTGACTGAAGGAAGGCGCGATCCGAGACAGCCTCGCCATCAACTGCTCGTCGGGCACATCGTCGGGCGCGAACACCACGAGCCTGAGTTGGGCCAGGTAGGCGGGACGGGATAGCTTCTCCGACACGAGCACGGGGTCAGGCGGCACCTTGCGACCGCGACGCATCCACAGCCAGGCCAACGCCGGCAGCCCGAACAGGACGCCGACCGCGAGCAGCGCGAGCCTGAGCCACTGCCCCTGGCTGTACCAGGTGTAGCCGTGAAGGCCGATGGCTGTGAAGGCGGCGAGGATCGCTAGGCCGCCTACTGGCGCGAGCGACGGGCGCTGTTCCTCGACCGGAAGTGGTGCTCGGCTGGCCATCGCCGCGTACCCCCGCGCCCAACCTCCGAGCGCAGGATGCAGCACTAGCTGGGCGAGCGCCCGCCACCCCTGGGGTAGGTCTCCGAGGGATGCGAGGGTGCCCAGTACGGGGTCGGCCTGCGCGGTGCGTTCACCATCCACATCGTCATCCCGGAAGGTGCGGATGGGCAGATACTCCGGCTCACGGAGTGTCATCACGCACGCAGCTACCCGCTCGCCGAAGTTAGGCAACGCGGGGTCCGAAGTGGAGTCCACGGGCCTGAGTCCGGCCTGAGGGTAGGCGGCGCTCACTTGACGGGTGAGACGTCGGCTCATCTCCGGGCTGGCCGCGCGCATGAGGAAGCGTCGTTCGGTATGCGTTGCGGCTATCTCGAGAGAGAAGGGCTCGCGCGTCGAGATCGAGGCCAGCATGTTCTCCACGGGCGTGATCGCCGCCGTGTTGGTGCGCGGGGTCACTATCTCCGTCAACTCCGTTGCGGGCGGCGTGCGCCTCCGCTCTATCACAATGCTCACGAGGTCATCCTCCCGGGCCCGGCGTTTCGGTCACGAGCTGGTTCTGAGGGGGGTGTTGCCTGAGCGGAGCGCTCGGGGACTCTCTCGCGTGCTCGCTTCGCCTCTACGACCTCGATCAGCACCTCGTACTCCTGAAGCATCTCGTGCAGCTCCTCCTCGCCGCACTCGTCCCAAGCCTTGCCCGTCAGCGCCCGGGCGAAGCGCGAGATGCTGTCGAGCCCCCACCCGAGTTGTCCCGCCGCCTCGACGACCCGCTCGCGCAGTGCGGTCTCGGTAACCGCATACCGTTCGTGGTCTACGTCAGACATGCTTTGCTCCCTCCCTCGAGTCGCGCCGTGCCCGCTTCACCAGCGCGGCGAACAGCTTGGCTCCGTCAGGTTGCCTGCCGAGGTCGTTGAGGTCGTATCCCTCCGGCAGCTGCAGCGGCTTCCACCGCCGACCCAGCTGCTGGGCGAACCGGTCCGCTGCCGCCCGCCCCGCATCGTCGCCGTCGAGCACTCCCCAGACGACCCTCGTCCCCGCCAGGAAACCCAGCCGTTCGTTGGGCAAGGATGTGCCGCACGGACTGAACGCCGGGAGCCGCCAGGACACGGCCGTCAGGTAGTCGAACACGCCCTCGCAGAGGAAGACCTCCTCGCGTCCCGCGGCGCGCTCCCACCCCAGTACAGGCCGCTCGCCGGGAAGCGCAAGGTACTTAGGTTGGTGGGGCGAATCCTCTACTAGGCGAC
>JADDPP010000215.1 GCA_016781845.1 Rubrobacter sp.
AGATATACTTCACGCTCTCGCTGTTCGGCCCGTACAACGTTTACCTGATGCGAACGACTCTCCACGGACGTGCGCAGCCGTGGACAGCCAGGTAATGTCCCCCATCGTCTCGCAACACCTCACTGTAGCACTATCCTCTGCGCCCGAAGGAGCGTGACTGTCAGGCGCCGACAACTTAAGGTGACTGGACGGACCCTGGTGTTCTATTACTCCTGAGATGATGGGTAGAAGCCGTTCAACTTTATGCGCGTGTCGTCGGTGGTGAACCTCCAGTTGATTTTGCCGCCCTTGAAAAAGCTTAGGGACCGGAATCGCGCGATCGCGCTCCTGCTGGCCGCCTGAAAGCCGCGAATTTTCATGAGTCTACAAGGCATCGCTCGTGCCAGAGGGAGGCTCAAACTGCGCGAGCGGGCGTGCCTGCAGGCTGGATCACCCACGAGCCGGTTGAGCACTGGGGAAGGGGACCCATCCCTGAGGCATCCCTATTGCTCTTATTTCAGTGAACGACTACACCGCAGGGAGGGAGATCGGATGTCGCAAGGGGATTCGGACACCGTGGTAATGATTGTAAATGAGATCGTGACTGGGAGACCCGATGGCAACCTGGAGGCAGACGCGCGCACGCTTACAGGGGTTCAAGCGGTGGATGTCACGAGGCCAGGTGTAGGGGGGCTTGCGAGGAAAGTCACGATCACCTACGACACGGGCGCCACCAACCCGCTGGCTCTGCGTGCTGAATTAGAGGAGAAGGGATACGCTGTAACTGCCCTTCAAGACTCTGACGTATAGTCCTGCACGTATCTCAGCACGGTTCTGCGGCCCTGGAGGAATGTACATAACGTGCGACGGAGGAGAATCGGCATGAGCACAAACGATGACGCCACAACCAGCGGGGGCGACGCAAGCGCCGGAGCGGAGGGAGGGCTAGGCGTACGCACCGATCCCCAGTCCGATAACTTTACCGACGCCGATACCGGACTCGGCACCGGAGGCGCGGACCTCAGCACGGCCACCAGTGGCATGACGGGTGGTGGGGATACGGACACGTACACCGACGCCGATACCGGGCTGGGCACGGGAGGTGATGACCTAGGCGCCGATGGTAACGCGGGTACTCACATCCCTATCGAGAGGGCATAACGGCCCGGCATCGTCCGTCCATGATGACTGGCAGGGGAGACGTTTCCGAGACACCTGTGGTCGGCGCCTCGGCAGACCTGAGCGCGACCCTCTCAGGAGTGCGTCCAGCGAGCGTGGCAGCAGGCGCATAAGTAGAGTATTGCAACGGTATTGCGCGTCAAATGCGAGTGGCTGCCCCGGTGAGATATGCCCGCTACGGACCGGCCACGCGCAGCAGCTCGGGCGCTGCCCAGGAGTCTCCGTGATACGCCAGTCGAAGTCCCTCACACTTGTCGAAAGGCGCTCCCCAGGCCGCGTGGTGCGCGTCCGGAAAGCAGGTGACCGCCCCTGCTTCGATAACGCGCCCATGCGAGATCACAAGGGCGCGACCACCCTCCGGTAGCTCTCGGACGATTCCCCGCCAAGCCTCGACCTGGGCGTGGCCCAGCGACGCTGTAGCCCCTCCCTGGCGGACGAGCCGGGCGAAGGCGGCGAATGGCTTATCCCACCTCCAGCGCTCGTGATGCCCGACTTCCGCCCATACCTCAGGGCCGATCTCCCCCAGGACCACGAGTTGCGCGTCCACGGCGAAGCCCATCGCGATGGCCGTCTCCAGAGTGCGTGTGACATGGCTGGTCACCACCCGGTCGAAGGGTCCCATCCGCGCACCGACCCGCCGCGCAAGGTCCACTCCCGCCTGCGACAGATGCACGTGATCCCTCACTAGCGAATGACGGCGCACTTCGAGCAGGCGCATAGGGCGAGCACTCCTCCTGGTAGTTCCTCAAGTACCGTTCAGCGCTTCTCTCAGAGACGATGTCATCTGTCCACACCTGCGCGAGCGTACGGTGACAGTCACGCGGTCACGGTGGTTCTGACTCGGTGCGACGGCTTGCCGCGAGGTGTGGGCCACCGCCGACGTGTCACCGGTGTACAGCGTGCCGTCACGCTGAGCTCTCCCTAGGCTCCAGGAAATGTACTCGTAACAGCTCTGCCACATCGCCACGTAGGAGGAGTCGCTCACTGCCCGGACAGGAGAGGCAAGACTTGCTCAGCAAGCAGCTCGATACCCTCGATGTCGTCTACGCCAAACCACTGCACCACCAACTCCTCGATGCCCGCCGTCTCATACGCCCGCATCAGCCCCACGACTTCCTCCGGCGGCCCTATGATAGCAGCCAACTGCTCGCGCATGATCCCGAGCAACATCTCCAGCGGAGCCTCAGCAAAAGCAGCCATGCGGCGGGCCCAGCTCATCCGGCGCTCGAGCTCTGCTGGGTCGTGCCCGCACACCACGGGTACAGCCACGGTGCGCCTCACATCGCTGGGCTGGCGTCCGACCGAGCGCAGCAGCTCGTCGAGCTGGGCCGACCGCTCGCGCACCCCGTCCGGGGACAACAACTGCGCGTTCCAGATATCGGCGTAGCGCGCCACCAGTGGCAGAGTCCTCTTCGGGCCACTGCCCCCAACCATGACGGGAGGACCACCGGGACGCTGGGGCCTGGGCAGCAGTTGGGCTTCGCTCAACCGGAAAAACCTCCCCTCGTAGCTTACCGGCTCGTCGCTCCGCAGCAGCCTAGTGATCACCTCCAAGCCCTCCTCTAGGCGGGCCATCCGGGTCGGCACGTCCCCGAGCTTGTAGCCGAACATCTGGTGCTCGCGCTCCAGCCACCCCGCACCGATGCCCAGAACCATCCGCCCGCCGGACAGGTCGTCGAGGGCCAGCGCTTGGCGGGCGAGCATCACGGGGTCGCGGAAGGAGAGTGGGGCGACCATCGGCCCGAAGTGGACGCGCTCGCTGTGGTCGGCCAGGTAGGTAAGTGCGACCACGGGCTCGAGTGAGGCCTGGTCTGGGGGGAATGGCCCGGTGAAGTGATCGGAGAGGTACATCCCGGCGAAGCCCATATGCTCCACGTCCCCTACCAGGCGTTTCCAGTGCGCCCAAGTCAGGCCGACCGCACCCTCGATAGATATGGATATCTTCACAGTCGACCCCTCCTCTCTCGATGCTCCAATCGAGGTGGCATTATACGTGTTGCCAACGTAGCTGCCAACAGGCACGGAGGGCGATGAGAACTGTAGAGACGTTGCACGCAACACCTGCGTGCTATCTGCACACCCGTGGAACCTCCATCAAGGACGGAAGGGCCTGCGCTGACGTTCAGCCAGCGGCGGTATCTCCTACCCTTCGCTCGCCTGCCTCGGCGTCCTTCTGCTTGTCAGACTCGCCTTATCAGCGCATCCTCGATGAGCCTCCCCATCTCGCTCGCTATCTGATCCCAGCTATGCGAGGCGACAAGATTCTCCTGGAGGGAGAGCCGCTCCGCACGCGCCTCGGCCGTCTCATCGAGAGCCTTGTTTGCCGCGTCTATGAACTGTTCTATGTCTGCCGCGATCTGAACCGCACCTGCCCAGTTCGCCACGACATCCGGTACTGGAGTGCTGATGATGGGCTTGTGCGCGGCCATGTACTCCAGAGCTTTTGTGGGGCTGATGTAACGGGTCGCCTCGTTCAGCGCGAACGGCATCAGACAGACATCGAAGCCTTTGAGGAAGCGAGGGAGCCGCGAGTACGGCTGCTGTCCAACGTAACGCAGGTTTGGAGCAACCGGAAGCTGCTCCGGTTCGAGCTTCGTCACAGGGCCGACCAGCACAACCGACCAGTCGGGACGGTACCCGGCCAGCTCTTTGATAAGTCTGAGGTCGAGGCGTTCATCTATGACGCCGTAGTAACCAAGCACAGGACGGGGAAGATGGGCTACCTCGGGTGCGGTCTCCGTCGCCGGGTG
Organism: Rubrobacter sp.; assembly: GCA_016781845.1. Lineage (GTDB taxonomy): Bacteria > Chloroflexota > Chloroflexia > Thermobaculales > Thermobaculaceae > JADDPP01. The sequence goes on from JADDPP010000215.1 coordinate 3,909, forward strand.
CAGTGCCTCAGCGAAGTGCTGAGCATCAACACCGCTGGGGAAGAGATGCACGTGCGCGTGGCGCTGTTTACGCGCCTCATAAAGGCTCCTGCCGCCCGCAAACACCAGGTCGCAACGCGTCAGGAGCAACTGTTCCCGCTCGCGAAGGTCCTGTCCACCGCCCTTGAAGTTCGCGAGCTCGTCCATCACATCGTACACCACCAGCTGCGCCGGCAGGTGATCAACCACGTACCAGGGAGTTGGGGTGTAGAACCATAGTATGATCGGTCGGGTGCTTGCCAGCGCATCGCCTTCTGCCAGTGCCCAGCCTTGTTGGATAAGTAGCTCCTTCAGAAAGTGGACATAAAGTTCACGCCAGCGCTCCATTACCTCGGGCGTCTCGGGGTACACAACCTGCCACGCCGTTACGTTGCCGTGCTCGGCCACGCGCTCCAGGTGAGGTCCCCGGTCGCATGCGGGATTGAGTAACGGATCGCGTACATAGAGCACCGGGTAGTGCTGCGCAAGGCGCGAGAGGATATGCTGCGGCCGCTGCCAGACGTAGTCCCACCCGAGATGAGAGAGGCACACGATTGCTGGGGACTGGCTTGAGGTCATATCACCTTCCAGTGAGGGCTCAACAGGATGCGACGCAGCGCCACGGGACAAAGAGGCAAGATTCCCGCCAATCTAACCTGGCAGGGGGCGGGCGGAGCGCCTGCTCACCTTCGCCGCTGCTCCCTTCCGTATGCTGGAGGAAGGCCCGCAGGTCCCAACAGAAGTTGCCGGATGCTCCAGGCGGGGTCGTGCCAGGTAAGCGTGTCATCAGACGCGGCAAGCGCTTCTTCTCTCCACGCCATCGTGTCCACAGAAGCGCTCATCCTTTCCTCTCCAGCTTGGGCGGTCCCTGTCGTATCCGCTGGCGCATCTCCTCCACTGGCCATACGTACGAGCTGTCGTACGTAAACGGCCGAAACCGCTCAGGCCCGAGGTCCTCTACCCACCACGTGACGCCCGCCTCGGCGAAGGGGGAGACTATATTCACGGCCTTCTCCAGGTCGTCTCCGGGCGTAGCCCCACCATGCACCACGTCGAACCGGCCATTGGAGGTGCGATAGCGCCCGATGTACGCCGCGATCTCCCGCAGGTCGTCCGGACCTAGCGGTGACTCCCATCGCACCGGGTACACGCCGTCCCACCGAGCAGCGCGGCGGAAAGGCGCCTTGTTGGGCCACGCGCCCGCGACCCATATCGGTATGCGCGGAGACTGAAGCGGGGTGGGCTTGAAGATCATCTCCTTCAGCCGGTAGTGTTTGCCCTCGTATCGGAACGGGGCGCCGGTCCACAGTCCCGTCATCACGTTCAGCCCCTCATCGAGCATCTCCGCGCGTGTCTTC
>JADDPP010000006.1 GCA_016781845.1 Rubrobacter sp.
TCTACATTCCGACCATAGAGACCCCATCAGAACACGAGGCACAGAGCACTAGGCCAGCCCTGCCACTATCAGCCCGGCGACGATGCCGGCGACGATGCCGGCGACCAGTTCGGCTCTGTTCCTGAGCACCCTCTTTTCCCTGTATTAGCGGCCCTGGGTCCGGACAGACTTACCACTGCACCCTGACCGGAGTGCCGATGTCTACGAAGTGGTACAGCCGCTCTATCGCCCAGAAGGGGACGTTCACGCACCCGTGGCTGCCGTTGAGGTTGGTCCCGGGTCCGTAGTACGTCCTGTACGGCGCGTGGTGCAGGTAGTAACCGCCCGAGCGGAAGCGGATCGCGTACTGGGCCCAGAAGGACGGGTACCACTGCGGGTCGCCTGGGGGCCACGGCGAGACGAACCTGTAGGGGCTGAGCTTGGCCATCACGCTGAAGGTGCCGGTGGGCGTCGGCGTGCTCGGCTTGCCGGTCGTGACCGGCGCGCTGAGCACCTGGCTGCCGCCTCGGTAAGCGTATACGTACTGGCTGCTCAGATCTACCACCACCAGCTTGCCGTACCCGCTGCCCCCCGAGCTGCCCGTTGATCCCGAACTGTCCGAACTCGAGCGCAGGTAGCTACCGTAGACGTAGCCGGTGCTACCGCCGTAGGTCACCCTGTACCAGCCTCTGTACGGGCCAGCATTCACGTACACCCTGCCGCCGGACGGGATGACTCGCTTGACGTTGTAGCCCATGCCGGCCCCGTGGCGCAGGTTGAGCGCCGTGGTGGTCCTGGCGTAGCTACCAGCGCTCAGGTGCGACGCTCCCGCCGGCTTCGTGCCCGCCCACACGAGTGCGGGCACCAACAGGACCGCTACCAGTAAGAGTGTGAGTAAACGCCGTACCATCTCGATCTCCTCTCGCTAACGTTCGTGTCACCGATTCGTCCGGGGCGGCTTCCCCGGCTAGGGCGCGGCGCCTCCCTGGATGATGCGGTCGCCGAACACGTTATTCTCGCTGCTCCAACACCTGCGTCTGATGCCGCCGGTCCGTCCAGATGCCAACGGCGCCCGTCTCGTCCATGCCGAAGAAGGTCGCATCATCGGGGCAGTCGCCTGTGACTGTTAGCTGGAAGGTCAGCGTCGCGGTCCCCTGCTGGGCGGATGCCAACACCGAGAGCATAAGCGCAGGTGCGAGGGCCGTCAATGCAGAACTCCTTCGTACCAGCTAACGGCTAGCCCGGGGCAGCCTCGAAGCAAGAGGCGTACCCTGTCGGGCGTGGGACCGGTAGACGCTGCGCGTAAACACAGGGAGGAGGTTGCGCCTATGCCCGGCGCGAGGCACGAATAAGGGGTGCCAACCCGGCACCTTTTGGGGCGAGCTGCTT
>JADDPP010000098.1 GCA_016781845.1 Rubrobacter sp.
GGCCCGGTGGTAGCGTCGGCCTCTCGGACCTCACCCGCGCAGGAGTGGCTCCCCCAGAGTTGCGGACACTGCTGGCCTGGGTGGCGTGCCTTGGCGACGCTCACCCGGTGGAGGAATACGCAGGACATCTGGAGGCGGCAGGCTTCATACAACTGAGTGTCGAGGCGCATGACGAGGACCTCGGCGAGATGGTACGCGGCGTTCGCGCCAGGCTCCTTAGCGCCGAACTGATGTCCAAGCTCGGCAAGCTAATGTTACCGGTCGGGGACCTCGATCAGGCGAAGCAGATGGCGCGGGACGCGGCAACCGCCGTGGAGCAAGGCAGCCTGGGATATGCCCTGCTGATCGCTGTACGCGGATGAGCATCCGCCTGCAATCCCCGCATCTCCTTGCGCCTCCTGCCTGGCGCCTGGTAACTCGTCGCTGTACTGTAGCGTAGGCCAATGTCGGTAGTTGACTTGCCCACACCGACACGACGGCAGGCAGTTTATCTGTTGGCCTTTGTGCTCACGAGCCTCATCGTCTCGTATCTGGGGGAGCGGCTGTTCGGCCTGTGGGTGGACCTCAAACCCACAGCCATCAGGGACTGGCTGCAAGGTTGGGGGATGCTTGCCCCCGGCGTATACGTCCTTCTGATGGTCCTCGCAATAGTGTTGACGCCCATACCGTCGGTGCCGCTCGACATCGCGGCAGGGCTGGCGTTCGGCCTGTTCTGGGGCACGGTGTGGACGCTCGTGGGCGCCGAGATAAGCGCACTCATCGCCTTTTGGCTCGCTCGCCGCCTGGGTCGCCAATGGCTCGCGCGCAGGCTGGGGCTGGAGCGGATGGGGAAGGTCGACGAGCTGACCGCGCGGATGGGCTGGCGAGCCGTTTTCCTGATGCGCCTGCTGCCGGCCTTCAACTTCGACTGGGTGAGCTACGCGGCGGGGCTCACCTCGATGTCGATGAGGACTTTCGCGGTGGCCACGTTTCTCGGCATGCTCCCACCCGTGGTGGCGATCGTGGCCGTGGGCGACCTGCTGGTGAGCCGCCCCAGGTGGTCGGTCCTGATCTTCGGGGCGCTCTTCATGCTGTGGGTGGGGCCTTTCCTTTGGTGGCTGCGTCCTCTGCACCGGAGATGACACCAATGCTACTGCTCTGCCTGAATCTGCCCTAGTAAGGGGCAGGACGGTTCCTCGCCGGCTTCAGCACCAAGGCTTTCTCGCGGGCCTGATGTGCGCTGCCATGCTACTATGCCGTGGTCCCAGCGACCAGCGACAAGTTCATGGGTCACTGATATCCGGTACAAAGGCTCTCCCGAATTCGCCGCCAGTGCCGCATTTGGTGAGGACCACAAGCGCTAGATCCGGTAGCCTGAGGCCTTGTTTCAC
>JADDPP010000081.1 GCA_016781845.1 Rubrobacter sp.
ACTAAGGAAAGAGGACACTGTGCACGATGTCTTGCAGCGGCTCGTCGAGAGGTATCCGGAGTTGGGGATGTGTGTCGGCGATGTCGAGCGCGCGTTTGGGTTGTTGTGTACGTCGTACCGCATGGGTGGCAAGACGCTGATATGCGGCAACGGCGGCAGCGCAGCCGACGCCGAGCACATAATGGCGGAGCTGATGAAGGGCATGCTCCTCCAACGACCCATCCCCGACACTCACCGGGAGCGCCTCATGGCCGCGTTCCCCGAGAACGGACGGTATCTCTCCGACAACCTGCAAGGATCGCTTCCCGCCATCTCGCTCTGCAGCCAGAACGCGCTGCTTACCGCGTACGCCAATGACGTAGCAGGAGATATGGCGTTCGCGCAGCAGGTGTACGGCTACGGCAGGGAGGGCGACACCCTGCTCGCCCTCTCCACATCCGGCAACTCCCCCAACGTCATCCACGCGCTGCAGGTCGCGCGCACGCTCGGCCTATCCACCATAGGCATCACGGGCGCTACCGGCGGCGGAATGTCCCCGTTCTGCGATGTCTGCATCCGTGTGCCCTGCAGGGATACCGTGGACGTGCAGGAGCGCCACCTGCCAATCTACCACGCTCTGTGTATCATGCTGGAGCGTGAGTTCTTTGGGACATAACGCAGGGTTTCTCGCTAGGGCGCCTCCACGAGCTCACGCGCCCAACTGCGTACCCTGTGCATGGTCTTGGCCCAATTATAGTGCTGCTCATCTGAACTGACATTGCAGCTGCACTTGGTCCGAGCAGCTCTCGGGCTCTAACCAATCATCAGGACCTCGGTCCAATCGATGCTGTACTTATCTGAGGTGGCGATTGAGCTTCACACCTATCCCGCCGATGGCACCCGCTCCCAGATCAGCTGCGCCCGCTGCTCGCTCCCTCCCAGCAGCATCGGCGCAGTGCTCAGATGCAGTCGATCGCCCTTCAGCTCGTAGAACCGCACCTGCTCGGTCCCCACCCAGTTGGGGAAAAGGCTCATCTGGACGCGGTGGACGACGGTAGCATCTTGGACCTCGTAGGTGCCGCAGTAGGAGACATACGTCCCCGCAGCCTCCGCCCGTTCCTCCACGCTCCCGCCCAGGAGGTCGCTCGCGTCGAAGTTGGGGCGGTCGGCGGCCGTGATCGTCACGCTCATGTATCCGTCAGGGCTGTAGATGATGTAGCCTGTGGCGTCCGGGCCGTACGGGTGGGAGACCCGGCCGTCCGAGGCGCGGACCTCGAACGACACCAGGCGCCAGGTCCCCACAAGAGGATTAGTGTTCATGCCCTCACCCCAATGACTCGATCTCTCGAGCCGTGTTGATTGCCCCGCCCCCATCAGACCACCCCTG
>JADDPP010000135.1 GCA_016781845.1 Rubrobacter sp.
CGCCTGGTTCACGGACTATCATAAAAGGCGTCACGGAGCACTAGTCTGACGCGTACTCTCCGGATCTCCAGGCGCCACCTGGTAGATGACGTTGGACTGTCACCGGGTGAGCCTGCAAGTATTGATCCAGGCTGTCAGTGGCTGACGCTGCGTAGCGACCGACAGGGGCAGCCGGTGGGAAGACTCTCGCACGCCATCACTTGCCAGCCACTCAGTACACTTGGAGTTTGGGTCGTGGCGGTCAGGCCACGACCCTTTTTTGTCTACTTATTCCCGATTCTGCAGCAATTCATCTGAGCCTACGCCGTGCCAACGGGGTCCGTGCCTACCTTCTACCCTGTGTGCCCGCTGCCTGCCTGATCGTACCGCGGCTTGTTCTAAGTTTGCGAGGAAGCCGTAACTTGGGACCACGGATTCTTCGCTTCGCATAGCTACTCAGCCTGGAGCGAGTACAGGTTGGGGGGTGGGTTGCAGGAGTGGGGGGGAGGCTGTAAGCTACACGGCGTATGATGACTAGAGAGGCGATAGCTGCGGTATACGCTCAAGGACAAGAGGCTGTTATTGAGCTTGCGCAGGCATTCTTCGCCGGACTGGAAGAGCGGCAGGGGCAGGGCGCGCTCGACAGCCTCGACCTCGCCTTCACCGGCAACCCCTTCGTGCCTACCCTGCGACGCTGAATAGCTACGTCACCAGACAGAAAGGAAACGTCCTTGCGCTTCGGCATCTGTTCCCCACCAGAGCAAGCCAGTGATATGGCGGCGGCAGGGTTCGACTACGTCGAGTGGCCGCTGCGCAATATCGTAGAGCTGGATGGTGAGGCATACGCCGGGCTTCGTGACCACGCACGGACTCTGACCATCGCGCCCGAGGCCTACAACGTTATGCTTCCCGGAGCGATCAAAGTGACGGGACCGGACGCGGACCTGAGGGCCATAGAGCGATACCTGGATCTCGCCTACAGCAGGGTGGCGGAGCTCGGTGGCTCCGTGGTTGTGTTCGGCAGTGGCGGCTCTCGCAACGTGCCGGAGGGCTGGCCGCACGAGGAGGCCCTGCGGCAGCTCGAAGAGGTGTGCCGTGTGGCCGGCGATATCGCGTCCGGGCACGGTATCACAGTAGCCGTCGAGCCGCTAAACACCCGCGAGTCGAACATCATCAACACAGTCGAGGAGGGCGCCGACCTGGTCCGCCGGGTCGCTCACCCCTCCGTGCGCGTGCTTTCCGACCTGTACCACCTCAGCGTGAACGGCGAGGGCTTCGAGGGCACCGTCGCGGCGGGCCCGTTGCTCGCCCATGTCCACGTCGCAATCCCCGAGGACCGCGGAATGCCCCTGCCGCATCGCGGCGGCGATGTGCTGGCACGCTACTTCCGTGCTCTCAGGGATGCAGGCTACGATGGCCGCGTCAGCGTCGAGGCCAGGTGGTCGCCCGACGAAGTTACCGCCGGCGCCGCATACCTGCGCGACACCTGGGCAGGTGTTACCTGAAAACAGAGGTGAGGTGGGCATGACAGAGTTCGGCGTAGGGATCGTGGGCGCGGGCGGTATCGGCACGATCCACGCGGACGTGCTGCGCGAGGTGGAAGGGGCGCGGCTCGTAGCGGTCGCGGAGCCGCGCGAGGAGGCGGGCCGCAAGCTGGCCTCGGAGCATGGCGCGGAGTGGCACCCTGACATGCAGATCCTGCTGGACCGGCGGGACGTGGACGTAGTCATACTCGGCACTCCCTCCGGAATGCACCCCGATCAGGCCGTGCAGGCGGCGTCCGCGGGCAAGCACGTCGTCACGGAGAAGCCGCTCGCCATCACGCTGGAGGGCGCTGACCGCATGGTGAAGGCGGCGCGCGACGCGGGGGTGTCCCTGTCGTGTATCTTCCAGAACCGGTTCCACCGGGACGCGCTGAAGCTCAAGCGCGCGGTGGATGCGGGGCTGCTCGGCAGGCCGGTGATGGCGAATGCTTTTGTCCACTGGCACCGTGACCAGGGGTACTACGACGCGGCCGGCGGCTGGCGGGGGACGTACAGGCTCGACGGAGGCGGTGCGCTGATGAACCAGAGCATCCACACCATAGACCTCCTGCAGTGGGTGATGGGGCCGGTCGAGAGTCTCTCTGCTTACACCGGCACTCTCGCGCACGAGATCGAGGCCGAGGACACCGCGAGCGCAGCCCTGTTCTTCGGAAGTGGCGCGCTCGGCTGCATTCAGGGGATGACCTCGGCTCACACGAACAGGCCGGTCAGACTGGAGGTGCTCGGCGACGAGGGAGCGGCGACGCTGGAGGGCTCGAGGCTCACGGTCTGGGAGCCTTCCCGTGAGGAGGAGGTGTTGAGCGCGCACGACCTGGAGTCCACGCTTGATCCGGTGGAGGGAGAGCCCTGGTGGAAGGCCCACGTCATGCAGATGCGCCTGATATTCGAGGCGTTGCGGGAGGGCGAGGAGCCGCCCGTGCCCGGCCACGAAGCCCGCAAGCCCCTCGAGATAGTCCTCGCCGTCTACCACTCCGCGCGCACCGGCGAGCGCGCTACATTCCCGTTCGAGGGCGGGTAGCTTTGTTTATATCCAGACGCGGATGTGTTCCAACTTGTCATACAACTTGATAGAATGCGCCTAGCCCGGCGTGTGTCTTCACGCTGGCGCGACAGCGAGCTGCTCGGTGGGGAGAAGTAGGACCAATGAAGGAGCGATCTTGAAGACTCTACGTGCTACACTGGTGGCCCTGCTACTGCTGGCGCTGCTGGCGGTTCCCGCCCTCGCGGGGGGTGACGGCAGCGGCAACGGCAATGGCAACGATATGTTCGCGGATGTGACTATATCCACGAACTGCAACGAGAACCCCAAGTCGGTCACGGTCACGAACGACTCCGACTTCCCCATACTCGTACTGAGCGTAGTCGCCGCCGGGGATGACTTCGACATGGAGAATCCAATGGAGGGGGCTGAGGGCGAGCCCATAGTGGAGCAGGACGAGCTCGCTCCGGGTGAGTCGGCAACGTACGCCGCACCGGACGCAGACGCCAGGAACTTCGTGGTCGTGCTCGCCGCGGTCGACGCGGAGACGGACCCCGAGGCCATGGAGGGGAAGGTAACGGTGGCGTTCGTTGGCTGCATCGAAGTCGATGAGACGTTCGAGATGCCTGGTATGCCACAGACGGGCGCGGGCGGAATGTCCGGCGCTGGCCTGCCGCTCGGCAGTTTCGCGGCGGTCTTCTCGCTGCTCGCGGCGGGTGGATACACCGTGCTGAGGCGCCGCTAACCAGACACAGCACGAGCAGTTCGCTTAAAGGGGCCTCCGTACGGAGGCCCCTTCTTCGTGTTCGCGTTTCGACTATCTACAGCCTTTGTCGTTGTCCGGTTACCCTTTGTCACACACAACCCGCCTTGATTCGAACGCTTGGACTGACAACTCTTCAGATGTCATCCGTAAGCAGCATCAGACGCTCGCGGCGGGGTGCTTGCTACAGATGCGCCAGAAGAGGGTAGCGTCGAGGGAGGAGCTGAAAGGTGAGCACCATACAGACTCAGGAGCAGAGCACTGCACAGTACCCCGAGGGGGTGGAGGTGCGAGGGGACGTTTCGTCGGATCTGGCGGCGATACTTACGCCAGGCGCGCTGGAGTTCGTGGCGAAGCTGCAGCGCGCGTTCGGGGAAAGACGCGAGGAACTGTTGCGGAGGCGTGCCGAGCGGCAGGCGGAGATAGACGCGGGGAAGCTTCCCGACTTTCTGCCGGAGACTGCCCATATCCGCGCCGGAGAATGGACCGTTGCCCCTGTTCCCACTGACATACAGGACCGGCGCGTGGAGATCACAGGGCCAACGGACCGAAAGATGGTCATCAACGCGCTCAACTCGGGCGCGAAGGTGTTCATGGCGGACTTCGAGGACGCGAACTCGCCGACCTGGGAGAACATGGTGCGCGGCCAACTCAACCTGCGGGACGCGGTGCGGCGCGAGATAGGGTACACCAACCCGGACGGCAGGGAGTACAGCCTGAACCCGGAGGTCGCGACGCTCTTTGTGCGGCCGCGCGGGTGGCACCTTCCGGAGAGACATATGCTCGTGGACGGGCAAGCTGTCTCCGGGAGTCTTTTCGACTTCGGGCTGTACTTCTACCATAACGCTCGTGAGCTCGTGGAGGGCGGCGCGGGGCCGTACTTCTACCTGCCGAAGCTTGAGAGCCACCTGGAAGCGCGGCTGTGGAACGACGTCTTCGTGATGGCGCAGGAGGAGTTGGGCCTGCCTCCCGGCACGATCAAGGCGACGGTGCTTGTCGAGACTATCCTCGCAACCTTTGAGCTGCACGAGATCCTGTGGGAGCTGCGGGAGCACTCGGCGGGGCTCAACTGCGGCCGGTGGGACTACATCTTCAGCTACATCAAGAGGTTCCGCAACCACCCGGACCGAGTCCTGCCCGACCGGGCGCAGGTCACCATGACTGTGCCGTTCATGCGCGCGTACTCTCTGCTCGTTATCCAGACGTGTCATAGACGGGGAGCGCATGCAATGGGCGGTATGGCGGCGCAGATACCGGTGAAGGGGGATGTCGCGGCGAACGAGGCCGCATTCGCCAAGGTGCGCGCCGACAAGGAGCGAGAGGCCAGGGACGGCCACGACGGGACGTGGGTAGCACATCCTGGGCTGGTCAGCATAGCTTACGAAGCGTTCGACGCACTGATGCCGGGGCCGAACCAGATAGACAGGAAACGCGAGGACGTTCAGGTTTCCTCGGACGAGCTGCTGGCCGTGCCGGAGGGCGAGATCACGGAGGAGGGCCTGCGGACGAACATCAGCGTGGGGGTGCAGTACATCGAGTCGTGGCTGCGCGGCCAGGGCGCTGCGCCTATATACAACCTGATGGAGGATGCTGCGACGGCGGAGATAAGCCGCGCCCAGGTGTGGCAATGGGTCCGCTCCCCGGAGGGCGTGCTTCAGGATGGGCGTCCCGTCGAGTTGGAGCTCGTACATCGCCTGCTAGATGAGGAGATGGAGAAGGTCAGGGCCGCACTGGGCGAGGATCGCTACATGGCGGGCCGGTTCGATGACGCCAGCAAGCTGTTCAGAGACCTCACTCAGAGCGACGAGTTCGTGGAGTTCCTCACACTGCCGGGGTACGAGATGCTGGAGGCGGTGTAGCCCGGGCGTGGGCAAGGCGGGCGTTTTCCTATCACGCGGTGTGTCGCGCCACCCGCAGCCTGCCGTCAGCGATGTGCCTGCCGATGAGCGCAACCGCCTGATAGACCTGATGGTAGACC
>JADDPP010000406.1 GCA_016781845.1 Rubrobacter sp.
CACCCGGACTCCGTACCGCCCCCTCACTGCGCTTCAAGGTAAACTACGCGAAGGGTCTCACCAGTTGTACCGAGGCCGGACGTGTGAGATTCCTCTCAAGCTCGGCCTGAGGACCTGGGGGCATTAGCCCGGAAGCGGTATGAGAGGCGAAGGAGGCGCTGGATGAGATTTCTGCTCGTGGGGCTTGGCGGGTTCCTGGGCGCGAACGCCCGCTACATACTCTCGGGCTGGGTCTCCAGCGTGTGGCCCGGCGCCTTCCCGCTGGGCACCTTCCTCGTAAACGTCACGGGTAGCTTCGTCCTCGGATTCTTTACCGCACTTGTGGTCGGCCGTCTGCATGCGCCCGAGGAGTACCGACTCTTCGTCGCGATAGGGTTTCTCGGCAGCTACACCACATTCTCCACCCTCTCGTACGAGACTCTCGACCTTCTGCGCCGCGGCGAGTTCCTCACAGCCGCGCTGTACTCGCTGGGCAGCCTCGTGCTCGGCCTCCTTGCCGCGGGCCTCGGCGTCGCGCTTGGCAGATAGCTCATCGGCATTTCCCTTGCGCCTAGCCGCGCCCGTGCCGTACGATGCCCCTGTTATGGCACAACTGCACGTCACAAGCGAGACCGGCCGCCTGCGGAGTATTATGCTCCACCGTCCGGGGCCGGAGATCAACCACATGACGCCGGAGATGCGCGACGAGTTGCTCTTCGACGAGCTTTTGTGGCTGCCGGGAGCGCGCGAGGAGCACGATATCTTCGCGTCTGTCCTAGAGCTCGGCACCGGTCCCGGTGGCGTCGTGTACGTCGAGGACCTGCTAGCGGACGTCATCACGGACGAGCGGCTACGGCGCGAGCTGGTGTGCGAGGTTATGTCACTGGAGCCTGGCTACGAGGAGGACCGAGCCGCGCTCTCACGCGAGCTGCTCGACCTCGCCCCTGACAGGCTTGCCACCGCGCTCGTCGCGGGCCAGCCGGAGGATGCCCTGCATTCGCTCGGCGAGTTCCTCGAGGACCGTACGCTCTACCGTCCACAGCCCATCCCCAACCTCCTCTTCATGCGCGACCCCTCCGCCGTCGTCGGCTCTCGGGTGATGCTCTCCTCTATGAAGCACCAGGCCCGCAGACGCGAGCCCCTGCTGCTGCGGTACGTCTTCCGTCACCATCCGCGCTTCGCGAGCGGCGCCGACGGGAGTGTGACATGGTGGGACCCGTACGAAGAACACCCCAACGCTTACCCCGACGCCCATATCGAGGGCGGGGACGTTATCGTGGTCAATGACCACGCGCTGCTGGTCGGCTGCTCGGAGAGAACGGACCACCAGGGAATAGATGCCTTCGCGCGGTGCATCCTCCAGAAGGACTCCCCCATCAGCACTATCTACGTCGTGTTGCTCCCCCCGCGAAGGTCGTGGATGCACCTCGACACAGTGTTCACCCTGCTCTCCTCCGAGGAGTGCGTGCTCTATCCCGCGCTCTTCCGGGGCTACGGCGATGAGGGCGTGCGTATTATCGAGATGTCCCTCGGCTCCAGTGGCATCCGCATTCGCGAGCACTCTTCCTATCTGCCGGACCTCCTGCGCAGCCAGGAGGGGATGCACCTGCATGTGTACGAGTGCGGCGGGCGCGAGCGCCTGGACCAGGACCGCGAGCAGTGGACCGACGGAGCGAACTTCTTCGCCCTTGCGCCGGGCGTCGTCCTGGGTTACGAGCGCAATGACCTGACCTTCGAGCTGCTGCGCGCGCAGGGCGGTTACGACGTGGTCTCCGTCGAGGAGTGCCCCCCAGTTGGGCCGAACGGCGACGCGCGCTTCCTCGTGGACGGCAGGGAAAGCACCGCCGCGGAGCTCGCTGCTCGTATCGACATCGAAAGCGGCCACAAGATAGCGATCAAGGTGCCCGGCCGCGAGCTATCCCGCGCCCGCGGCGGCCCTCACTGCCTGACGATGCCCCTCGTCCGCGATGACCTGTAACTCCCGCATGTCACACCGCGCCCGAACCGATGCCCTCTCCCACCAGTGCGCCTGCGGTACAATACCCTGGCGCTCAGAAGGCTCGGTACCGACCTATGGCGTGCTGAAATGTTGAACCCACTTACCCACAGCGGCTGATTGGGCGTCCTCCATATGGCGCTACCCGGCAGCTGCCTGGAAGAGGCCTGAGCTTGCTAATACCCGGATATCTGACGGCCCCGCTACTCCTTCTCGCCCTGCTCCTCTCGACCGCGTGCGGTGCGTCCACCTCAGCCATCGGCGGCACTGCCAGCAGCGGCACGGAGATTATCCTCGCCACGACCACGAGTACCCAGGATTCGGGGCTGCTGGACGTGCTAGTCCCCTGGTTCGAGCAAGAGAGTGGGTATCGCGTGAAACCGGTCGCAGTAGGCACGGGGCAGGCCCTCGCGCTGGGGGAGAGGGGCGAGGCGGACGTGCTGCTTGTTCATGCTCCTGAGTCCGAAAAGAAGTTTATGAAGACGGGTGCGGGCGTAGACCGCAGGCTGGTGATGTACAACGACTTCGTCATCGTGGGGCCTCCCTCTGATACAGCGGGCATCAGGGGCATTGCCAGCGCCACGGCAGCCCTGACTCGTATCGCCTCTTCCGAAGCCCCTTTCTTCTCCCGTGGTGATGACTCCGGCACCCACAAAAAGGAGCTGGCGTTGTGGGAGGCCGCGGGAGTCCCGAAGCCTGCGGGTCGGCAGTACGAGGAAACCGGGTCGGGGATGGGGCAGACGTTGCGGGTGGCCTCGGAAAAGGGCGGATACACCCTCACCGACCGGGGCACTTACCTATCGCTCAGGGGCACACTGGATCTTGAGATACTTGTGGAAGGGGATCCACCTCTGCTGAACGTGTATCACGTGATAGGGATCAACCCGAAGAAGTTTCCGAGCGTGAACGCCGAAGGTGCTGAGGCGTTCGGGGACTTCCTGGTATCTCCCGAGGCGCAGAAGCTGATCAACGGCTTCGGGCGCGAGAAGTACGGGCAACCGCTGTTTGTGCCTTGTGCTGATAACAGCTGTGGGCTCGAGGACACCGGCGACTGAGTGGACCTGATCTGGCAGGGGTTTGCCGGTGCGTTTCGCCTCCTGGTCGAGCGCGACCCTGCCATCCTGCGCATCGCGGCGCTCTCGCTCGCCGTCTCGGGGCTGGCAACGGCGCTCGCCGCACTCGTGGGGGTGCCACTCGGCGTGCTGCTCGCGCTGCGCCCGTTCCGTGGACGGGCATTCCTCTCCAGCCTCGTCAACACAGGGATGGGGCTTCCCCCGGTCGTCGTCGGGCTCGGGGTCTCGATACTGTTGTGGCGCAGCGGGCCGCTCGGTCCACTCGCGCTCATCTATACACCCGTCGCCATGGTGATGGCTCAGTTCATCGTGGCAATGCCTCTGGCCGCAGGACTCACCCGCTCGGCCCTCGCTCTGCTCAATATCGAGATTGCGGAGGCGTTGCGCGCGGACGGGGCGAGCGAGTGGCGCGTGGGCTGGGAAATCGTGGGGGCTGCCCGGCCACAGGTGCTCGTGGCGGTCGCGGCGGCCTTCGGGCGGGCTATCTCGGAGGTCGGCGCCTCGCTTATGGTCGGCGGCAACATCGCGGGCTCCACGCGCATCCTGACCACCGCGGTTACCCTGGAGGTCCAGCGTGGCGAGTTCGCCCGCGCAATCGCGCTCGGCATACTCCTGCTGGGACTCGCCTTCCTCGTGAACGCGGCCCTGGCAAGCGGGGCGCGCGCAGGAGTCGGCGACTAACCCCGGCTAAACGCGAGACCGTTCAAATACAACGAGAAGCAAGGGTGGTTTCAAGGTCGCTCGCAGCGCGCCGTACACCCATAGAGAAGTAGCATGCTACGTCTCCTCGATCTCTCGGTTACCTTCGCCGTCCGGGGCCAGTCGAAAGGCGCCGTTGATGGGGGTAGAGTTGCCGCAGGGACGTTGCTCAGACGTTGCGTGCAACGTCTCTACAGTCGTTGTCCCGCTCCATATCGGCTGTTACCGCCGTACAGTTTCAGGAGGTGAAAGTAGTAGAGCTACCGTGTCAACTTTGACATCGCCCTGATGAGAAGCAAGGTACGCCGCTACCGCTGATCGTTTGATTTATAATCCGAACCGGAGCACGAAGCGAGCAAGCCACAACGGAGGACATGCAACGGATACACGAGCAGCACACGACGTAGTCAGCTTCGGCGAAACCATGCTTCGCCTCAGCCCAGCCGGGAACGCGCGGCTCGAACAGGCGCGCACTCTAGCCGTCCACGTCGCGGGCACCGAGTCCAACACGCTCGCCTGTCTGTCCCGGCTGGGGATGCGCTGCGCCTGGCTCTCCGCCCTGCCTTCCAACCCCCTCGGAAGGCTGGTTGCGGGGGAACTTGAAAGCCACGGCGTATCTACCAGCCACGTGGTCTGGTGCGGCGACCCCATCGCCCGCCTCGGCACGTACTGGGTCGAAGAGGCGCCCGCGCCGCTCGGCACCCAGGTCGTGTACGACCGTGCCCACTCGGCCATCGCCTCCCTCGACCCCAGTGCGATCGAGCCCTCGGTAATAGATACCGCCCGCCTGCTCCACCTGACCGGCATAACCCCCGCCCTCAGCCCTCAGGCGCGCACGATCTTTCATCGCCACATTAACCGGGCACGGGAGCGCAACGTCCCCATCTCCTTCGATGTCAACTACCGCGCGAAGCTGTGGACCGCGCAGGAAGCCGCCCGCGAGCTTGAGGAGCCGTGCCATGCCGCCGACCTTCTCTTCTGCACCCGCTCCGACGCGGCTGAACTGTGGGGACTTACAGGCGACCCCGCCTCAGTTCTGACCGCGATGTCGGACCGCTTCGGCCACGGCAACACAGAGAAGAGTCTCGTCCTTACCCTCGGCGCCGAGGGCTCCGCGCAACTGCGTAGAGGCGAGTACACCCACGCGCCTGCCTACCCCACGGCCGGAACAGCACGGTTCGGCTCCGGCGACGCCTTCGCCGCAGGTTACCTCTACGCCTTCCTCGACGGATCGCATTATGTTACGCTGCGCGACGAGCTGGGCCTCACTCCCCTGCACTTCGGCAACGCCACCGCCGCCCTCAAGCGCTGCATTGAAGGCGACATCGCCATCGTGACCCCACACGAAGTCCTCTCCGTCCTCCGCGGCGGCCAGAACGCTCGCTTCAGGTAGGACGCAGGACGCCGCCCGTAGGGGCAGCTCTCTGTGCCATCGGGACCACCATAACATAACTCA
>JADDPP010000211.1 GCA_016781845.1 Rubrobacter sp.
GATTGTGTAAAACTGAGTTTCGAGTACAATGTGATGCGCGAACACGCGCCGTGCGAATCGTTGGGGGAATGAGGCAATGAGCGACGCTATCATTGGCAGGAGCCGTGACCAACTCTTCGACGTATTCGATAACTACGCCTACGAGCGCAAGGCGGAAGTGGACCGCTACGAACTGGGTCCGAACACGGGGATGCTAAAGTCGTATGTCCTTGAGACGGCCGACCACGGAGATTCACCCGACGTTGAGAAGGCCCTGGGTGCGACGCAGTGGCGCGCGCATCGAGTAGGGCGAGAGGAACTCTTCCGTGTGCAAGGCTCTCAGGGAGTGATCGGTTACGCGGAGCCGCTAGGTAGCCGATATATTGTGCTGCACTCCTATGGCAAGACGGAGCCGATGGACCGGGCGGTGAGGCGCGCTGTTATGGACGCACCGGACCTGGATTTCCTCTGGCTGGCCGGCGAGACGTTCATGGTGCTCTGGCGCCAGTACATCCTCCCCAAGTCTCCCTCGAGTTTTGTCAGCATCAAGTGTGAGCAGAGGAATAGCTTCGAATCAGGGCGCACTCAGGACATATGGTACGACGAAGAGCAGGAACAGGCGGATGTCACTTCCGAAGGGTATGATGAGGTCGGTGGTGCCGACCGCCGCGCGACGAGCTCGGCTTTCACGGAGAGGGCGCTCAGGCTCGAGCAGATCTTGTCTGAGTTCCAGCGCATCTACCCGGCCTTCCGTGCGGTCAAGATGCTCCGGTTTCCCGGAGAGGAGCGCGGCGGATACGATGTCTGGTCCTGGGGCAAGATGACCCACCGCGCCCCCAGTTTCCGTGAGGGTCGTAGCCAGCTGGTGGAGATCACGCGGCTGTACGACAGCGTGACGACCGCGATAGAGGAGGCGATCTGGCTCAACCTCGAGCCGGTGGATCTTCCCGGTGGTCCATCGATGCGGATCGGTGGTGCCCCTGTCATCTTCGAGTTCAGCAGCCCGTTGCCCGATCAGACCTTCCAGAACCTCGTCTCGACCACGTTCGAGCAGGGACGGGGGCCGCTGCGGCTCTGGGGGAATCCCATAAGCCTTGGTGAGCGGAAGGTGCATGTGTACGGTCTTGACCTGCATCTCTGGCAGCGCCTCTACATGGAACTGACCCCACAGCGCTTCCTGTTCATACTGCCTCATGGCACGTGCGGGAACACGGTCCACCGGCTGATGACCAACCTCCAGCGATTCGTGGACCCGGCCGTAACGATGACGATCGGCGACACCGCCTACGCGGAATTGTTCGAGAACGCGCTGCTGGGGCGGGAAGTGGTACGTGCCTGACCTGCCGGTCGAGCAGATCCCGCTCTTCCAGCTGAACCTGATGATCTGGCTTAGCTTCCCCATGCGGGCTGGCAAGTACTACCCCGTATTCCGAACCAATGGCTATGAGCTCTACCGCATTGCTTCCCCTATACCCCTGTCCATAGCCGTGGTAGCCCGCGCTAC
The DNA here is from genome assembly GCA_016781845.1 of Rubrobacter sp. Lineage (GTDB taxonomy): Bacteria > Chloroflexota > Chloroflexia > Thermobaculales > Thermobaculaceae > JADDPP01. Next base: position 1,484 of record JADDPP010000211.1, read on the forward strand.
CACCGCTGTCCCCCCGCTCGACATGGTCGGACGACCCAGCCCCGAGCTGGTGTTGCGCAAAGAAGATGGGTGGCGTCTACTCACGGTGGAGTGCAAGACGAGCAGCTTCGGTCCTGACACGACGCAGGCGCGGCAGGCGATGGGCCTGATCTCCTCAAGTGGGCCGCATATATCGAGCGCTTTTGGCCTCGACAATCCTGAAAGGTGGGCGGCGGACATGCTCTTCGCCGTCACTCATCCGCAGCAGGCGGATATGGAATCCTGCCTCGAGGTGTTAAGCCGGCGGCTGGAGGAGGCGCGAATCGAACCGACGCCGTCGACGTCGTGCGGCATAGAGCAACGCAGCGACGGCGTGTACCTGTACTTCGCCCGCCCCGAACGGGTGCCTTTTTCCGTGCCCTATGAGCTTCGGGTCGTGACACTGGAACCCGGTGAGGATCCACGCCCGCTGTACCTTATTCCCCTGGATCCTAGCATTAATGCGCAGGACGAATATGGGCAGCGCGTCGTGGAGGAGCGAGTGCGCACCGCACTCGCCTACCTCATAGGTTCGCGCCTGGCGCAGGAACAGTTCGCCGTTACCTGGGATGAGCTGATGACGGCGGCCATCGAGGTGTGGCCGCTGTGGCGGGATCGCGACGCGACGCGATACGTGTCTGAGCGTGTCAGGCGGTATGTGGAGCGGGTACTCAAGGACATCGCAGAGAGCTCCACCGCCGGGGTTCAGGTCTCTCCAGTTGGCTTTGAACTCAAGGGGGTCCATCCCGCAGTGGCTGCGAGGATACGGGACTACCTGAATAGTGCGGGTTTCCGGCGCGGTCAGTTGGGGTTCTGGCAGTCGGGGGTCCAGCTCGGATTAGAAGGTGTGTAGCCCTTGCTATCCGTGAGGGACCATTTTCCCAGAAGTGCACCAGGCTAACTCTCCCTAAACTAACGAGGGAGAAGATTATTCGTAGCGGAATCGAGTGTCCAGTTGGAGCCACCATACCCGAACACGGGTCCTTCCTGGTCACGAGCCGCTACGGTCCGGGACGGTACTGTTCCCATAGGCGGTTCAACCGGTCTTGGTTCCGTCGCCAGAGCCAGGAGGGAATTGGCGGGGCGACGGTGCGCGCGAGGTGATACTCTTGTACGACCCTCAGCGCCCGCTCCAGGCTGACGCTCCCCTCTGCCAGCAGCCGTCGGCTGGCCGACTCCGCGCGGACGACCGCGCGGTCGCTCTCCCGCGAGAAGGAGTAGTAGGCGAAGGCGAGCCGCAGTAGCCCGAACGTGAACCCGGCCATCAGCACGGACACGGCGACCTGTGTGATCAGGGACAACTTCTCGGGGTCGGCCGTGGCGAGGATGCTTGCTACGAGGACCGCGATGGGTCCGATTAGCAACACCAGGGCAGCACCCGCGCACCACAGCACCATCCTACTGGCGAGGTGCTTGCTCCACCACGCGGACTCCTGCACGTTCTCGAGCGCCCTTTCGGGCCCGATGCTCTGTCCACTGGCGAAGTACCGTTCGCCGAGATCCTCCGTCGTGAGCCCCTCCGTGAGCCTCGACGGGCTCCGCGCGAGGAAATCCCTCATCTCGGCCTCGTCCAGCCCCCACCCGAAGGAATCCCTCAGGTCCAGTTTGCGCAGGAGCTCCTCAGCGATGCCCTTCGCCGCCTCAAAGCGCAGGAGGACGATCTCCGAGGCTACCGAGAGACAGAGCGCCGCGGCCAGGAGTATGCCGACCCAGTGGCTGGCCGCGAAGAAGACGAGCGTGATGCCCACGCCGAACACGCCTAGCTGGAGCGCATACGCGACGCCCCAGAGCCCCTTGGCCCGGTCGTAGAGGCCGCGCGAGAGGGCACGGGGGTCGTGCCGGAATGGGTAAGAGGAGTTAGCCATACATCGGGAAGGAAGCGCCGAACACCCGTCCCCACGTGGTCATCGCCTCGCTAGGCTGGGACTGCGATTCGTAGGCGAGCGCCAGCCCCGCGATCTTAGAGGCGTCCGACATCACCGCAGAAACCTTGCGCCTCGTCTCCGAGTCTAGACCGGCGTCGAGCGCCGGGCCTAGCCCTTTCGGGTCCGGGCAGGAACCCTCCATGTGCTGAGGGCACCGGTCGAAGAAGTACTTCACTGTGGGCGGGAAGCGCGTGATCTTGTGGCCACCGAAAAAGCTGACCGGGAACGCATTCAGGTCGAATACTTTGAGCGCGAGCGTCTCAAAGTAGTAGGAACCGAGGACCGGCTTCGTATGGCGACCGTTCCAGTACTTGAGGATCCGCACAGTAGGCAGGAAAAGCGAGGAGTGCTGCCCGTTCAGGCGTGTGGCGTTGGAGTCGTCGATCCGCGGGTCCGTGCGTATCCAGTTACCCTTCCCATCTGGGATGAGGTAGTGATCGACGGTCGTGGAGAACGCGCTCTTGATGGGTACCGCGGGGACGATGTCGGACACCCACGTATACGAGAGGAGCTTGAGGGTGACTGCCTGCATGTTGCGCTTTATCTCCGCCTTGCCGTAGTTCGGCGCCGAGGAGAGTGAACTCCTGATCTTGTTGAGTATCTTGATCGAGCTGACCAAGCCGTCGTCGCCGCGGAAGGCGCCAAAGGGTGACGTATAGTCCGTTATCTCTAAGCGGTACGTGTAGGAGTCCCAGAAGGACGCCCGAGTCTCCCTGGTACCGCGGTTATCGAGCACCACCAAGAAGTCGATATCGTTCAGCGGCCTGATCTTCGTTCTGCGCGCGAATGATCCAAGCGGACGGAACTCGTTCGACAGCCGCGGGAAGGTCGCGTCTCTATCCGCTAGTTCCTTCAGTTGCGAGTATAGGTAGTTCCGGCTCGATCTGGCTGTGCTCGTGTCGGCCGGTTTCAAGTCCACGAAGTCTCTCCTGAACGCATCGAAGGCCCCCCCGACCGTATACGCCATGCCGCTCCCTCCATTCCGTGTGCAGAAAATCCCATGTTGGTGCTTTAGTAATGCGGTTACCAGGCGGAAGGGTACCCCTCGAGCGGTAATTAGGAAGTCTAGGAAGTCAGCCTTAAGCATTTAAACTGACAACAGTGTCTAGGCCGTCCTCGCGCCCATCGTCCCGGAATGCGTCGTCGGTTAGAGCCAGAGAACTCCTAGGACTCAGTTCATGTGCGCTCTCAGTGTTACCGGACTTGCGTGTCGCCAGGGCGCGGAACGTATCCTCGTTCGGGTTGCTGCCGCAAACGGCGCGACGGGCCGCAGCCTGAGGCGTCTCCCTGGCAGGGGTGCGGGCGAGCAACGGTTCGGCGAGCAATATGAGTGCAAACACGAGTATGATTCCGCCGCACGCTGACCAGAACAGGTATCTCCTTATCGTCTTCACACATTGTCCCCTAAATCGGGTTCGTGTCGCTCAGTCCGCAAGTATGAATGGGGCGCATAGACACCTACCCTAATATGCTCCCTAGTAGAACGTCCCATGTAGCCCGAGCAGATAGCAAGGTCGCCTTGTGTCCAAATTCTTACGGTACACCCTCCATTCAACCAGGTAACCGCGTTCTTTTGGGAAGTTAGATGTCTCAGGAATTTCCAATTGCGTCTGTAACTACGGAAGGGACGATGGCAGCCCTCCAGCCTAGTACCCGACCAAAGTAAATTGGATGGGTGAGTTGCAGGCGGAGCCTCAGTAGTAATCGGGGGTTGGAGTCGTCTATCACCCAGCGAAATCAAGCTGGTGTG
>JADDPP010000284.1 GCA_016781845.1 Rubrobacter sp.
GGCGGCGGCCCACGCGAACCAGAACACCACGGTGTGCGGGACCGGCGCCAAGGTGCGACCCGTGAGAACACCATCCACCCCACGACCGGTCACGTCCCAGATCGTTCCTGTCTCCAGATCGACGAAGCGGTCGTTGCCGTCTGGGTGGAGGGTGAGGAGCCGGTCGTCGAGCCGCCGGTGAAAGACGCCGGCTTGGCCCGTGTCACGCGAGCCAGCGATCGTGGCGGCATCCAGGGCCGACCGTGCCCCCGGGGCGTAGAGCACGACCACCTCCTGCCCGCCGACCCGCTCGTTGACGGCTCGGTGGCCCGCCAGAGCGGGGAAGGCATACGCGACGGCCTCGTCACCGACGGCGAGTCCGACGACCCGCTCCATCGGCGCGAGCCGACCGTCCAGGTTGCCCTCGAAGAGGAACGGGGTGGAGTCGATATCATCGTAGCCAGGGTAGGGGTTGTCACCGTAGGGCCGGAAGTGGCCGGTCTCGCGGGACAGGACGTTGCCGGCCGGGTAGGCCGCCTTGAACGCCTCCCAGCCGAGGATTTGGGCCGGCACGGGCGTGAGACGGCGCCCGGTCAGCGCGCCGACAATCGCCTCCCCGCTGAGCTGCTGCCACCACGACTCGGTCTGGCGGTCCCACATCACGAGATCGCTGAACCGCAAGTTGCCGGTCGTCCCGAAGTCGTAGATGAGCCCGTCCGGGTCCAGCCGACGGTCAAAGGCGATCGCCGTGTTGCAGAGCGGGCAGAAGGTCACCAGCGTCGGCCTGTCCGCGAGCACGTCGTTGACGATCTCGTGCCAGACCATGATCTGGAGTGGGTAGGCGCGGGCGACCGGCCCCGCGCGCCCCTCTCCGACGACGGCAATGACGGGCTCACGGGCCTCCAGCCACCCATCTGCCTCGGCGATCGCGACGTACCGGGGGGCGTCGATCGGCGGGATGCCATCCCGGGGGAGCCCACCGGAGGTGATCTCGCCAAGTGGAACGCTGTGTTGCGTGAAGTCGGTCTTCCAGCCGGACGTGGCGACGCGTAGCTCATCGTCGACGGCCGCACCCGGCGTGCCGGCGGCGAGGAGGGGGCGAACCTGCGTCCCCCTGGTGCTCCAGAAGCCGCCGGTGCTAAGCGTCCCAATCCCCGCGGCACCGAGCAGTACGTGGCGCCGTGTCCATCGCGCACGGTGTGGGGTTGGGGCAGACCGTAGGGATGCGGCGGGACGATCGACATGAGAACGATGGTACGGGGAACCGGTCATGGCTCATCTCCGGCAGGATAGGGGCGAGCGGTCCTCCTACCGCCTTGGCAGGAAGGCTG
>JADDPP010000295.1 GCA_016781845.1 Rubrobacter sp.
CCCGGCTATACTCTGGCCAGTCCCACAGAGAGGTCTGCTAATGCCGAACACTCCCGTCTACGTTGTTGGCCACAAGAACCCCGATACGGACTCCATAGCCGCCGCGATCGGCTACGCTGATCTGAAACGACGTACAGGGATGCCTGCCGCCACGCCCGCCCGGCTGGGCGACCCAAACCCCGAAACCCGGTACCTGCTGGAGCGCTTCGGCCTGCCCGCTCCGGAGCTGCTGACGGATGTTTACACGCGCGTCCGCGACGTAATGAACCCCCACCCACAGTACCTGCCTGCTGCCGCCACCATGCGCGACGCAGGGGTGGCAATTACGGACAAGCGCATCCTGCCCGTGGTGGATGACGATTGCCGGCTTGTGGGAGTAGTGACGCTGGACGACGTGGCCGCTCGGTACCTGCAGCAGCTGGACCTCGCGAGTGGCGTGCAGAACCGTATCTCGTACGCAAGCATCCTCCATACACTTGATGGAGAGCTGCTGGCTGGCGAGAGGGAGGGCGAGTGGCAGGGACGTGTGTGGGTTGCTGCCATGAAAGCCGAGACGGTAGAGTCGCTCGTCCGGCCCGGAGACATGGTGGTGGTTGGCGACCGAGCAAACGCACAGAGCGCCGCCCTCGAAGGCGGAGCCTCTTGCCTCGTGCTCGTAGGCGGCGCAGAGCCGCCCGAGGACGTGCTCACCCACGCGCGGGAGCGCGGCACGCGCGTCATAAAGACCCCCCACGACTCGTACCGAGTCACCCGCCTCCTGAACTTGAGCATACCCGTCTCCGAGGTCATGCGCCGCGATGCGCCGACCGCGGAGGTAGACGAGCTCGCGAGCGAGGCCGAGGAGAGCTTATCCACACGCGGCACGATAGCCCTGCCTGTCACAGACGGCGACCGCAGGCTCGTTGGCATCCTCTCACGCTCCGACCTCCTTCGCTCCCGCGGCAAGGGAGTGATACTGGTGGACCACAACCACAGCACACAGGCCGTCGAGGGGCTCGAGCAGGCGCAGCTGCTGGAAGTGATTGATCACCACAACCTCGGCGACCTGCACACCGCCGAGCCGATTTACATGAAGCTCGAGCCGGTCGGCAGCACGAGCACCATCCTGGCGGAGATGTATCGGAGCGCCGGACTGCAGCCCGACCCTCCCGTGGCGGGGATGCTCGCGGGCGGCATCGTTTCTGACACACTTCTGTTCCGCTCACCCACGTCCACACCGCGCGACCGCACGGCGGGCGAGTGGCTGGCGTCCCTGGCGGAGATCGACCTCCAGGAGCTCGCGCAGGCTATGTTCCACGCCAGCTCCGATTACGACAACACAACGCCGGAGCAGATACTCTCTCGGAACTTCAAGCTGTACGAGTGGGGCGGCAAGAGAGTGGGGATAGGCCAGGCCGAGACTGTGGACATGGAGTACTTCGCCCGCAACGAGGAGGCTTTCCGCGCTGAGCTGCAGTCTTTGAAAGACGAGGGAACCGTCAACTACGCGTTCTTCCTGGCAACAGACATACTCGCTCAGAGCAGCCTGATGATCCTGCCCGGCGAGGAGGAACGGGTCCTTGCCCAGCGCGCGTTCGGCGTGGCCCCAACAGACGGGCACGCCGAGCTCCCCGGCGTGGTCAGCCGCAAGAAGCAGGTCGTTCCTCCCCTCGCCCGAGAGCTCACCTGAGCCGATCCTCCCCCACCACGCTGGCACTAGCCTTGCATCTGAGTACTGGTGAGAGGGAGGAGGGACAGGCTATGGATTCGTTCAAGGAAAAGATTGCTGAGCTCACACAGAGCCTCGACTCTGGCGCGCCTGTTGCCCCGCAGGAGGACACCAACGTTCAGATGGAGCAGCAGCCCTCGGCAGGAGAGGCCAACGCCTCGGTGGACGGCGCCGCTGACATTGCGGACCAGCAAAGCGCTGCGGCTGCAGGCACGGCGGGCATGCTGGACGCGGGCACGCATTACCCGAGATAGCGCCAGAGCACGTCCCGTCCTGGCACCTACCAGGTAAGCGACCACAGGATGGGGCGCCAGACACGAGGAAAGAGAGCGAGGGGGAGAGGGAATGAAGATCACCGTCAGTGCGCCCGGCATGAACACAAGCTCGGACACTGCGGCGGAAGGCGCCGCGGCTCAGGGCACCGTGGCTGATGAGTACGATCTGCCGGAAGGCACCACCGTCGAGGACCTCGTCTCCCGGCTCGGCCTTCCCGAGTTCACGCCGGAGATGGTGCTCGTCAACGGCGACCAGGTGGAGCTGGGGCACGAGCTGCATGATGGTGACGCCGTGGCGCTCAGCGGCCCGATAGGGGGTGTGTGAGATGCAAAAGGCGGAGTGCGTCGGCGCGTGGGCGACCCTTGCGGCGCTCGCGGCGCAGCTATATACTGCCCTTAGCCGAATATACAGAACACGACGCTGACGGATACCCAGTAAGCGCCGGAGCGGACGCACAGAGAGCAGGCGGATGGTGCGAGCCTGCTGCCCGCCGGATCGCTGAAATACCATCCCGAGTCGCAGGCTGAAAGCTGAGAGCAACTAGGCCGTGCCGGACGCCCACCGTTACAAGGGCAGTTGAGCGGGCCCTCGCGAACGTTGGGGGTCAATCAAGGTGGTACCGCGGAAAGCACCCCTCCGTCCTTGCTGTCGGAGGGGTGCTTGTCGTTATAGGAGGTACACCTGACATGACCCTGGCAACCCGGATACCTGTCGAGGAGCAATTGGCGGTCATCCGCCGCGGCTCAGAGAAGATCCTGCCCGACGAGGCAACCTTGCGCGAGCTCCTGGCAAAAGCCGCCGCCGAGAACAGGCCGCTGCGCGTCAAGCTAGGCATTGATGCCACAACCAGCGACATCACGCTGGGCCACACCATACCCTTGCGCAACCTGCGCCGCTTCCAGGACCTCGGCCACCACGCGGTGCTAGTCATCGGTGACTACACTGCAACCGTCGGTGACCCATCTGGCCGTAACAAGGGGCGGCCTCCCCTGACGCACGAGCAGACCATCGAGAACGCGGCCACCTACCAGGACCAGGCGGGCAGGATAATTGACCTTCAGCGCGCCGAGGTCGTGCGGAACAGTGAATGGCTGAGCAAGCTGACGTTCCGCGACCTCATCCAGCTCGGCGCGCACGTGAGCGTCAAGCAGATGCTTCAGGGGGAGTACTTCGGCCGGCGCATGGCCTACCCAGAGCAGACCGTCTTTCTGCACGAGATGTTCTACCCAATCATGCAGGGCGTGGACAGCGTGCATGTACGGGCGGACGTCGAGCTAGGCGGCACCGACCAGGAGTTCAACTGCCTGATGGGCCGCGACATGCAGAAGCTGCACGGGCAGGAGCCGCAGGTCGTAATAACCAACCCACTTCTGCTAGGCCTGACCGGGGAAGAGAAGATGAGCAAGAGCCTCGGCAACTACGTCGGAGTCTCCTGGCCGCCGCAAGAGCAGTTCAACAAGCTCATGACGATGGCGGACGACCGGATGCCCGAGTACTTCCGCCTGCTGACGGATATCCCACTCGGAGAGGTGGAAGAGATGCTAGCCGCCATCCGTGACGGCGGGGCCGACCCGCGCGCCGTAAAGAAGCAACTCGTTACCAGCATTGTCGCAGATCTCCACAGTGAGGAGACCGCTCGAAGGGCAGCCGAGGACTACGAGCGCTATGCCGAGCTGAGGCGCACCGGAGGCCAGGCGGACGAACTGCCGCGGGGCCTACCGGAGAAGCTAGTCAGACCCGATGCTGATGGTATCCGTTTGACGACGATCATGGTGCAGGCCGAACTCGCAGGCTCGAACGGAGAGGCAAAACGTCTCATCAGACAGGGTGGCGTGAAGCTGCGCGGCGAGACCGTGACGGATGAGAACAAGATGCTGAGGCCCGGTGAGGCCAACGGGGCGCTGCTGCAGGTAGGCAGGAAATCACCCGTGCTACTGAGGGAGGCACCGTGAAGGAGCTACGAGTGAGCGACGGCGTCCTGCGGCTCGTGCAAGGGGACATCACCCAGGTGCGCGCCGACGCCGTCGTGAACGCCGCGAACTCCGCGCTCTCGGGCGGGGGTGGTGTTGATGGCGCGATACATCGAGCGGGCGGGCCGAGCATCTTGCGTGAGTGCCGCTCCATCGGCCGCTGCCCCAGTGGCAGCGCGGTCGTCACCGGGGCAGGCGACCTTCCGGCCCGCATCGTCATCCACGCCGTCGCCCCTATCTGGCGGGGTGGCGCCCATGGCGAGGCTGAGCTCCTCGGCAGCGCGTATGCCGAGAGCTTTCGCCTCGCCGAAGAGCATGCCTCGGGGAGCATCGCGCTCCCCTCCCTGGGCACCGGCGCCTACGGCTATCCGCTCGACCAGGCCGCCCCCATCGCGCTCCGCGCCGCCCTCGCGCATCTTCGCTCCGGAGCTCAGCCGAGGGACGTGACCTTCGTCCTCTGGAGCATCAAGGCTCTGGAGGCATTTGAGGAGGCGCTGGAGAGCTTCACGGACCTCAAGGCCCCGGAGAAAGCCAGCCCGTAACGAGAGACCCCGATACTAGCCGATGAGGGATCGTCCGAGACTGAGCGGGAATGTGGGCGAGCCTGAAGAACGGAAGAGAAGGCTATCTACGGCGGGTACCGCGGCAACTGGGCAGGGACAGAACCTTTTCGGAACTCAGGACTCGAACCGCCCACCGTATATCAACCTACCGAACTCAAACGTGGTAATCGTCCAAGACCACTGAGAGCGAGAGAACGAGGAGCATATGGAAGAGTCAATCCCGCGCCTTCCTCGTTCTGCCGGTCAAAGACACGCAAGTGGACGGCTGGCAATCAAGGCATTGGCCGCCCTATTTGCCACACTCGTTCTGGTTGCGGCAGGCGCGACCGAGTCTGTCCGCGCCCAGGACGTGTCACCAACTCCGGATCCAACGGTTACCGCGCTGCCGAAGCAGAAGCTCCAGCAGGAAATCAACAAGCTTCAGTTGGAGACCAGACGCACGTTGCGTGACTGGCTTTGGACCAACGGCACCGTAATCCTTGCCCTGCTACTCGCGACTGGTGGTGTGATCCGCCTTTTTGCCAGCAGTGGAAAGAAGCCAGGGAGCGCGAGGAGCAGTGGCTTGAGGACCTTGCGAAAGGTTTGGGCAGGGAGCATGAGGCTGCCGGAGTCAAGGCAGCTGTAGCGCTGAACACGTTCCTCCGTCGAAGATACCACCACTTCCATATCCACG
>JADDPP010000457.1 GCA_016781845.1 Rubrobacter sp.
GGATGAGAGCCAGTTGAGGGAGTCGCTGCGGCTAGCCGTTATGGAGCGCGATCTGGAGGAGCTGGAGGACGGACTGGACACCCTCGTGGGCGCGAGGGGGGTGAAGCTCTCTGGCGGCCAGCTTCAGCGCAGCGCGACAGCTCGCATGTTCGTGCGCGACGCAGAGCTGCTGGTGTTCGACGACCTCTCCAGCGCGCTGGATGTCGAGACGGAGCGCGTGCTGTGGGAGCGCCTGTTCCAGCGTTCGGACACCACGTGCCTCGTCGTCTCTCACCGCCGCGCCGCCCTGCGCCGGGCGGACCGGATCATCGTCCTCCGCGACGGCCGCGTGGATGCCGAAGGCGCCCTGGCGCAGCTGCTGCAGACTTCCGAGGAGATGCGGCGGCTTTGGCACGGGGAGACTGAGGCGGAACCGGAGCAGGAACGCGCCTGCTTGAGTACTCTGCCCGTTCAGCGAGGGGGACAACACTAGCAGCCACTCCCGGCAGGCATGCCCCTGACTCGGTCCGGGCAATTGCGAAGCCAGCATGGGGGGAAATGTCTCCCCCTTCCGCCAGGTGCATAGCGGTTACGTTAGCGGGCGGAGGGGGAAACGACCGTAGAGACGTTGCACGCAACGTCTGCGTAAGGTCTCCGTAACGTCTGCGCAACGTCTGCGGCAACCGGGCCACTTCCACCAACCGCAGCTATGAAATCGCCGTGTATCTTCGGGTCGTCACAGTGAAACTCCCCTCAGCAGTAGGCTATAATACCGCGCTCACTTGCAGAACAGGGGTGTTTCCGTGCGGCTATACCTGGAGACGATGCGGGTGTCGTTCCGGCGGTACCGGGCGTACCGGGCGGCGAACATCGCGGGACTGATCACGAACGGATTCTTCGGTGTCGTGCGGTCGTACGTGTTCCTCGCGCTGTACCGCGAGCGGAAGGTCGCGGCAGGGTATGACCTGCTCGACGCCCTCACGTACGTGTGGGTCACGCAGTCGCTCATCATGCCCGTCCTGATGTGGGGCTGGCTTGAGATAGCGAACACTATCCGCACGGGGGACATCGCTTCCGACCTCTCAAAGCCGTTCAGCTACTTCGGGTACTGGCTCAGCCGTGACCTCGGCAGGACCGTGTACCACGTTCTGTACCGGACAGTGCCGACCGTGTTCCTGGGGTGGGTTCTCTTCCGCATCCAGATACCGGAGCGGGCAAGCACCTGGCTGCTCTTCGCTCTGAGCCTGCTGCTCGCGGTCGTGCTGGGCTTCTGCATTCGCTTCCTGATCAACCTGTGCGGGTTCTGGACGACGGAGGTGCGCGGTATCAACGGTCTCGCGCTCGTCGCGCTCAACTTCCTGACCGGCTTCATCGTGCCGCTGGCTTTCTTTCCACCCAGCGTGCGCGAGGCCGTCGAGCTCCTGCCGTTCGCGGGAATGATCTCGATACCGCTAAACATCTGGCTGGAGCGCGCAACCGGGCTGGAAGCGTTCGGGCTGCTTCTCCAGCAGGCGCTGTGGGTGGCGGTATTCGTGCTGCTCTGCCAGGTAGTCCTCGGCGCGGCCACGAAGAAGCTGGTGGTGCAGGGTGGATAGCCTTTCTGTCTATGCACGGCTTGCGTGGGCGCAGGCGCGCGGCCAGATGCAGTATCGCGCGTCGTTCCTGTTAGGGCTGGCAGGCGTGTTCTCCACCACGTTCGTGGAACTGCTCGCTGTGCTTATCCTGTTCCGTACGTTCGGACAGCTGGCGGGCTGGCAGGCGGGCGAGGTGGCGCTGCTCTACGGGATAGTGGCCGTGGCCTTCGGCCTCTCCGAGATGGCCGGCGATGGCTTTGAGGACATCTCGAGCCTGATACGCACCGGACAGTTCGACCGCGTACTTACCCGGCCTGTCCCGCCGTTCGTGCAGATCATGGCCTCCCAGTTCCCCCTGAAGCGGCTGGGCAGGATCGCGCAAGGAGTCTTCGCACTCGCTCTTGCCCAGCGGTGGCTCGGGCTGGACTGGACGCCGGGCCGGGCGCTCGTGCTCCTCTCGGCCATATTCAGCACCGCCGTGGTGTTCGTAGGCATCTTCGTGATCGGCGCGGCGTTGTGCTTCTGGACAGTCGAGCGAACAGAGGCGCAGAACGTGTTTACGTACGGCGGGACGGAGCTGGCGAGCTACCCTGTGCATATCTACAACCCGTGGCTACGAGGAGTATTCCTGTACGTCGTCCCGCTCGCGCTGACCACGTACTATCCCGCGCTCTACCTGCTCCGCAAGCCCGACCCGCTGGGTCTGCCGGGATGGCTGCAGCTCACATCCCCGCTTGTCGCTTTGGCGTTCTTCGCCGCCGGGCTGCTGGCGTGGCGCGCCGGACTGAACCACTACCAGAGCACCGGAAGCTGAGGAGCGGCCCCTGCTATCAAGGGTTATTGATTACGCCGCTGCGGCCGCCGCTCTTGTGCAGCAGCCGCACGTCTTCGATGCGCATCCCCTTGTCCACTGCTTTCACCATGTCATAGATAGTTAGCGCCGCGACGCTCACCGCCGTGAGCGCCTCCATCTCCACCCCAGTCTGAGCGCTTACACGCGCCGTTGCGCGTATCTGCACCCCCGGCAGCTCGTCGTCATACTCGAACTCCACGTTCACGGAGCTGAGCGGGAGGGAGTGACACAGGGGTATGAGCTCGCTCGTGCGCTTCGCCGCCATGATGCCGGCGATGCGCGCGGTATGAAGAACCGCGCCCTTCGGGAGGTCCTCGCGCCGCACGCGCTCCAGCGTCTCCTGCGCCATCCGCACAGCGCCACCCGCCACCGCCACGCGGTCCGTTGTCGCCTTTTGCCCAACGTCCACCATCCGCGCTTCGCCAGTGGAGTCTACGTGGGAGAGAGAGGCTGTATCGGGGTACTGCTCAGGCATTGATGTCCTCGGTAGTGGCAGGGCGGGCGCGATAGATCGCACCCCTACATATATATCTGAAGGCTCAGGCTACTCCGGCTGCAGAGCTTCGAGGATGGTATCAAGCACCATCCGGGGCACTTCGCCGCAGCTGTACGGGATGTGTACCCGCTCCTCGCGCTTGTGCGCACCGTAACCCCACACGCCGATATCAACGACATCCACATCCAGAGCGCGGATCGTGTCCAGCGGCAGAGCGTAGCCCGAAGCCTCGGGGGCCGTTCTCCACAGCGGCATGTTCTCGGTAAGAGCGGCAAGGTCATCACCCTGCTCTATCGCGAGGTAGCTGCCATCGGACATGTACGGGTAGAGCCGCCTGACCTCCACCCCAGACTCTCGCGCCACGCGCCTCGCAGCCTCCAGGAACGGAGTTCGCCTGCTCCCGGACAGGTGTGGGTAGTAAGGTGGCGAGTAGTACAGGACCAGGGCCGGACCTCGCAGGCCCGAGAGGTTCCACAGTTCGCGAACCATCTGAACGCTGCGGACCCTGGGGTCAATCTGCTCGCGGAAGAGCGAATCGTTGAGAGACTCCAGCCGTGACCGCACGACCTCCGCGCCGGACACCTCTTCGGCCTCGCGCAGCAACTCGACGTACGAGAGGGCGCGTAGCGGGAGCGCAGGTCCGACTTCCGGCAGCCCGGCCCGCTCGTGCCACGCATGGCGCTGCGCCTGCACGTGGGTAAGCGCCTCCTGTGCCGCCTCACGGGCGATCTCCAGAACGCGGTCGAGCACTTCCTGCGGAGAGAGAGTGAATGTGAGGAAGTTGACGTACAGATACGCATCGAACGGTATCTGCACATCGTACCGGTCCTTGAAGTCGGCGGCTTTGAGGGAGATGGGGGGTGGAGTTACCTCCTCGCCGTCGGAGTCAGCCAGGTCTGCGCGCATGCTCAATGCACGCAGAACCTCGGCCGCGAGCAGGTTGGCGTCGCAGCCCCCGTACGGCTCCCCGGCGTGGGTCTCGACGCCCCGGACGTAAATGCTTGGCAGCAGCTTGCCGACCGTGCCGGTGTACACTACCTTCCCCTCATCGCCCGGATAGCGTGCGGTCGTATAATCGGTGTTGATGGCCCCTATTATCTCCAGGCCACGCTCCTGCCCCAGCGTCGCGAGCAGCTGCACGCCGGCGAGCATGCCCAGGCTCTCGTTCTCCTCGTCCGGCGTGCAGATGAAGAGCACGTTGCCGGGCAGCTCCTCGCCGCCGCGGGTTCGCTCACAGAGCTCTTCAAGCGCGGTCAGGTGAGCCGCGATGCCGCTCTTCATGTCGGCAGTTCCGCGGCCGAAGAGCCACTCACCAGGCACCTCCAGATGCTGCCGCGTCAGGTCGTCGAACTGGGTCGCCAGCGCGCGCATGCGCTCATGCAGCTCGTCGGGCTCCGTCGCCCACGGCCTGAGCGCGCCGTAGTCGGTGGTGTCCACTGTATCGTAATGCGACATCAGCAGCACGGTGCGCGGCCCCGTGCCTCGTAGCAGCGCCCATGGCACGGATCGCTCCCACGGGTCCAGGGGAACAGGGTGCAGCCCCAGTTCCAGTATATCGCCGCCAATCTCCTGGAGGATGCCGCACAGGTGGTCCGCGAACTCCCGCTCTTCCGGTGTCCGCGAGCGGCTGTTCAACCGCACCAGACGCTTCGTCAGGTCGAGCGCTCGCGCGTGTTTAGTCTCAGTCGTCGCCAACAAAGCCCCCTCTGATACAAGGAATGAGATCCGAGTGGACGGCCGCTCGGACCTCATTCCTGTCATCTGTTCGCGGAAATTGTATCATAGGCGTGTAGCGCGTCCGCGCGCCTGGAACGGAGACAGCACCGAGTGATACCCGTCGCCGCATCCTCCACGAACCTCAGGCCACGCTCGCTGCCCGAGCTGCTCGATGCAGGCGTTGCGCTGTACCGCGATCACTTCCTGCACTTCCTGGCCGTGACAGCCGTGATCAACCTGCCACTGGGGCTGCTCAACGCGGTCGCATCCTCCATACTATTCAGTGGGCAGGCGCCCTCTTTCGGCGACTTCGTCTTCACCGCGGACCCGTTCGCTCCCGAGGTCATCCTGGCCGGGCTGGCGGGTGTCGTGATTCTCTGGCTGCTTGGGGCGCTCGCGGGCACTCTCGGTCTCGCGGCGCTCCTCTGCTCCCTGCAGGCGCGGCTTGGGGGTGAGAGACCAGGGGTGCTCGAAGCGTACCGAGTGGGCCTGCGGCGTGTGCCCTCCCTCATAGGAACACGGTTGCTGCTCTGTCACAATTGATCTCAGCACGGCGCG
>JADDPP010000317.1 GCA_016781845.1 Rubrobacter sp.
GTCGGGTATGGGCGCTACCCTATCGAGACCCACCTCGTGAACTCACTGGGCACATACCAGCTGCTCCAGATCGCGCGCAGGGACGGCGCCCGCTTCCTGCAAGCGTCCACCTCCGAGGCGTACGGAGACCCGCTGGTGCATCCACAACCGGAGACGTACTGGGGAAACATCAACCCCGTCGGCCCTCGCGCGTGCTACGACGAGGGAAAGCGGTTCGGGGAGAGCCTGACTATGGAGTTCGTGCGCCAGTTCCACGTGGATGCCAGAATAGCCCGCATCTTCAACACGTACGGCCCGCGCTGCGACCCTCGCGATGGCCGCGTTGTACCCAACTTCTGCGTGCAGGCGCTACGTGGCCAGGATCTGACCGTTTACGGCGATGGCAGCCAGACCCGATCTTTCTGCTACGTTGATGACCTCGTGCGTGGGCTGCAGGCGTTGATGGAGACGGATGGCCTGGGGGGCGAGGTGGTAAACCTGGGCAACCCCGAAGAGCACACTATCCTCGAGTTCGCCATGCAGGTTCTGGCCCTCACGGGCTCCGATTCCAGGATTGTGTTCGCACCCCTGCCGGTAGACGACCCTACGCGGCGGCAGCCCGACATCACGAAGGCAAAGCAACGGCTGGGCTGGCACCCGGTTGTGGACCTGGAGACCGGCATCTCGCGCACGGTCGAGTATCTCTCCGAGGCGCTGGCAGCTCAGGTCTGAGCGTGGCGGGACTACGGACGCGCTATGGACAGATAACTGTGCGCCACTGGAATGTTCACGACCTGGGTGTTAGCCACTTTACAGACCACTCGACTGCTGCTAATGTAACATCCACTCGTAGCAACCCCACAGAGTGGCAGCACGCGGCCCGGAGGTGAGACGCAAGGATGGACAGGCTACTCTTCGGCCCCCCCTCGGTGAACTATCCCGGCTTCACAGACATCTTGCGTCGCTACAACTCTCCGGCTGCGGTCCGTGACGCCACGGACAAGCTCTACCTCACCTGCATAAGCGCCGGCATTGACCCGGCTATCGCGCTCGCGTTCGCCGTAAAGGAGCACAGCCTGCGGTGGCTTGGGGTGGCGGAGAAGACGCTTGGCTGGGGCAACGTCGTCTGCACTGAGGGGTGGAAGGCCGCGGGGGGCAGGTGCATCAACCGCTTCGCAGCGTACAACACTTATGAGCAGGGGCTCGAGGAGTGGATCGGCATAATGCGCCGGGTGTACTGGGAGCGGGGGCTCAGGACAGTCTCACAGGCAACTCCCGTATACGCTCCCGAGTCGGACGGGAACAAACCCGTGCAGTACGCAGAGCAGGTAAACAGATGGATACAGGAGTGGGAAGGAAGGTACGGCTCTCA
>JADDPP010000166.1 GCA_016781845.1 Rubrobacter sp.
GCGGGTGAGAGCGCCGATGATGTGGGGCTGGCGGTTGCGCGTCGCCGCGCGGTATCGGACTTCCTCAACGAACGCGGCGAAGAGCATCGCGGCCCACGGGTGCTCGTGCCACATCATCTCCGGGTGGCATTGAATGCCGACGGCCCAGGGGTGCTCCTCGGCCTCGATAGCCTCGATGACGCCGTCCTCGGAGCGGCCGGTCACCAGGAGACCCTGGCCCAGGTCTTTGACCGCCTGGTGGTGGTGCGTATTGGCGGGATGAGCGCCGGCCCCGATGGCGTGCTCCAGGCGGGTGCCGGGTACGACCTCAAGAGAATGGGTGGCGAGGCCCCGGATGCCCCGGTCGCGCGACTCGTTGTGGTTGAGGCCGTCCGGCAACTGCGTGGGCAGGTCCTGGTACAACGTGCCGCCGCACGCGACGTTGAGCACCTGCTCACCCCTGCAGATGGCGAGGAGGGGCTTACTGTCCTCCATCGCCCATCGGGCGAGGGTCAACTCCGCCTGGTCGCGCTCCGGGTCCACGTGACCCAGCTGTGGGATAGGTTGCTCGCCGTAGTGCGCGGGGTCAACGTCGCCGCCACCGGTAAGCAGCAAGCCGTCGGCCAGCTCGTACACGGTGCGTAGCGGGCCAGCCAGGGGCGGGATGCCGAACGGAGCGGCGCCCGCGACCTCGACAGCCTCAAAGTATGCGCGGGCTCCTACGAAGCGCGCTGCTCTCTCGGATGTTGCCTCGTTCCAGGTTGTGACGGCGACGATGGGACGGTTAGAGTCGTGCAATTCAGGACCTTCTCCAGCTGTTAGTCTGTAGCAGTCAGCGAGCGAAGTGCGGATGCCAGCAGGCCAGAACTTGTTTCCTGCCAGTATACCGTAGCGGTTGGCCTGTACCGGCACTAATCTGGAGGAACGGCTTTGCTGATGGCGCCCACCATGTCGTGCGTTGCGGCCTCGCTGGCAACGCGGAGGGCGTTCTTGATGGCGTTGGCATTCGAGCGGCCATGGGAGATGAAGACCGGGCCGTTCACGCCAAGCAGGGGCGCGCCACCGACCTCGCTGTAGTCGAGCCGGGCGGCGACTCGGCGGAACGCGGGCCTCAGCGCACGGGCCGCGAGCTTGTTGCGCAGACCGCGCGTGACCTCTTGCCGCAGTACCTGCTGCAGGAGCTCTGCCGTGCCCTCGATAGACTTGAGAGCTATGTTGCCGGTGAAGCCGTCGGTGACCACTACGTCTGCGGTGCCGCGAAGGATATCTCGGCCCTCGACGTTTCCGATGAAGTTGAGGCCACTCGCCTTGAGGAGGGCGTGGGCTTCGAGCGTCAGGGCATTGCCCTTTGTCTCTTCCTCGCCGTTGCTCAGCAGGCCGATGGTAGCCGCTTTCGTGTCGCTAAGGGCGCTCACGTACGCGCTGCCCATCTGGGCGAACTGGAGCAGTTGGTGTGGCCGCACATCCGCATTCGCGCCCGCGTCAAGCATGAGCGTGCGTCCCTCGAGCGTGGGAATGACAGTGCCTATGGCGGGTCTGTCTATGCCCGGAGGTCGGCCGAGCACGAGGAGCGCTGCGGCCATCACCGCGCCGGAGTTGCCAGCGGACACGAAGGCATCGGCGCGGCCGTCCTTGACGAGGCGCAGTCCGACGACGATGCTGGAATCTCTCTTCGAGCGAACGGCAGCTGCGGGGTGGTCGTGCATCTCGATGACCTGGGAGGCGTGAACTGCCTGTACGCCTTCCTGGATCCCCTCCTGGGGGCCGACTACCTCCGGTTTACCAACGAGCATTACCTCGATGCCCAACTCGCGGTATGCATCCCTCGCGCCCTGCAGGTTTACTTCGGGCGCCTTGTCTCCCCCCATCGCGTCCAAGGCTACGCGCACTCAGCAGTCCTCCTGGTCCATGCAGTTGCTCATCGGCAGGGGGACTGCAAGACGCGGGCCGCGCAGTGTCCCACCGCCCACAGGATAGGGCGAAGCACTTGCAGAAGGGAGTCGGATGTTAGCCACAGACTCTTGATGCAGATGCCTTGCCCCCCCTTTGGGTTGAGGAAAGCCCTACACGTGGCAGTGGCTGAGGCCGCGCTTGGCGAGGTACTGCTGGTGGTACTCCTCGGCCTTGTAGAAGGTGGAGGCCGGTACTATCTCGGTGACGATGGGACGCTTCCACCTGCCCGAGCGCTCAAGGGCCGCCTTCGATTCCAGCGCGAGCCGCTCCTGCTCAGGTGTGTGGTAGAAGATGGCGGAGCGGTACTGCGTGCCGATGTCCGGGCCCTGCCTGTTGAGGGTTGTGGGGTTGTGATTGTCCCAGAACACCTGGAGTAGCTCGTTGTAGGAGACCTGTGACGGGTCGTACTCGACCTGCACCGCCTCGGCATGGCCGGTAGTGTCGGTGCATACGTCCCTGTATGTAGGGTTCGGGAGGGACCCGCCTATGTACCCGACGGCGGTGCCCCGAACTCCGTTCAACTGCCTGAAGGTCTCCTCGACTCCCCAGAAGCAGCCTGCGGCGAACGTCGCGAGTTGCAGTTTGTCGTGGTTGTTGGTGATGTTGTTCATGTTTACATTATACAGTCAGCGCACGGTTACAAGCCCTGTGGCGCCAGTTTTGGCTCGTGCTCGGCTGCCCTGAGGAGAGTCACGCGGTGGTGGAAGTGTCGCCAGTGCAACGCGGCCATCAGCGGGGAGGTGATAAGGAACGCGGCCCAGACTGAGACGAGCCCGCCGCCGACTGTCTGGAGCAGCAGCAGCGCGAGCAGGACCGAGGCCCATACGCCGCCACCTGTCACTATCAGGGGGAAGCGCGTATCTCCCGTGCCGCGTGTGGCGCCGGCCTGGACAAACATCACTCCCCAGAACGGCTGCTGGAGAGCGACGGTGCGCAACCCGGCTGCGCCGATGCGGACGACATCCGGGTCGTCGGTGAAAAGGTGCATGATTGGGTTGGCAAGCAGAATCAGCAGGACGGCTATCGCGCCCATCCAGATGACAGCCCACCACGTGGCAATGCGAGCCGCCGCCGCGCCTTCGAGGATGCGCCGTGCGCCGACGCTCTGGCCGACGAGCGCCGTTGCGGCTATGGCGAAACCGATGCCCGGAAGGAAGGAGAATGAGAGGGCGGTGAACGAGATGCGCTGTGCCGCGAGCGTCTCTGTGCCGAGGCGCGCGACGATTACGGTCAGGGCGAAGAACGCGGCTGAGATGAGGATCTGCTCCAGGGCTGAGGGGATGCCGAGACGCAGAATCCGATCCGCAACACGGAGATCGGGCCGCCATGCGGCGATGCGTGCGCCGCCCACGCGCACGCCGTTGCGCCCGATCCACAGCGCCCGTACGAGCAGCGCGAGCGCGAACGCGCGCGCCAGGAAAGTTCCCCAGGCGCTGCCGACGGCACCGAGCCGGGGCATGCCGAGGTGTCCGTAAATCAGCCCGTATGCCAGTACTACGTTGATAACGTTCGCAATGGCCGTGACGACCATAGGCGTGCGGGAATCACCCGCACCGCGCAGCACGCCGCCGCCGATGAAGAGGGCTACCAGCACGACGACGGTGCCCATCGAGACGCGCAGGTAGTCGGCGCCGATCCGGGCCACTTCCGGCTCGACACCGAAGAGGCGGATGATGGGGCCGGCCAGCAGGAGTCCAGCGATCGCTAGTGGCATAGAGAGTATGAGGCTCCAGAGCAGCGACTGGCGACCAAGCTCGCCCGCGTGCCGGAGGTCCTTCGCCCCGTACGACTGCGCCACCAGCACGGAGCTGCCGATGGAGAGCGCGGCGAGGGCTGCAAGGACAAAGAACATCACCTGCAGGCCACTGCCGACTCCCGCGATGGCGGCCGCACCGAGACCCGCGACGAGCAGGGTGTCGACGATGCCGAGCAGGGTCTCCAGCAGGTTCTCACCTATAACGGGCCACGCCAGACCGAGCACGCGCCTGCGCAGCACCGGTTGCTCGGCCCCTGTCGCCGGTGTTGTCTCTCCTATCGTGGTGGTGTTTGCAGGCTCGGTCGCCGCATACGGCGCGACTCGACCTTCCTCTGTGCTCATGATGCGGCGTTATCCCCAAATCTGAATCTGCTTCCGTCTGCGCCGGAATCGGGTATCTCGGTAACTGCGAGGCAGCGATGGTAACGGCTGACGGAGAGCTGTCACTACAGGCAATCCATACTACCAACAGAGTCGTCCCTTTGCTTGCCAGCGCTGCCGACGTGTGGACCAGGGTGTCGGGTAGATACGGTGACGCACGTACCTCGCGGGGGCAGAACGCTGCCTGTTATCGGCCTACACATTTTCTCAACAACCATTCTGCATCCGTGCAACAGCGATTATACACCGCGCATCTATACTGCGGGGGCGGCGGTGGATCGCAACCCAGGGAAGGCGCAGCTTGGCGCATAGCCTTCTTCCGTTGGTTGCTGCGCGTGTCGGGCGAATGGATGTTGGCTCCCTGACAGTGGAGCGAAGAAGGAGTTGCCGGTGGCAGTTGCCAGCCCAGCACGGAGGAAGCACGAAGCTGTCTATCCCTCTGTGCAAGGCTTGGGGAAGACTCGTTCCCATCGGGCATACGTTTTCCGTGCACCGACCGTGACCTACCCTTTGGCTCCACAGCATCCTCTGTGCTCCTACAGCTGGATGGCGGAGGCGTCGGGAAGGTCGGGACGCGGCCCGCCCCTGCGGAGCGATGCCTTCGTGTCGGGGCGCCGCCGGAGGCGGATGCGCCCCATTTCAGAACGCAGGAAAGCCAGGCTCACGCGATTCACAACTCGAATTCAGGAGGCTACTTGTGGGACGTCTCTTACGCATGGCGATTGTAGGAGCTATGCTGCTCTCAATGGTTGCGGTGAACTCCGGAACCGTACTTGCCCTTTTGTCCTCGACGATTGACCTCGAAGGGTTGCCCGAGGGAAAGATAGTCACCAGCCTGGCGACGGGTGGGGGGATCAGTGGTGACGCTGTCGCCGGGTCCGTGGCCGTCGCCGGTTCACCGAAGTCTGCCATCACCTTCGACGCGGAGTGCTCCGGCGGATGCACGGGCGGCGACGATGATCTGCACTTCCCTGGCCAGGGTAATGTCCTCGTCGTTGCGGAGAACCTGACCGACTCCGATGGGGACGGACTGGTTGACAACCCCGACGATGCGGACATCAACGGTCAGTACATCACCTTCGATTTCTCCGGATTCGGCACCGGTG
>JADDPP010000213.1 GCA_016781845.1 Rubrobacter sp.
GGTCACAGCCCACGTTCGAGGTGAGCGCTCTTCATAGTGCGAGCCTGCAACTAGTCGTCGAGTTCTTACTCAGCCCTCTGCTCGAAGCTACCGGAGAGCGCTGGATGCTGACGATAGGGCGCGACATTACGGAGCGGAAGCGTAGGGAAGCCGCGCTCCGGGAGAGCGAGGCGAGGCTTCGCAGCCTTGCCGACGCAGCTCTCGAGGCGGTGGTCATCACGGAGCACGGACGCATCGTGGAGGCCAACGAGGTCTTCGCCGACATCTTCGGATACGAGCGGCACGAGGCACTTGGCATGCCCATATCTCAGCTTGTCGCGCCCGAGTACCGAACGCTTGTGGATCGCTACGTTGTCTCAGGGCTCGAAGCGCTGTATGAGGCTGCCGGGCTCAGAAAGGACGGCAGCCGGTTCGACATCGAGATGCGTGGCAAGGGCATTGGGTACGAAGGCGAGAGCGTGCGCGTAACGACGGTGCGTGATATAAGTGAGCGCAAGGCGATGGAGCGGATGCTGGAGCATCAGGCGACGCATGATGCCCTCACCGATCTCCCCAACCGCGCTTTGTTCGCCGATCGGTTGGGACAAGCGCTGATCCGTACCGCCCGGCACGCGGGTTCCGTCGCAGTGCTGTTCGTGGACCTGGATGGCTTCAAGAGCGTGAACGACACCTTCGGACACGAGGCGGGAGACCGCCTTCTCACGGAGGTGGCTCATCGGCTGCACGCATCGGTGCGCATCGAGGACAGTGTGGGAAGGGCCGTCCCAACTATCTCGCGCCTCGGTGGGGACGAGTTCACAGTGTTGCTCGAACCTGTATTGCACGAGGGCGACGCCGTCCGGGTCGCAGAACGCATAGCGCATCAGTTGATACAGCCCTTCCGCCTCGCCGGGCACGAGATGTCCATCACGGCGAGCATAGGCATCGCACTGGGCACATACGGCCGCACGAGCGCCGAGGAGTTGATTCGCAACGCGGACGCCGCCATGTACCTGGCGAAGAGCAAGGGCAAGGCCCGGCATGAAGTGTTCGGAGCCGAGGGGGCGGGGCAAGCGCCACGGGAGGCCCGCCAGGGGCCGCCGCCCGTCTGATTGGGGCGGCGGCCCACGCTGCCCCCACGGAGCAGGCAGTTCTCCTGCATGGCTCAAGCATCGGGCCTGCCTCGCCCTGTCGCGTACCCTGCAGTGCCAGTGCATCACTTCGAAGCAAAGGTAAGGAGCGTCCTATCGCTTCCGTATCCGCCACTCTCGTATACTGAAGCTATCGAGATCTCCAGCACCTGGCAGATGTTTTGACCCACATTCCGCAGTCATTTTTGTAAGTTTGGACAATATTGTCAGCGCTG
>JADDPP010000409.1 GCA_016781845.1 Rubrobacter sp.
GGATCGCCCGGCAATGAAGGAGGCAATACATGCCAGATATCAGCCTAGATGGCAATGGCCACCTCGATAGCCACGTGGAGGCCGTGCGCCGCACGCCCGCCAGGTCCTCGGCGACGAACGGGCGAATTGCCCGTGGAACGCCGGACCATCCCTCGGAGACGGCCACGCCAAGTTGGGCCGTGCCCGAACACATCGCTGCACACACCGCTCATCCCAATCTCCGGGAAGAGGGGCCACCAGTCCCAGTGACCGCGGACGACTGCGGCACCTACCCGGGCCCGCAGCTACGGATACCGTCCGAGGGCGACATCCCCGACCTGTACAAGACGCCGCCCGTGCCCGTGATTACCCCTACCCGCCGCCTCATCAACCTCTGGAAGCGGCGCAGCGAGCAGGGGCGGTCCGAGGAGCAGAACGACGAGCTTATCTCCGCCGCACTCAGCAAGCTCACTGACAAGTTCTACGTCATCCCCGTCATCGGTCCGAAGGGAGGCTCCGGCAAGACGCTACTCTCCCTGATCTGCGGCCTTATTCTCAGCGAGCACCGCAACGCCCGGCCGTGCCTGCTCGAAGCGAACATGGACTGGGGCACGCTGCGGGACCTGCTAGGAGACGCCAATCCCCGCACTATCGCTCACCTGCTCAACGACCTGCCCGACGTGGACCGCGCCGGCTACGGGGCGCTCCAGGGCTACCTCACGATGTTCGGGCGGCTGCCGGTCCTCACCGCCCCCACGAACCCCGACGACATGCAGGCGCTCACACCGGCCGACTACGACAAGGTAGTGTCGCTGCTCAGTAAGCACATGCAGGTGCTCCTGCTCGACTGCGGGACGAGCTTCGTGAACCGCATCAGCCAGTACGCGGCGCAACTCGCCGACCACACCATCTTAGTCGCGGCGCCGGACAACCCCACCATGCGCCGCTGCATAGCCTCCGCCCACTACCTCGCGAGCTCCCGCTACGTGAGCACCTACAAGGAGGTGATGCCAGACCTAACGGTACTGGGCGAGAAGCGCGACCTGGCCCGTGTCGCGATGGGCTCGATGACGCTCGCGGTGAACGGGATAGGCAAGAGCAGCAAGGAGGTGCCTCTGGACTACAACGCGCTAGCGAAGCAGCTGCCCGATATGAACGGCATCGTGAAGCTGCCCTACTCCGAGCGGCTGGAGGCGCTGATCAACACCGGCAGACTCGATATCGAGGTCCTTCCGGCGGCGTACCGCCGCCAGGCGAAACAGCTCCTGGCAAGCGTTCTCATCAAGATGGCCGAGGGCCGCAATCAGCCCTGGCACTAGAAGGAGTAACACCCCATGCGCCTACTCACAGCCACCCTCG
>JADDPP010000232.1 GCA_016781845.1 Rubrobacter sp.
GCTTGTGGAACACGATGACGTCGTCGATGCGGTTGAGGAACTCGGGCCGGAACACCTTCTTGAGCTCGCCCATGATCCGCGACTTCATGTCGTCGTAGGTCAGGCCCGTGTCGTCGTCGGACACCGAGAAGCCGAGCGGCGTGTTCCGGGCGATCTCCGAGGCGCCGATGTTCGACGTCATGATCACGATGGCGTGCCGGAAGTCGACCGTGCGCCCCTGGGCGTCGGTCAGGCGGCCGTCCTCCAGGATCTGCAGGAGGATGTTGAACACGTCCGGGTGGGCCTTCTCGATCTCGTCGAGCAGGAGCACGCAGTAGGGCTTGCGCCGCACGGCCTCCGTGAGCTGGCCGCCCTCGTCGTAGCCGATGTAGCCCGGGGGCGAGCCCACGAGGCGCGACACGGCGTGCTTCTCCATGTACTCCGACATGTCGATGCGCACCATCGCGTCCTCGTCGCCGAAGAGGAACTCGGCGAGCGTGCGGGCGAGCTCCGTCTTGCCGACGCCCGAGGGGCCGAGGAAGACGAACGAGCCCGTCGGCCGCTTCGGGTCCTTGAGCCCGGCGCGCGAGCGGCGGATGGCCTTCGAGATGACCTCGACGGCGGCCGACTGCCCGATGACGCGCTTGTGGAGCTCCTCCTCCATGCGCATGAGCTTCGCGGTCTCGGCCTCCGTGAGCTTGAAGACCGGGATCCCCGTCCACATGGAGACGATGTCCGCGATCTCCTCCTCGGCGATCGCCGGCCGCTCGCCGTCGCCCTCGCCGCGCTCCCACTGCTCCTCGAGCTCGCGCTTCTTGTTCGTCAGGCGCCGCTCCTGGTCGCGCAGGTTCGCCGCCTTCTCGAACTCCTGCGCCTCGATCGCGGCCTCCTTGGCCCGGCGCGTCTCCTCGATCTCGTCCTCGAGCTCGCGGTAAACCGGCGGGGAGGTCATGGACCGGATGCGCATGCGCGACGCGGCCTCGTCGATGAGGTCGATGGCCTTGTCGGGCAGGAAGCGGTCGGAGATGTAGCGGTCGGCCAGCTCCGCGGCCGCCTCGAGCGCCTCGTCGGTGATCTGCACCTTGTGGTGCGCCTCGTAGCGGTCCCGCAGGCCCTTGAGGATCTGGACCGTCTCGTCCGTGGAGGGCTGGTCGACGCGGATCTGCTGGAAGCGCCGCTCGAGCGCGCTGTCGCGCTCGAGGTACTTGCGGTACTCGTCGAGCGTGGTGGCGCCGATCGTCTGTAGCTCGCCGCGGGCGAGGGCCGGCTTGAGGATGGAGGCCGCGTCGATCGCGCCCTCGGCCGCGCCCGCGCCGACGAGGTTGTGCAGCTCGTCGATGAACAGGATGATGTCCCCGCGCTG
>JADDPP010000337.1 GCA_016781845.1 Rubrobacter sp.
CGTGCTTGCCTTCAACTCTACTCCCCTAACCCCCTGTTTTCGGTGGAACCTGTGGTAAGTACCTGGCGTCAGCTGCTGCTCGCGATGACCGGGGCACGGACTACCCGGCACGCTGAGCTGCCGAGTACCCAGCACCGGTAGGCGGAGGCCCGGTCGGGCGAGACTCTGAAGAAGATGCGTCCCCTGCACAGGCCCACCCTCGTGCGTCCTTGCAGCTCGAGGTCGCACTGCCCCTCGCCGAACCTGGTCTTACGCGCGTTTACGCGATGCGCGCAGTAGCGGCACTCGTCGTATATGCACAATGCTCCCGGCCCGGTATCCGTCTGCTGCTTCGTCGCCACAAGCACCTCCTATGCTTCTGCCGTCCTCTTTAGGGCTACATGCACATGGTATGCTGTCCGGCGTGCGTGTGGATACGGGCAGGCGGCATGGAGAAGGTCAGCGGCGTTGTGCATTGTGACGAATGATTGGTCTTGGGGGATGGGCGGCTCCACCCCAGGCGAGTAATGCCATTGAAGCGCGGAAGCGGCGTGCGGTTGAGCGAGTCCCTCAGCCCGGCAGTTCCCCGCGCTTCCTGAAGTAGCGAACGAAGCCGGCGACGTTCATCTCGTAGCCTGACACCAGCCGATAGCGGTCACTAAGCCCGGGGCCAAGCCCGGAGGCGGACAGTTCACGGTTCGCGTGCTGCTCGAGCAGGAGTGCAACCTGAGGTGTGTCCAGTCCGCGGCGGAAAGCGTCGAGCACGAGGTCATGCCAGGCAAACAGCCGGGCGCGCAGGTTATCGAGGTGAGCGGAGACATCATGCGCGGCGCCGAAGTGCGTCAGGTACAGCGTCCGCGCCTCTAGTCCTAACAGGCGGTCAATGCTTACAGACCAGGCATCGAGATCAAGGTCGGGCGGTGGCGTGGGCGGTACCGCGATCTTGACCCCTGGCAGGCGAATGCCTGCCACGTCACCTGTGAAGACTGAGGCAGAAGCTGGGTCCCAGTAGGCGATGTGGTGTGATGCGTGACCGGAGGTGTAAAGGGCATGAAGCTCGCGGCCACCGGCAGTGAACTTCTCTCCGTCGCCCAGCACCCTGAGCCGCTCCGGGGGCACGGGCCGCACCTCCCCCCAAAGCCGGTCCATGTCTGCCCCATAAATCCGGGTGGCGCTCGAAAGGAGCTTTGAGGGATCGGACAGGTGCGGCGCGCCTGCCTCGTGAACGCACACGGTAGCGTTTGGCAGCAGCCTCACCAGGCTGCCCGCCGCACCCGCGTGGTCAAGGTGTATGTGGGTGACCAGGAGCTGAGTGACTCGTTCAGGCTCCACACCCGCGGCGGACAGGCCAGCCATCAGGCTGCCGAGGGTGCTGGCCGGCCCGGTCTCAATCAGGGCAGCCTCCCTACCGTTATCGAGCAGGTATGAAGCGATGGCCTGCTCCCTGCCCTGAAAGCGCAGGTCTATGACGTGAGGAGTGTTGGGCGTGTGCTCCAAGTTTCCGATAATCTCCTGCTCGCATAACGCACCTGTCTGCCCTTATGCTGATGCACGTTTCGCACCACCGGGAAGTCCCATCCAGTCCGGTGTGTGTTGCAGGCATACAGGAGAGCAATCTGATAGGACCGTACGGAGCAGCTAATATACTGGTGGTGTCAGGAGACCAGATTAGCAGGCCGGGTTGCGGGCGATGCCTCTGGGAGCGTGTGGGGCCGGGGAGGGTAGCTCACGCCAGGGTTCTACGGAGGTGGCGAGCACGTTCTGTATGCCGCTCTCCGTGTCGAGTCTGCCGTCTATAACTAGCAGGGGGGAGCGGCGGACGTGTGCCCTGTAGCGCTCGTACACCTGGGGGCGCAGTATCACGTTGATGAGCCCCGTCTCGTCCTCGATAGTCAGAAACACATGCCCCTTGGCGGTGGGAGGCTGCTGGCGACATACCACCATCCCCGCGACGCGGACGTAACCACCGCGCA
Source organism: Rubrobacter sp. (assembly GCA_016781845.1). Taxonomy (GTDB): domain Bacteria; phylum Chloroflexota; class Chloroflexia; order Thermobaculales; family Thermobaculaceae; genus JADDPP01. Next base: position 1,953 of record JADDPP010000337.1, read on the forward strand.
TGTCGGACAGGTCCGCTGCCGTCACGACTCCCTCACGCTCTAGCGCCGCGCGGTGGAACTCCAAAAGGTGGTGGGCGGGGGAGAGACCCATCAGCCCATACTCCTCCGCAACCCGCTCGTACGCGCTCATTGGCTGGAGGTCGGGCTCGTTCCACTCGTATGCTAAATCGAGCGGCTCGGGGCGGGCGACCCGGTGGGCCACCCCTGCAGGTTTGTGCTTCTGTTCCGGTACGAGGCGGTTCAGCTCCCAGAGGAGTCTGCGGCGAGGGCGGCTGAAGTTGTCGAAGGCGCCCGCGAAGATGAGGCTTTCCAGGGAGTCGCGGTTGAGGGGCGGGGTGCTGGGTGTTGAGGTGTGCTTAGGGCCTGGAGAGGCGTCCCGGCGGGATGGAGCCGGGGGCGTTGTACATAACGTCTCTACGCGGTGGTGGGCTGCCCCGCGCCTGGACGTTTGGTTTCCGCGGGCCGAGCCCGTGCCCACCCTTTTGCAGAAGTCCTCGAAGCCACGGAAAGGACCGTTGCGAGCGCGTTCTGTCTCGATGCGCTCCAGCGCGCGCTCGCCCAGGTCGCGGACGTACGCGAGGCCGAGGCGTACGTGCCCGTCCTCGACGGTGCAGCGGGAGCCGCTGCGGTTGATGTCCGGTCGGAGGATGCGTATGCCGTGGCGACAGGCGTCGCCGATAATCACCTCGGGGGAGTAGAAGCCCATCGGCTGGTTGTTGAGCAGCGCAGCGTAGAACGCCGCTGGGTAATGGAGCTTTAGCCACGCGGTCTCGTACGTCGTGCGGGCGAAGGCAGCGGCGTGGCTCTTGCAGAAACCGAAGGAGGCAAAGCCCGCGAGCTGGCGGAACAGCTCCGACGCCTGCGCCTCGTCCAGCCCCTTGTAAGAACAACCGGAGATGAAGCGGCTGCGTATCTTCTCCATCTCGTCGTGGGAGTGGTGAGAGCCCATCGCGCGGCGAAAGAGGTCCGCCTCGCCCGGACGGAAGCCCGCCACATCCGTCGCGATCTTCATTACCTGCTCCTGGAAGATGCAGACGCCGAGCGTCTCGCCCAGTATTGGCTCAAGGCTGGGGTGCAGGTACTCTACCAGCTCGAGGCCCTGCCTCCGACGCAGGTACGGGTGTACCATGTTTCCCTGCAGTGGGCCGGGGCGGATGATAGCGACCTCCACGACGAGGTCGTCGAGCTTGCGGGGAAGCATCTTCGGCAGGGTCTGGCTCTGCGCACGACTCTCTACCTGGAACACCCCGATGGAGTCCGCACGGCAGAGCATGTCGTACACGTCCGCGTCGTCCTCGCGCAGGCGGTCGAGGTCCGGTCGCTCCCCGGTGTGCGTCTCTATCTCGTCGAGCACCTCGGACACGAGGGAGAGGGTGCGTAGTCCGAGCAGGTCTATCTTGATCAGTCCCAGGTCCTCTATGTCGTCCTTGTCGTACTGTGTGACGACGCGCCCAGGGGCGGTGGCGTGCTCCAGGGGCGCCACGTCAACGAGCGGTCCTTCGGTGATGAGCATGCCGCCGACGTGGATGCTCAGGTGGCGCGGGAAGCCGGATATCGCCTCGCACATCTCCAGCAACTGGCCCCAGGGCAGGTTTTCCGGAGGGCGTCCGCCCAGGCCAGCCTCGACCTCCTCACGCACACGGTCGGCGCGGGAGTACGAGTCGAACGACGTGGCGACAGTGTCGAGCACCTCGGGTGGGAAGCCCAGCGCCTTGCCAACGTCGCGCACTGCGGAGCGGGCGCGGTACGTGATGACGGTCGCTACCATCGCGGTGTGCTCCTGGCTGTACTTCTCGTACACGTACCCGATGAGCTCCTCGCGGTGGTTCGTTGAGACGTCTATGTCTATGTCCGGCATTCCGGCGCGCTCCTCGTTCAGGAAGCGCTCGAAGAGGAGGTTGTGGCGGATCGGGTCAACGCGGGTGATGCCGAGCACGTACGCGACGATGGAGTCCGCCGCCGAGCCTCGCCCCTGGACGGGGATGTTGTGCTCGCGAGCGTAGCGCATGATGTCCCAGACAACGATGAAGAAGTTCTCCAGCCCGAGCTTGTGGATGACGTCGAGCTCGTGCCTCAGTCCCGCGAGCACGTCGGGCCGGAGGGAGCCGTACCTGTTTATCGCGCCGTCGAGGGCGAGCTTGTGCAGGTACGAGCGCTCGGTGTGGCCTCCGGGGAGTGGGTAGCGGGGGTGGCGGTGCTTCGAGAAGCTGAACTCCACGTTGCATCTGGCCGCTATCTCGACTGAGTTGGCTACAGCGTCCGGGCGCCACGAGAAGAGCGCCGCCATCTCCTCAGGGCTTTTCAGGTGGTACTCGGAGTTGGGCTTGCGCAGGCCCGCCGAGAGGTCGAGGGTAGTGTTGTGTCGGATGCAGGTGAGCACGTCCTGGAGTCTATGGCCGTCGCGCTCCGCGTAGTGGACATTGTTCGTGGTGACGACCGGCAGTCCGAGCTCGTCCGCGAGGGAGGCGAGCTCCACGCACAGGGGGCGTTCATCGGGCGTGAGGTGGTCTTGCAGCTCGATATAGAAGTTGTCCTTGCCGTACAGGGCCGCGAGCCGGGCGGCTGCTGCGCGGGCGGCGGCGAAGTCACCTTCCAGGACGCGCCGGGCAACCTCCCCGTCCCTGCAGCCGGAGAGCGCGATCAGTCCCTCGGCGTGGAGGGCAAGGTCGGCGTCCGTAAAGACGGGTGCATGCTTCGCGCCCTGCAACTGCCCGCGGCTGACAAGTCTGCATAAACTGTGGTAGCCGCTGAGGTCGCGGGCGAGCAGGGTGAGGTGGTTGCGAATGCCTGCTTCACCTGCCCCCTGCCCACGTGAACCACCTCGTAGGGGCGGCTCCCCGTGGCCGCCCTGCTGCGTCTCAGCGCCCGACGGCCCGACAAGCCCGACCTCGAGGCCGATGATGGGCACGAGGCCGCGGGCGCGGGCGGCAGTGTGAAAGCGCACCGCGCCGTACAGTCCGTCGTGGTCTGTGAGCGCGAGGTGAGTCATGCCCAGCTCCAGCGCGCGCTCGACCAGGGCGGCGGGCGAGGAGGCGCCGTCGAGCATGGAGAAGTTGCTGTGGCAGTGGAGTTCCGCATAGTATTGTGTGCTTTTGCTAGAACACATGTTCTGCTACGGAGTGTATCAGTGGACAGTAGAAGATTCAATACGCTTGTGGCACAGCCT
>JADDPP010000107.1 GCA_016781845.1 Rubrobacter sp.
TGCGGGAGCTGCTGCGCAGGAGGAGGCGAGACCAGTGCACCGCGCTGCTTCACGGTGGGGAGAGCGGCGTCCAGGGTGGAACGTGTAACATAGTCTCGTGCGACACCGCTCCGGTCTCCGCAGGAATGGGGGAAACGCCAGCATGGTCATTATTGACGCTCACCTGGACCTGGCGTGGAACGCGCTCCAGTGGAATCGAGACCTGCTGTGCTCCGCCCACACGACCCGGACGCGGGAGCTGAAGATCGCTGGATCGGGGCGCGGCCAAGGCACCGTGGCATTGCCCGAACTGCGCCGGGGACGGGTCGCCCTCTGCTTCGCCACACTGCTGGCGCGCTCGACGGGGCGAGCCGAGCCGGATATCGACTACCCATCTCCGGCCCAGGCCTACGGTGTCGCTCGGGGCCAGCTCGCCTACTACCGCGCACTGCAGCAGGAAGAGCACGTTCGCATCATTACCGACGTGGAAGGGCTGGACTGCCACATGTCGGAGTGGGAGGCGTGGGACGCGGACGCGGATGCCGAACCCACCTCTAGCCCCCCGCCCGGCTTCGTCATCAGCATGGAGAGCGCTGACCCGATCCTGACGCCCGGAGAGTTGCGGGACTGGTGGGAGGCGGGAGTGCGGTTGATCGGGCCGGCCCACTACGGTCCTGGCCGCTATGCCGGTGGAACGGGCACGGAGATGGGCCTGACGGGGCTAGGCGCGCAGTTGCTCACCGAGATGGAGCGCCTGGGAGTCATCCTGGACCTGACCCACTTCTCCGACCAGGGTTTCCGGCAGGCGTTGGAAGTGTACGCCGGACCTGTGCTCGCCAGCCACAACAACTGCCGGGCCTTGGTCCCGCATCAGCGGCAGTTCGACGACGACCAGTTGCAGGCTATCATCGAGCGGGACGGCGTGATCGGCACGGCGCTCGACGCCTGGATGCTGCAGTCGGGCTGGGTCTTGGGCGTCACGACGAACGAGCGGGTAGCTATCGCCGACGTCGTAGACCACATAGATCATATATGCCAGTTGTCCGGCAGCAGCCGCCACTCGGCTATAGGCACCGACCTGGATGGCGGCTTCGGCCGGGAGCAGTCTCCCCGCGACCTCGACACCATCGCCGATCTGCAAAAGTTGGGCGGACTGCTCGCGGAGCGAGGCTACGGCGACCCGGACATCGCCGCCATCCTGCACGGCAACTGGCTCCGGTTGCTCCGCCGGGCTTGGACCGGAAAGCAGGAGACCAATGGCGGCAGTCCGGTGACCGACTGACACCACTCGCCGCCTGGCTCAACGACATGTCGAATCCTGCCTGCTGTGCCAGGCTCGAGGTTCTGGGAGGGAACAAGCATGCGCATCGACGAATTGGAGACACCTGTTGTCGTTGTAGACCTGGACAGGCTTGAAGCAAACATCGCCCGATTTCAAGCCTACCTGGACCGGCACGGGATTGCGAACCGTCCCCACATCAAGACCCACAAGATCCCGGAGATCGCCCGCATGCAGATCGATGCGGGCGCCGTGGGGATCACCTGCCAGAAGCTGGGCGAGGCCGAGGTAATGGCGGGGGCAGGCATCGAGGACATCTTTGTCCCCTACAACATCGTCGGGGGGAGCAAGCTAGAGCGCCTGGCAACGCTGACGCGTTGGGCGCGGATCAGCGTCACGGCGGACTCCGAGGTAGTCGTGCGTGGCCTCTCGTCGATCATGCGACGGGAAGCCTTGACCCTTCCCGTGCTGGTGGAGTGCGACACGAGCATGGGGCGCTGCGGCGTCCAGTCGCCCCGAGAGGCGGCGGAGCTGGCGCGGGTAATCGCGCGCTCACCGGGCCTGCGATTCGGTGGCCTGATGACCTATCCGAACAACGAGCACACCGACCCGTTCGTCCGCCAGACGAAGGCCCTACTCGCCTCGCACGGCATCCCGGTCGAGCGGGTCACCGGTGGAGGCACGGCATGCATGTGGCGGGTCCACACCCACGCGGAGGTTACGGAGCACCGGGCCGGGGAGTACGTCTATGGCGACCGCCACGCGTTACGTTCCGGCGTCATGCGGCTGGAGGACTGTGCCTTCAAGGTCATCACGACCATCGTCAGCCGGCCCACGACCGATCGTGGCATCCTCGACGGCGGCAGCAAGGCCTTCTCGTCGGATGTCCGCGACCTGGAGGGTCACGGTCTGATCCTGGAGTACCCGGAAGCTCGGGTTTATACCCTGTCCGAGGAACACGGCCACGTCGATTTCTCGGGGTGCCCTCGCAAGCCTGAGATCGGCGAGCGGGTGACAGTTATTCCCAATCATTGCTGTGTCGTCACCAACCTCTTCAACCAGATAGTTGGAGTCAGGAACGACACGGTCGAGGTGGTATGGCCCGTTGCATGCCGCGGCGCGGTGCAGTAGGAATGGGATAGCGACCGTCCAGCATGGCCCGAGGGAGTCCACGATGTAGGCTATGGCGAAGACCCGGTGAGATGCCCCCCTCATTGGCGCTGATCGCGCACCGGGTTGCGCTCCGTCCGCGCGTACAACTCCGCCCAGGCTCCGGAGCCATCGTCCGGGCGCACCTCCAGCGTCACTCCGTGCGCCTGCACCGGCTGGTTTCCCGACAGGAAGTCCGCCCAGCACTGCTCCATGCTCGCGTAGTGCATCACACGGCCGTGAGGCCACACGACCGACAGCAGCGCCTTCGGGTACTCGATCCTGTACGGCGGCTGCATCGCGTGACGCACCAGCGCGCTCTCGTCGACCTCGACGCCGAGTCCCGGTCCTTCCGGCACCTTCAGGTAGCCGCCCCCGATCGTGAGGGGCTCGACGAGCAGATCGTCCGCGTAGTTGTTCAGGCACGTAACCGCGGGCCACTGCGCGAACGGCAGCACTGCGCCCAGATGGGCGGCCAGCGCGGTGGTGAGCCCAGTCCCGACCATCTGCAGCCAGAACGGCTTCTCGAACGCGCCCGCCAGCGCTCCTTGCCGTAGGAGGCCCGACACTCCCTCCCAGCTGACGACAAAGCCGTCGCAGACCTCCTCGCGGATGGCCGTCGAGAAGGACAGGTCGCCGAAATGTACTGCGATTGGGCGGGTCGTCTTCTCCCGCAGCCTGCGGTTGCCCTCCACGTCGCGGTGCATGATCGGCGACTCGTAGATGGCGGCCCGCTCGTACCTGTCCAGCTCCGCGAGCACCCGCGCGGCGTTCCCGGCGTTCAAGAGCATGCTGTTCCAGTCCATGTCGAGGCTGTAGTGCGGCGGCGTCACCTCACCGATGGCCTCGACCTGGGCGTACACGTCGAACCACGGACGCGCCTTGAACTTGTGCGCCGTGTACCCTTGAGCCAACGCTTCCTTCGCCTCCTCCGCCAACACCTCCGGGGGCATCTTCGTGTTCCACCAAGCGATCGGGCACCACTCCCGCACGCGCGGCAGGTTCAGCAGCTTGTAGACAGGGACCTCCAGCGCCTTGCCGACTACGTCGTAGAGCGCCATCTGCAGCCCCGCGCCGAGCGAGTCGTCGCCCAGGAAGTCGGCGGGATTACCACCACGGACCCGCTCGATCGCCTCGTCCGAGACTCGTCCCCAGGTGTAGTACAGCACCGTCTCGCCGTAACCGGCTATGCCCGCATCGGTCGTCACCCGGATGACCTCGACGACGCGCCACTGCCCGACGAGGAGCGCGTTCCACGGCTGGCAGCGCGGCGTGAACGGCACGTCCACCACGATGCGCTCGACCTCGGTGATGCGTAGCTTCCCAGACATCTCTCTTCTCTCTGCAAGAACCAGTGACGAGCCGGCGCGGGCTCTACCCTCAGAGGCTAGTCGGTGTCGCTCCACATGTGGCGCAGATCGTCCAGCGGCCGCCAGCCCAAAACCTCCTTCGCCTTCCGGTTGGTGTACTTGCCATGCGGCAGCTCGGCGTTCACGTGTAGCACCTCGTACGGTGAAGGTAATGCAGGTATCTCGAGCGTGCGGCGGATAGCCCTCGCCGCGTCCCGCCACGACACCGCGAACGGGTACAGCGGACGCGGCTGCCCCGTCTCCGGCTGAATAAACTCGCTGAAGAGCAGCACGGGGATCTCCAGGCCGTAGTAATCCGCGAAGACCCTGCAGATCTCCTGGCCGAGGTACTTGCTGTGGCCGTACAGGTGGCGGCCGGGACGCGGTGGTGCATCGGCGGGAATGTCGTAATCCGCCGAGTAGTCCACCTCTCCGTGGAGCGTGACCAGTTGAGGGCCCGTATGCACGACCCGGCGGATGCCGTGCGCCACGGCGGCGCGGATGACGTTGTACGCGCCCAGGGTGTTGACCTGGAACGCGCGGTCCTGATCACGCCTTATGACGGTGCAGTTGATGATCGCGTCCATGCCCTCGCACGCGGACATTACCTGGGCAGCGCTCGTCACGTCGACGACCCGGCACTCGTGCGGCGCGCCGAGCGGCGCCGGCACCGGTGCGCCGGGATTCTGATCGGGGCGCGGCCCCGCTGCGGCGATCTCCGCGATCGGCCTTACATCCGTCAGACGCAGCGTATAGTGAGGCGAGAGCTCGCTTGCCGCGGCCGCTGCCAGGGGGCCTCCCGCACCGAAGATGACGATCTTCCGGATCGGGCGCGACTGGACAGGTGATGTCGGAGCGAGCACCTCTTCCATAGATCGCTCCGCAGGGCTGCGTGCCTGGTTTCGCGCCGCGTGCGCCCGCCAGCTATCGGAGAAGTCGTGCGCGGGCCGATACCCGAACGATTCACTCCCCGCTGCGGCCAGGCGCACCCTTGCGTGCGGGCCCGCGGCGGTGATGTGAAACACGGACCATCCCGGAGGCTCGAATACCAGCGCCCGCCGCACTCCCTCGACCGCGTCCTCCACGTGCAGCCAGCGCGGATCGTAGGGGAGCGAGGCGGATTCGGCGCCGTCCACCGGATGCCCGAAGCGCAGGCAGGTAACGTGCCCGTCTGAGGCTCGCGTGACCTCGCGCGCGGAGAGCTCGGCCAGCCATACCCGCAGGTGCTCGATACGGGGCTCTGGGCGAGGACGCCACATCTCCGTCACGTCCCACCGCGCCGGCAACCGGTCGAACAGGTCGAGGCTGCTGCCGAGCACGAACCGCCGTACGCCCGCATCCAGGGCGGAGGTGGCGAGCACGTACGTTCCAC
>JADDPP010000154.1 GCA_016781845.1 Rubrobacter sp.
TCAGGCACCTGGCCGTTGAGCAGGTAGCCGTTCTCCATAGGCACCGGCTCCCGCAGGATCGCCGAGACGGGGCAACGCGCGTCGGCGATCTCCACCAGCCGTGCGATCTGCTCGGGCGGGGCCGAGGAGCGGATGTCGGCGATGGAGGTGACCCGGCGGAAGCCGACCGGCACCTCGGCCGCCCCGAAGAAGCCCCGCGGGTCGAGTTCGGCCTCGACCGTGACCGTCACCGCTTCCAGGGGGATGCCCAGCAGCCGGGCGTGGACGCCGTAGACGACCTCCTGGCAGGCGCCCAGCGCCGCCAGCACCAGCTCCACTGGGCTCGGCCCCGTGTCCTCGCCCAAGGGGGCGGCCTGGTCCGAGGTCACCGCGTGGCTCCCCACCTCCGTCTCCGAGCGCAGCCCGTCCACCAGGCGGGTGGTCGCCCGGTAGGTCGAGATCGGCGGCTCCACGGCCTGCTCCAAGGTGCCGCGGATCGTCCGCAGCGTCTCCGTCAACCGGTCGGTCTGGACCTGTGTCGCCATCGTTGTCTCCATCCGTCGTCGGCGGACCACGGTTCCCGCCGACGGTAATACTAGAGTTGTTGGTCAAGTTAGACAAGAAATCGTGCGGGCGGGCCGAGGCCGACACCAGCGACGACGGCCGTTCTCCTCGCCCAGGTGGCGACTTCCGCGCCGACCCTACCGATGCACGTGGCCGGCGGCCGCGGGAAGGACCGGCTCAGTCTCAGGGTCCGGATAGGCCCGCTCCCCCGCCTCGATCCGGACAGGAATGACGTTCTCTGCCGGCGGGATTGGGCAGCTCCACCCTTCGCCGTAGGCGCAGTAGGGGTTGTAGGCGTAGTTGAAGTCGACCACCAGGGTGCCGTCCGGTCGGGCTTGGGGGTCGAGGTAGCGCCCGAGGGCGTAGGTTTCTCGGCCGGCGGTGCCGTCCCGGAACGGCAGGTAGAACCGGCCCCGCTCGACGTCCTTAAAGACCGACAGGGTGACCGGTTGGCCGTCGGCCTCGAAGGTGATGCGACCGGCACGGACGAACGGCTTCGCCTGCCCGTCGGTCGTCGCCAGGTTCAGCCGCTCACCGATGCCGGGACCA
>JADDPP010000189.1 GCA_016781845.1 Rubrobacter sp.
TGCTTGATGCACAAACGGTCAGCGGTAGTCGTAGTAGACAGTTAGAGTTTCTGTCAATTTGGATACCTCACTCCTTGCGTAAGTCCACATATTTACAGGCATTTGTGGCATTCAATACCTTCACGCAGTACCACGCACCGCACAAATCGGGCCGAAGGTGCAGTTACCCCCTCGATCTGCGCCCTTCCTGTCTAACGGAGGCGTGGTGACAAACAAGCATCTTGCGGAATGTGTTGAGCCCTACACACAGGGGCTGCTGATGCTCGTGGCACTCCCAGGCGTGGGAGAGCGGTTGAGGCACCTCCGCAACCAGTCGGGCAGGATACGCTACGACGAGTACCGAGTTGGCGGTCTACCGGTAGGCAGTGGTACTACACAGAGCGTCAACCGGCACATGGTGGGGATGCGAGTCCAGCAGGCGGGGATGAGGTGGTCTGGGTCCGGCGTGCGAGGGGTGCTGCTCAGAGGGGGCAGGTGGGACTGCTGGTGGCGCTCTCGCCAACTGCCCGTGCCACTCATCTCACGCAGAGCCGCATAACAATCATCCCCCGCGCCCTGATGCCTGGAGGAATACCAAGCCGTTGTCAGTGTTGCGAAGGGGCAGAGGTGGGTCCAAGCCGGTAGAGCGCGTCCTCGGCGTCGGTTGCCTCCATGTCCACGACCTCCAGATTGAGGCCGCGGCCGACTTGCGCGCTGAAAGTCGCGAGTCCGACCCGCCGCTGAAACGGGCTCTGGGCGAAGCTGCGCGATTGCAGACGACGGCGGGGAGCTATAGCCATTGTACGGGCCAGAGTACGATAGCGCACTACGAGATGGTCTCGGTCAACCGACCACCCCACACCCTTGAAACGCAGCCAGCCGTACGCCCCCCCGAGGAGTACCAGCGAGAGCGGCACGATTGCGAGCTCAGACAGGCCCCGCCAGACCAGCAGCGACACAGCCAGCGCCGCGAGCAGGAGCGCGGGAAGGGCGGACCGAATCACGTACCGTCTCAGGGCACGCCTGGGAAGAGATTGCAGCGGGGGCGAGACGGCGAACTCCGGGGCCGCCGCTTTGAGGAAGGATTCCACCTCCGCGCGCGCTAGGAGCGGGAACAGCGTGGTAGAGACGCCTGCGTTCGCGCCGTAACCGGCGCTCTCCATCCTGACCAGCACCATCCCGAATGGCTGCCGGAAGATGTTCTCCACCGTCTGCACAGCCTGGATGCGGTTGATGGGGATGGTCACCTCGCGCCGCTCGATCAGGCCACGCTGGATACGCAAGCTATCACCCTCGCGCGAGAGCGTGAACCCCGCGAACGCCAGCACTGCGCCCGCTATAGCGATGAGCCACGCCAGCAGCAGGACTCCGAATGCCAGCAGCACGGCGACAGCGACGGAGTTTGGCAGCCAGCCCTGTTCCTGCGCGAACCGCATCACGAACTCGGGAGTCAGCACGTCGTCGAAGAGCTGCGAGAACGTGGCGATAAGCGGCAGCACAATGCCGATCTGCCCGGACGTGGCGCCCGCGAGCAGGAGCCTACCCATGCTGAGCCGCCGGATAAGCACCGGCTGTGGAGCCTCGGGCACCTCTACGGTGAGAACGCCTGCGTCGGGCTGGGCTACCGCAACGGTTCCGCCGCGCCGCGGCGCGAGACTGCGCTGCAGCTCTGCAGCCACCGGGCGGGAAACGGCTGGAAGCGAAACATCCGCCTCTCCGCGCCCGCTCCCCCCGCCTCCCGCGGTCTCGATGCGCACCTCCACCACGTTGAAGATCCGCTGGATCACGCCCTGGACGATGTCAACGGACTGGATGTGATCGAGCGGGATGGTGCGCTCGTTCCTCCCGAGTACGCCGCGCCTGAAGCGGAACGAGTTGCCCTCGATGCTGTACAGAGTCGCGCGCCATGAGAGCATACCCCATACGGCCGAGGCGACCACGCTGACTACGATCAGGACGAGCAGGAAGCCTATGCTGGAGAGGTCAATGCCATCGCGGAACGCCACGAAGAGCCAGGGGAGAGAGGTGACACTGAACCATCCCCGTATGCTCCTGAGCAGGTCGAGCAACATCGCGACGGGATGCAGGCGTTGCGGCTCTGCGCTAGAGCTCATCTCGCACCCGTGTCAACTCCGCGATGCGGTCGCGCACCTCGTCCGCCCGCTGAACCGCTAGCGCCGGTATCCGGTTCGGCCCGGCTGCCGTATAGAAAACGACCGAGGCCAGCCCCATCCCGCGCTCGATGGGCCCCTGCTGGGTATCCACATGCTGCACCCGCGCGAGAGGAACGAGCGTGCGCGTGATGAAGAGCACACCGCGCTGCAGATCAACCTCCGTCTCGAGAATCTCGTAACGCCACCGACTCCAGCGCACTCCCGGCGCGACGAGCACTAGCAAGACGGCCACCAGCAGCCAGAGCAGACCAGGGAGCGCGGCGAGGTATGTGGGCGCCTCCACAACGCGGGACAGGAAGAGGGTCGCGCCTGCCGCGGGCAGAAGCAGGAAGGCCGATGTAATCGCCCCTTCCACCCGCCACAACTGCTTCGCGCGCGGGTCCAGCCGCTCCCTCGGCGCAGTCCTCATGATCTGAAGTCAGAGAGCGAGGCTGATGTAAGGATACGAGCACGGCGCGCCATGCCGGTACAGATGTCGTGTAGCCGCAACTTCGCGCTCCCTTACGGCCTGTACATGTATTCCAGCCGAGGAGACGGGTCAAATCCAGCAGCCTTGAGCACCGTAAGCGCTTCCGGCTCCTGCGGCTGGAGTCGCGAGGTCAGCAGGCTCAAGAATCCGGGGGTCTGCTCATACCGCACCACCGTCGCCTCGTCCAGCTTCGCGAGTTTCCTCGCCTCCCCCGCGGCGGTGTCAAGGTCGCCCAGAACATCAACCAGTCCGACCTCCTTCGCGTCCTTGCCGGAGTAGATCCGACCGTTCGCGAGCGGCAGCACCTGCTCCCTCGTCAGCCCAGCACGCCCAGCGTCAATCACCTCCACGAACTGGTTGTAGGAGTCATCAATCAGGTCCTGCAGTATCCGCCGCTCCTCGGCAGTGAGGTCGCGTGTCGGGGAGCCGATGTCCTTGTACGGGCCGCTCTTTATAACGACCTGCTTCAGCCCCAGCCTCTTCGCCGCGTCCTCGTAGTTGAGGTAAGAAAGGATGACGCCGAGCGAGCCAGTGATAGTTGCCGGGTTGGCGACGATCCTGTCCGCGGCCATCGAGATGTAGTAGCCGCCAGAAGCCGCAGTATCGCCCATCGAGACGACGACCGGCTTGCGGGTCTCCCGCTTGAAGTCGAGGATGTCGCGGTACATCTGGTCGCTCGCAACAACGCCACCGCCAGGGGAGTTCACCTCGATCACGATAGCGCGCACACTGTCATCCTCGGCGGCCTGCATCAGCTGGCTGTTGAGGTTTTCGGGAGTCGCGCCCTGCCCCCCCAGTACGCCCCCGCCGCCGTCTCCGATAGCGCCTTCGACCGGCAGGACGGCGATCTTATCAGTCCCGGTACCGGAGACGAACTGCTCGTCCCACGTCACCGGCGCGGCGCTGCCGCCCGAGCTACCGCCGATGGTCGCGATCGCGAACACAAGAGCGAGGAGGGTGAGCAGCCCGAGACCTCCCAGGATCGCGGCGGCCCAGATGCAGCCCCTGTTGCCGCGCCGCTGCGGCGAGGGTACGGGTTGTACGGGTTGATACTGGTTCGCGCTTTCCAAGTATGCTCTCCTCGCCAGCGGTGCATGCCGGTTATATGTTACGTCTTGTCCCTACTTCCATTATAGGCGGCAAGAGGCCGGTTGAAAAACGAGACACAGGAGGGCAGCTCGACCGAAGCCCACGGACTACAAACTGGCGCAGGACGTGTAGAGCGAGGCATTTGCGAGCAGGGCCACCCGCCATCCGCTCCTGGCTCCCTGCGAGCTACCAGATCATTACAAACGGCGTCGTGCATGTAGCCGCCCAGCCAGGTGACGCGGAATTGGGATAGAGAGATGGCGGGACCACAGGATCACGCGGCGGCGAGTCCTCCGACAAGCGCGACGAGAACTATGAACAGCAGCAGGACGAGCCCTACGCAGCCGCCGCACGACAGTGCGCACGCGCCGCCGGACTGTCCGTACGTAAGCCCCTGTGCGAACCGCGTCCCGATAATGACGAGAGCGAACACCCCGACAAGGGCAATCAAACTAACGACAAAGTTCACCAGCCCGAGCAGGGCGGCAACACCAGCGTTAGCCCCAACGAGTGCGCCCAGAGCCGAAAGCAGGAGTCCGACCAGACTGGAAAGCACCATCGGCATCAGTGCGACCCCGGCGACGGCCAGCATTGCCGCGAAGGGCCCGCGACCGCCGAACACGCGCGCTGCCAGATACACCAACCCCGAGATCAGCAACCACAGGATAAACGGCCCAAGCACGGCGCCGATGGGAGACGAAACCGCGCCGATGTTCTCAGCGAACTGCCTTGTTTCCGGCGGTAGTTGCCGAAGCTGTGGCGAGTCCAGCGCGTTCCTCGCAGCGCCGGTGGCAATGCCGATAAGGGAACTGATCAGACCGATACCCGCTAACAACGCGACCACCGCAAGGCCCAGCACAACCTTCCTCTGGCGTGCCACCCGCGCCATCACATCCGCCGGCGCCGTAAGGACCCTGGCCAGATCTCCAAAGGTCGCCTCGCGGTCGCCCCCCGCAGCATACGGTCCTCCGCCAGGTCCTGTCGGATAGATATCCCCTGTGGACATGTGTTATAGCCTCCTGCTTATAGTGCTTGACGGATAGGCTGTGAGCTGTGGGGCCCTCCACCGTCGGCTCCTCTGCGGTCTGCGCTCGCATCCGGTCGAGGCTCCATGTACGCCGGAACCACCAAACCTCGCGTATCAGCGCTGAGTATAACAGGCAAGCGAGCCGGACACAGCTATGTAGTGATAAGTCCTGAAGCATGGAGGGCTCGGCCCTGCAGACGCCACCCAGCGCGACAGATGCCTGGCGGCTACATGAGTGCATGAAGCAGGATAACGGCTGTAGAGACGTTGCACGCAACGTCTGCGCGATCTGTCTACTTCTACCAATGTGAACTCTGAAATCGCCCTGAATTG
>JADDPP010000458.1 GCA_016781845.1 Rubrobacter sp.
GGTAGTTTGTTGAAGTAGGTAACGAACCGTGCTCAAATGGTGGCGCACAAGGAGGTGCCGCCATGACCAGACGACTGCCCGTGGCCCCGTCCCCCGGCCCGCTTGAGGAGTACGCCGCCCGCTTCGACGACCTCTTTCGTCGTGCTCGCGCTCAACGCGAGGGTTTCAGGCGCTACCTGGAGGGACTCTTGCTGCCCGCCGAGCGCAACAAGACGCTGACCGCTCTTGCCAACACCGAGCCCGTCGTGGGGGCGCAACGCAAGGAGGCCCAAAGCCTGCAGTGGTTCCTCTCCGAGTCCGGGTGGGACCCAGAGGATCTCAACAGGCGCCGCCTCGAGCTGTTGTTCGAAGACCCCGCGACCGCTCCGAACGAGAGGGGCGTGTTGGTAATAGATGAGCACGGGGACCGCAAGTGGGGCAAGCATACCGCCCACGTGGGCAGGCAGTGGCTGGCCAACATAGGCAAGACAGACAACGGGGTGGTGAGCGTTACGAGCCTGTGGGCGGATGAGGGAGTGTACTATCCGCTGGAGGTCGAGCCTTACACGCCGGCGCACCACTTCGAAGGCGGCAAGAACGACCCGAAGTTTCGCACCAAGCTGAAGATAGCGCGCCAGTTGGTGAAGCGTTCGGTTGAGATGGGCGTCCCCTTCAGGGCGGTGGTCGCCGACTCCTTTTACGGCGAGGATCGGGAGTTCAAGCGTTCCCTGGAGAAGTTGGGGATCGGCTACGTGCTGGCGCTCAAGAAGTCGCACTGCTGGTGGCATCTGGAGGGCACGATCGGCGCTTTGTGGGAGGCTGCCCTGGCAGCCGGATGGGAAAGTGCGCAAGAGCCGGGGGAATGGGAGAAGGTGGTGCGCACCTTCCGGGACGGACATCGGGAGGAGTGGTGGGCTTTGGAGGTGGAGGCAGGACCTTACGGTAAGGAGCGGGCGAAGAGGGCGCTCGTGGTCAGCACCGATCCCGCAAAGCTGCCGGATCTGGCCACCTGGTACCTGACCACCAACCTGCCTGCCCCCGGCTCCGAGCGGGCGACCGGCGGCGGTGATCTCGGCTCGGCGAGCGTGTCGGAGGTGGTGAAGCTCTACGGCTTGAGGATGTGGGTGGAGCAGAGCTACAAGCAGGTCAAGCACGCTTTGGGCTGGAGCGCCTACCAGGTCAGAAGCGACCACGCCATCCGCCGCCACTGGCAGCTGGCGTGCTGCGCGTTCACCTTTTGCTGGTGGGCCTACGGGCGCCTGCCGACCGACGACGAGCCGACCGAACGACCGGAG